>NZ_VYTZ01000024.1:0-75962 GCF_008728085.1 Microbispora cellulosiformans | reverse complement strand
GCCGCACAAGACGACCACGACGGTGGCGATGGACTTCGGGCGGGTGTCGCTGGATCGGGATCTGATTCTGTATCTGTTCGGTACGCCGGGTCAGCATCGGTTCTGGTTCATGTGGGATGACCTGGTGCGGGGGGCGATCGGTGCGGTGGTGCTGGTCGACACCCGGCGGCTGGCCGACAGTTTTCCCGCGGTGGACTACTTCGAGGAGGCGCGGCTGCCGTTCGTCGTCGGCGTCAACGGCTTCGACGGGCAGTACACCCACTCGGAGGACGAACTGCGGGAGGCGCTCACGATCTCACCCGGGGTCCCGATCGTCCGTACGGACGCCCGGGATCGGGGATCGGTGAAGAGTACCCTGATCACGCTCGTCGAGCACGCCCTGACGTCGCACGTCGGCGCACTCCGGTGACGACCCCGGTGCGCCGCCCGGCGATCTCACCACGGCGGCGCGGGCGTGAACGCCGTACGGGCGGATAGTCTGGGGAGACTGATGGTTCACCGACCCGTCCACTCGCTTCGAGGCTGGCCAAACACGTGTTCGAGACGCTTTCCGACCGGCTGACTTCGGTCTTCTCCTCCCTTCGGTCCAAAGGCAGGCTTTCCGACGCCGACATCGACGCGACCTGCCGCGAGATCCGCATCGCGCTTCTTGAGGCGGACGTCGCGCTGCCGGTCGTGAAGGACTTCGTGGCCCGGATCAAGGAGCGGGCCCGCGGCGCCGAGGTCTCCCAGGCGCTGAACCCCGCCCAGCAGGTCGTGAAGATCGTCAACGACGAGCTCATCGAGGTGCTGGGCGGCGAGACGCGGCGGCTGCGCTACGCCAAGAACCCGCCGACCGTGATCATGCTGGCCGGTCTCCAGGGCTCGGGCAAGACGACCCTCGCCGGCAAGCTCGCCAGGTGGCTGAGCGAGCAGGGGCACGCCCCGCTGCTCGTGGCCTGTGACCTCCAGCGCCCCAACGCCGTGCAGCAGCTCGCCGTCATGGCCGAGCGGGCCGGAGTGGCGGTGTACGCCCCCGAGCCAGGCAACGGCGTGGGCGACCCGGTCGCGGTGGCGCGGCAGTCGGTGGACCACGCGCGGCGCCAGCAGCACGACGTGGTCATCGTCGACACCGCCGGCCGCCTCGGCATCGACCAGGAGCTGATGAAGCAGGCCGCCGACATCCGCGACGCGGTCACGCCGGACGAGGTCCTGTTCGTGCTCGACGCGATGATCGGCCAGGACGCGGTGAGCACCGCCCGCGCCTTCATGGACGGCGTCGGCTTCGACGGCGTCGTGCTGACCAAGCTCGACGGCGACGCCCGCGGCGGCGCGGCCCTGTCGGTGCGGCACGTCACCGGCCGGCCGATCATGTTCGCCAGCACCGGCGAGAAGCTCGAGGACTTCGACGCCTTCCACCCCGACCGGATGGCGGGCCGCATCCTCGACATGGGTGACATCCTCACCCTGATCGAGCAGGCGCAGAAGACGTTCGACGAGCAGGAGGCCGCCAAGATGGCGGGCAAGCTCGTCTCCGGCGACGGCTTCACCCTCGACGACTTCCTCGAGCAGATGATGATGGTCCGCCGCATGGGGCCCATCAAGAACCTCCTCGGCATGATGCCGGGCATGGGCCAGATGCGCGAGCAGCTCAACCAGGTCGACGACCGCGACCTGGACCGCGTCGCCGCCATCATCCGCTCGATGACCCCCGGTGAGCGGCAGGACCCGAAGATCATCAACGGCTCCCGCCGGGCGCGCATCGCCAAGGGCTCCGGAGTGACGGTCACCGAGGTGAACAACCTGGTCGTCCGGTTCTTCGAGGCGCAGAAGATGATGAAGCGGATGACCCAGGGCATGGGCATCCCGGGCATGCCCGGCGGGCGCAAGCAGAAGGCGCAGAAGCCCAAGAAGGGCCGCCGCGTCAGCGGCGACCCCCGCAAGGCCGCGCTGGGCAAGGCCGGGGCGAACGCCGCCTCGGACGGCTCGGACGAGCCGAAGCTGCCCAAGGGCCTGCTCGGCAACCTCGGGAACGGCGGTCAGCTGCCCCCCGGCCTGGAGCTTCCGCCCGGCTTCGACCCCTCCAAGCTCAAGCTGCCCGGCCAGAAGTAACGGTCGGCCGGCGGGGTCAGAGGCCGGCGCCGGGGGCCATCGGCCTGGCGTCGATCCTGCCGTCGTCGCAGATCGTGGCGCTGAACGGGACCTCCAGGTGCGCCACCTCGTCCGGCGGAATGATCATCAGCCGGGCCGAGGCGGGGCACCGGGTCTCGTGGTCGGTCGGCACCACCGTCCAGTGCAGTCGCGCGTGCGCGCTCGCGCCGGGCCGCAGCGTGACCCGGTGCGGCGTCACGCTCTCCCGGCGGGTGCGGGTGCGCAGCACGTCGCCCCGGCCGTCGATCAGGACGAGCCCGACGAAGCCGTAGACCCAGCAGGTCCGGCCCGAGGTGTTGGTCAGCACGAGCGGCGCGTAGCGGTTCCCCGCTCCCGGGTCCTGCCGCCCGACGCGTGCCCGCAGTCCCGTCGTACGGCACCGCGCGGGCGCCTTGGCGGAGAAGCCGGTGGAGGTGGTGGAGGTGGATGCGGCGCGGATCGTGTCGTGCGCCGCCGGTGCCGACGAGGCGGAGACCGCGCCGGCGGCCCTGCCCGTACCCTCGCCGGAACCTCCGCCCGGCCCCGCGGCCGATGCTCCGGACGCCGGACGCGCGGCGTCGACGGCGGACAGGGCGTAGCCGGTGGACAGCAGGATGGCCGCCGCCGCCGCGACGCCGGCTGTGCTCGTGATTACTCGCATGCCTGTTGGACGGCCGATCCGGCCGGTCAGTTCGCCTGATCGGGCGCCCTTTCCACGAGGGCGCGTGTCTCCCCGTCACCGGCGGAGCCTCTCCGGGTCCTTTCCGGGTGCCCCTTTTCCCGGGAGGGGGAAAACCGGGAGCGGCGCCGGGGCCGTCGTTGCCCGAGCATGCGCAATCATCTGGCAGAATGTCAGGCTGGAACATCGTGACCAGGCGGATGCCCTCTCACCTCCGCCGGCCGCGTCTGTCCCTCGAGCGGGTTCGCGTCGTGCCCCACTCGACGAGACACCGCTCACCCACGCTCTAATGCAGGAGAGACCACACCCGTGGCAGTCAAGATCAAGCTCAAGCGGCTCGGAATGATCCGCAACCCGCAGTACCGCATCGTCATCGCCGACGCCCGGAGCAAGCGGGACGGCCGGGCGATCGAGGAGATCGGCCTCTACCACCCGAAGGAGAACCCCTCGCGCATCGAGGTGAACTCCGAGCGGGCGCAGTACTGGCTGAGCGTCGGCGCGCAGCCGACCGACCCGGTCCTCAAGATCTTCAAGCTGACCGGCGACTGGCAGAAGTTCAAGGGCGAGCCCGCCCCCGCCACTCCGCTCCTGGTCGCCGAGCCCAAGCCCGACCGGCACGCGGCGTACGAGGCCGCGGCCCGGGAGTCGCTGTCGAGTGACACCGGCGCCGCCGCCACCACGCCGAAGAAGGCCAGGAAGCCTGCGAAGGCCGAAGAGACCGCCGAGGTCCCGGCCGCGGAGGAGAAGCCGGAAGGCGAGGCCTGAGGTGCTCGAGGAAGCCCTCGAACACCTGGTCAAGGGCATCGTCGAGCATCCGGACGACGTCCGGGTCCGCGCCCGGCGCATTCGCACCGGGCGCGTTCTCGAGGTCCGGGTTCACCCCGACGACCTCGGCAAGGTGATCGGCCGTGGCGGCCGTACGGCCAGGGCGTTGCGCACCGTCGTCAACGCCCTGTCGGACGGCAAGTACGTGCGGATCGACCTGGTCGACCTTGAAGAGGCGCGCTGAGCCCGCTCCAGCGGCGACGCTCGCGCCCGGGGGACCCCGCACCGGGGTCCCCCGGTGTGTTTTCCGGGGCTTTCCGCGAGTGGTCGCGAGGCGGTCGCAGGGATGCGGCGGCGCCTCGGGACGAAAAGTGACGAAGAAGGATTGTTGGCGGAGGTAGGCGGCACGTGCAGCTAGTCGTGGGCAGGATCGGCCGTCCGCACGGCGTGCGGGGCGAGGTCACGGTCGAGGTGCGCACCGACGACCCCGACTCGCGGTTCGCCCCGGGTACGACGCTGGTCACCGACCCGGCCTCGGCCGGCCCGGTGACCGTCGAGCGGTCCCGGTGGCACAAGGACATCCTGCTGCTGACCATCGAGGGCGTGGCGAACCGCGACGCCGCCGAGGCGCTGCGCGGCACGCTGCTCGTCGTGGACTCCGCCGACCTGCCGCCGCTGGAGGACCCCGACGAGTTCCACGACCACGAACTCATCGGCCTGACGGTCGTGACGACCGAGGGAGAACGGGTCGGCGAGGTGGGCGACGTCCTCCACCACGGCCAGGACCTGCTGGTGGTGACCCGGCCGGCCCTCGACGACGCGTACATCCCGTTCGTCAAGGCGCTCGTGCCCGAGATCGACCTCGGGAAGGGGATCCTGGTCGTCGACCCTCCGCCCGGACTGCTCGACACCGAGCTCGACACCGGGGCGGAGTAGGAGCGGCCGCATGCGCGTCGACATCATCTCGATCTTCCCGGAGTACTTCGCTCCGCTCGACGTCTCCTTGATGGGCAAGGCGCGCGAGCGCGGCATCCTGGACATCCACCTGCACCAGCTCCGCGACTGGACCCACGACGTCCACAAGACGGTGGACGACACGCCGTACGGCGGCGGGCCCGGCATGGTGATGAAGCCGGAGATCTGGGGCGCGGCCGTCGACGCCGTGATCGGAGAGGGACGCGCCGTCTCCGGCGAGGACACGCTGCCCCGGATGATCGTGCCCACGCCGAGCGGACGGCCGTTCACCCAGGAAGTGGCGCTGGAGTACGCCAAGGAGCCGTGGCTGCTGTTCGCGCCCGCGCGCTACGAGGGCATCGACTCCCGGGTCGTGGCCGAGTACGGCGCCCGCCTGCGGGCCGACGAGGTGAGCATCGGCGACTACGTCCTGGCCGGGGGAGAGGCCGCCGTCCTGGTGATGGTCGAGGCCGTGGGCAGGCTGCTGCCCGGGGTCCTCGGCAACGCGCGGTCGGTGGCCGACGACTCCTTCGCCCCGGGTGCCATGGCCAACCTGCTGGAAGGCCCCGTCTACACGAAACCGCCCGTGTGGCGGGGGCACGAGGTGCCCGAGGTCCTCCTGTCGGGTCATCACGGCAGGATCGCCCGGTGGCGGCGGGACGAGGCGCTGCGCCGCACGCTGGAGCGCAGGCCGGAACTGGCCGCCAGGCTCGACCGGGAGAGCTTCGACAAGCACGACCGGCGGGTCGTCGAGGAGTTCGAGGAACACCGGTCCGCCGCAGTGTCGGTCGGCGAGTCGGGCGGCGCGTTTCGCGCAGCGCCGGAAGATGTGGCAGACTGAGTCGCTGCTGCCTACTTCCGCATGTCCGGGTGAGCCCCGGTCGAGACGTGGCAGACAAGACGTATCAAGCCAAGCGCGCGTGTCCCCCTCGATGCCGAGCCGCGGCCCGGCCGGGTGGACCTCCGCGTGCTCATGTCAATGAGGAACCGCCGCCATGCACACGCAGATCCAGGAGCTCGAGAAGGCTGCCCTGCGCAGCGACGTACCGGACTTCCGCCCGGGTGACACGCTGGAGGTTCACGTCCGCGTCGTCGAGGGCAACCGGTCCCGTATCCAGGTGTTCAAGGGGTTCGTCCTGCGCCGTCAGGGCGGCGGTATCCGTGAGACGTTCACGGTCCGCAAGGTCAGCTACGGCGTCGGCGTCGAGCGCACCTTCCCGGTCCACAGCCCGGTGATCGAGAAGATCACGCTGGTAACCCGCGGCGACGTCCGCAGGGCCAAGCTGTACTACATGCGTGACCTGCGCGGAAAGGCCGCCCGCATCCGCGAGAAGCGCGAGGCGCTGCCGGCCGCCAAGTAGGGCCTTGGGGATCGTGGTCCGTGCCTCAGGTGCGGGCCACTTTCTTTTTGGCCGGGGATGCGGTGTCCTCGACGCTCGCCGTCCTGGACATCATCTAGGCTCAGCAGCGTTGGCTAGCGAGGACAGGGGCCGGGCACGAGTCGCCTGTCGAGGACGGGGTGGACGTGGTCGCCGAAGACGTCAAGCAGAACGCCGAGGACGGCAAGAAGAAAGGCTCGTTCTGGCGTGAGTTGCCCGTTCTGATCGTGGTCGCTCTCGCTCTGGCCCTGCTGATCAAGTCTTTCGTGGTCCAGGCGTTCTACATCCCGTCGGGGTCGATGGAGAACACGCTCCTCATCAACGACCGGGTCCTGGTCAACAAGCTCGTCTACCGCGTACGCGACATCGCGCGCGGTGACGTCGTCGTGTTCTCCGGAGTGGACTCCTGGGACCCCGAGGTGCAGATAGAGGAGCCGTCGAACCCCGTCGTCGGGGCCATGCGCTGGATCGGCACGGCCTTCGGAATGGTCCCGGGGGAGAAGGACTACATCAAGCGGGTCATCGGCGTCCCCGGAGACAAGGTCAAGTGCTGCGACGCCCAGGGCCGCGTCACCGTGAACGGCGTGCCGCTCGACGAGAAGTCGTATCTGTACCCGGGCAACGCGCCGTCGGACCGGCCGTTCGAGGTCACCGTGCCGCCGGGCCGCCTGTGGGTCATGGGCGACCACCGCTCGCTTTCCTGGGACTCCCGCCTGCACACCGGTGACCCGGGCGGCGGTACGATCCCCGCCGACAAGGTGATCGGGCGCGCGTTCGTCATCGTCTGGCCGTTCGACCGGGCCAAGATCCTGCCGATCCCGGACACGTTCGGGCAGCCGGGCTTCCAGGCCGCCGCCGGAGCGGCGCCGTTCGCGGCCGGCTTCGCCGGGGCCGTGCCGCTGGTCGCCGTGGGGCGCCGGATGGGGCGCCGGATGGGGCGCAGGCTGAGGCGGCGGCGGTAGAGCGGACGTGCGCGAGCCCGGAGGAGAGAGCGAGAGCAAGTGAGCGAGGCCGACGAGAGCCGCTTAGGCGCGGGCGGCGGGCCCGTACGTCCCGTGGACGAGAGCCCGGCCGGGGCCGGACCATCGGAGACGGTGCCGGCGGAGACGGTGCCGACGGAGACCGGGCCCGGGAAGCAGGAGAAGGACGCCGCCAAGAAGGGCTCGGGTCTGCGGGACACCCTCCTGTACATGGTCGGCGGGGTGGTCGCCGCACTGCTGATCCACACGTTCCTCCTGCAGTCGTTCTACATCCCGTCGGAGTCGATGCAGAACACGCTGCTGATCAACGACTACGTCGTGGTCAACAAGCTCGCGTACAAGCTGGGGTCCGTGGAGCGCGGCGACATCGTGGTCTTCAAGGGCTGGGACGGCGAGGACACGATCAAGCGGGTGATCGGCGTCGGCGGCGACCATGTGAAGTGCTGCGACGACAAGCGCCGCATCACCGTGAACGGGACGCCCCTGGACGAGGAGGGCAAGTACCTCTACCCGGGGGTCTATCCCTCCGGCCGGGACTTCGACGTGAAGGTCCCCAAGGGGCGGGTGTGGCTGATGGGCGACCATCGGAACAACTCCGCCGACTCGCGCTTCTACCTGGACGACGGACACCAGGGCACGATCTCGGAGGACGACATCATCGGGCGCGCGTTCCTGCGCTACTGGCCGCTGAACCGGATCTCGCTCCTGTCCCGTCCCGACACTTTCTCGGTCGTTCGCTGATCTCACCTGCGGCTTTGCCGCCGGAGGCGGTTTCGGCCGTATCGCAGGTCCCGAATGGGGCGTAATCTGCTTCTCGTCATGACAGCTGCCTATCGTCCGCGCCCGAGTGTCGTACGGCGGGACTCCGGACTCTACGGCTACGAGCGGGCCCTGGCCCGGCGGGGTTTCACGCCGGTCGCCGGGGTGGACGAGGCCGGGCGCGGCGCCTGCGCCGGACCGCTGGTGGTCGCCGCGGTCGTGCTGGGGCGGGAGATCGACGGGCTGGGCGACTCCAAGTTGCTGACCGAGGCCGTCCGCGAACGTCTCCACGAGCGGATCATGGCGACCGCGCGGGCCGTGAGCGTGGTCGTCATCCCACCCAGGGAGATCGACGAGCGCGGCCTGCACAAGTGCAACATCTCCGGCATGCGGCGGGCCGTCGCCGGGCTGGGGCTCGTCCCCGGTTACGTGCTCGTGGACGGCTTCCCGGTGGCCGGGTTGCCCGCGCCGTCACTGGCCGTCTGGAAGGGCGACCAGGTCGCGGCATGCGTGGCGGCGGCCTCGATCGTGGCGAAGGTGACCAGGGACCGGCTGATGCACGGTCTCGACGAGACCTACCCGCAGTACGGCTTCGCCCTGCACAAGGGATACGTGACACCGGGGCACAGACGGGCGCTGGCCCGCCACGGGCCGTGTGCCCAGCACCGGTTCTCGTTCGTGACGGTGGCCAGGGTGACTCATGGGACACCGGTCCCGGCGGGGGGACTGTGGACGGGGCAGGATGGGGACATGCGCGAGAATGAGGTCGGGGCCGGTGTCCTCTGAAGAGGACCGGTCTCAGCCGGCGATCTTGATGGGGACCTCGACGGGAGTCTCGGCAGGGATCTCGACGGGGAGCGGAAGAGGAGGACCGGGATGAGCGCCGAAGATCTCGAAAAGTACGAGACCGAGATGGAGTTGCAGCTCTACCGGGAGTACCGCGATGTGGTCGGACTGTTCACCTACGTGGTCGAGACCGAGCGGCGCTTCTATCTCACCAACTCCGTCGATCTCGACGTGCGCACCGCCGAGAACGGCGACGTCTTCTTCGACGTCAAGATGCAGGACGCCTGGGTCTGGGACATGTACCGCCCGGCCCGCTTCGTGAAGAACGTGCGGGTCGTGACCTTCAAGGACGTCAACGTCGAAGAACTGGCCAAGCCGGACCTCGAGATGCCGAAGGAAGGCTTCTCCAACTGACCGCGTCCGACCTCGGCCGGCCCGGTACGGCGGCCATCCGGTCGGCGGCCGACAGAGTATGAGGCGGCTGCTCCAGCCCGGCTGATCGAGGACGACCCTGTTCCGGCATGAGAGCGGCTGATGCGGTACAGCGGCTGATTGAGGACGCGCCCTGTTCCGGCACGAGGCCGGCTGCCTGATTACGGCATTGACTGGGCACAACGGCTGATCGTGCGCGACGGCTGTCCTCCGTGGAGTGCCTGTCCACAGAACGGCGCTCGGCCGCCTGGCGCGGGACCGTACGGCACATCCTGGCCCGCATGCGTCTCGTCACGTATCCGTTCGTCCTCGTCCTGCTGATCGCGGCTTTGGCCTCTCCCTCGGACGCCGCCCGCTTCACCGGCGCCGTTCTTCTCCCAAATCCTCCTCCGAAGCCGTCCCTGGCCCCCGCGTCCTCGAAGGCGCCTCACCTTCCCGCTGCGCCAGTGCGGGCGGCCAGACCCGCGGAGGCCCTTCCGCCCGGGACGGAGCACTCCGCGGCGGCGGGCCATCCGCCCGAGGTGGAGCGGGCAGGGGCGGCCGACTATCCGCGCGAGGCGGCCTCGTCCGGCCCGTCCCGGGCGGCGGGGATGCGGCTCCCCGGAGGAGCATCCAAATGGGTGTGGCCGCTTTTCAGGCCCAGGCCCGCACGGCCGCTCAGGCGCTTCGATCCGCCCGCACAGCGCTGGCTCGCCGGTCACCGGGGAGTGGACCTCGCGGCGGATCCCGGCGAGGAGGTCAGGGCCGCGGGGCCGGGCAGGGCCGGCGTGGCGGAGCGGATCGCCGGGCGGGGAGTCGTGACGGTCGTGCACGCCGGAGGGTTGCGCACCACCTACCTGCCGGTGCGTGCCCTGGTACGCCCCGGTGAGGTCGTCGCGGCCGGACAGCTCATCGGCGTCATCGAGGACGGCGCCGCGCACTGTCCGGTGTCATGCCTGCACTGGGGTCTGTTGAGTGACGGGGGCGTGCTGAGTGACCGGGGCCTGTCGAGTGGCCGTCTCTACCTCGATCCGCTTCTCCTCTTCGGGCAGGGACAGGTCCGTCTCCTGCCCCGCTGGCCCGTCGGCGGCCCCTGACAGCCGCGACGAGGCGTCAGACCGGGCGGGCTTCGATGCGGACGGCCCCCGGCCTGGCCCGGCCGGGCTGGTGGAGGGCAGGGTCGGCCGGCTGAGGATCGGGACGAGGAGTCGTCAGGCCCGGGGGTGGGCCTGACGGTAGGCCGCCCGTAGCCGTTCTATCGACACATGGGTGTAGATCTGCGTGGTGGCCAACGAGGCGTGTCCGAGCAGTTCCTGGACGGACCGGAGGTCGGCCCCGCCTTCGAGCAGGTGGGTGGCGGCGGTGTGGCGGAGCCCGTGGGGACCCATGTCGGGCGCCCCCTCGACCTGCGCCAGCCGGGTGTGGACGACGCGCCGGACGGTGCCCTGGTCGACGCGCCCTCCCCGGACACCGAGGAAGAGCGCCGGACCGCTTCCTTCGCGGACCCACAGAGGCCTGCCGCGCACACACCACGCGTCGAGCGCCCGGAGCGCGGGCAGGCCGAACGGGACGGTCCGCTCCCTGCGCCCCTTTCCCATCACCCGGACCGTGTTGCGGTCCCGGTCCACGTCGTCGACGTCGAGGCCGCACAGCTCGCTCACCCGCATGCCCGTGGCGTACAGAAGTTCGAGCATGGCCCGGTCGCGCAGGTCCTTGGGTTCGTCCGGTGCGGGCGCGTCGAGAACGGCCCCGGCCTCGGTCTGATCCAGCACCTTGGGCAGCCGGCGCTCCGCCTTGGCGGTGCCGAGAAGCAGACCCGGGTCGCTCGCCAGCCAGCCCCGGCGGTGGCAGAAGGCGGTGAAGACCCGGGCACACGCCGTACGGCGGGCCAGCGTCGCCCGGGAGCGTCCGGCCTGGTGCTGGTCGCCCAGCCAGTCACGCAGGCCGGTGATGTCCAGGCCGGACAGGTCCGTCTGCCCGGCCGCGGTCAGGTGCGCGATCAGTGCGGTGACGTCACCCAGGTAGGCCCGCACCGTGTGGGGTGACAGGTCCCGTTCGAGACGCAGATGCCGTTCGAACTGCTCCAGCACGACATCGAACCGCCCGTGATCCCGCCCTTCGCCCGCTGTCATGCCCGCCCTTCCCTTCGCTCCCTGCCACCTCGACGGGCCGCGCCGGCGGCCCGCACTTGAACCTACGCGCGTTCGGGGCGGCGCGGGGGAGCGCCGGGGTGACGTGTCAGCCCCGGGCGGTGGGCCGCAGCCGCCATCCCCGGTCGGCGTTCTCGACGAAGCCCGCCGCGGCCAGGCCGCCGAGGCAGGACAGTGCCGTCCCGATGTCGACGCCGGCGGCGACGGCGATCGCGGCGGGGCCCGCGGCGCCCCGCGCCGGGATCGCCTCCAGGACGCGCCTGGTCTCGTCGTTCAGCCCGTCACGGGGCCAGACGGGGCCGCGTCGCTCCGGGGCGAGGTCGTCCCCGATGGAGCCGACCACTTCGACGATCTCCTCGGCGGAGGTCACGCAGACGGCCTTGCCCTGCCGGATCAGGATGTGGCAGCCCGCGGAGACGTCGGTGGTGATGGGACCGGGCACGGCCATCAGATGCCTGGTGAGACCGGAGGCGTGGGAGGCCGTGTTGAGCGCTCCGCTGCGGGCGGCGGCCTGGACGACGACCGTTCCCCGGGACAGGGCGGCGATCACCCGGTTGCGGACGAGGAAGCGGAGCCGGGTGGGGTGGGCCCCCGGCGGCCATTCGCTGACGATCACCCCCTGCTCCCGCACGGCGCGGAACAGGTCCTCGTGGGCGCTGGGATAACAGACGTCCGTTCCGCAGGCCAGCACGACGATCGTCGGCGTGCCGGAGGCCAGGGCGCCCCGGTGCGCGGCGCCGTCGATCCCGTACGCGCCGCCGCTGATCACGGTCCAGCCTCGTCCGCCGAGACTCATGGCGAACTCGGCCGCCACGGTCGTGCCGTACGCGGTGGCGGCTCTGGCCCCGACGACCGACACCGAACGCAGGCAGGAGAAGCGCAGGTTCGCCCGCCCGTCCACCCAGAGCCCGAAAGGCCTGACATCTCCCAGGTCGTCAAGCTGGGTGGGCCACTCGGCGTCGCCCGGGACGACGAGCCGCGCCCCCTGCCGTCGGCCCTCAGCGAGGTCGGCGGCAGGATCTCTGTAGCGGGCCGCCCAGGCGGCCGCGTGCCGATCGAGGTCCCCATGACGGGTCGACGGACCGCCTCGGTCGCTCTCCTCGCGTACGAAGCCGGGGTCGAGCGCTCCCCGCCTCGCCTGCTCCATGGCGGACACCGGGCCGCGGCGGGCGATCAGGCGGCCCATCACCGCGTCACCCGCCTCTGCCATGCGCATGAGAGCCACCCGCGCCAGCCGCGCCGCCTCATCCGGCCGCTCCCGCTGTCCCGCTCCGTCCGCCTCGCCCGGCTGTTCCGCTCTGTCCGACTGTCCCGCCTGGCCCGGTTGCCCCGCTCCGTCTGGCCGTCCCACCTCGCCGGGGCGCTCCGGCTCGCCGGGGAGTCGCGCTCCATCCGGCCATCCGGGCTCCCCGGGCCGCTCGGTTTCCTTCGAGGAGTCGGTCACTCGCATCAGTCCACTCCAAGCCATAGTGCGAGGGCCGCCGATGTCTCGGTGCGGCCCGGACGGTCTTCGCCCGCGAGGTCCGCGAGCGTCCAGGAGATCCGGAGCACGCGGTCGAGGCCGCGTGCGCTGAGCGTGCCCACGTCGAGCCCCCGGTGCAGCGGGGCCATCACGCTGTCGGGCAGGCGGAACCGGCGATGCAGCGCGGACGAGGCCACCTCGGCGTTGGTGTGCCACGGAGTGCCGGCGAGCCTCCGGGCGGCCCGCTCCCGGGCCTGCCCGACCCGCTCGGCCACGGTCGCGCTGCTCTCCACGAAGTGCCGGTCCGCGAGCAACTCGGCCCGGGTGGCCCGGCCGATCCGTACCTTGACGTCGACGCGGTCCAGCAGCGGCCCCGAGAGCCGGTCGAGGTAGCGGCGCCGGCCCGCCGGGGTGCATCTGCAGGGATGCCCCACGGTGCCCTGCAGCCCGCAGGGGCAGGGATTCGCCGCCAGCACCAGCATGAACCGGGCGGGGAACGTGACCGTGCCGACGGCCCGGGCGATGGTGACCGTCCCCGACTCGAGCGGCTGGCGCAGGGAGTCGAGCACGGTGGTCGCGAACTCCGGCGCCTCGTCGAGGAAGAGCACGCCTCGGTGCGCGAGCGAGACCGCCCCGGGCCGCACCACGCCGCCGCTCCCACCCCCGACGACGGCCGCCATCGTCGCGCTGTGATGCGGGGCCATGAAGGGCGGCCGGGTGAGCAGTGGGCGTCCCGGCGGCAGCGTGCCCGCCACCGAGTGGATGGCCGACACCTCCAGGGCCTTGTCCTGGTCCAGGGGAGGCAGCAGGGTCGGCAGGCGTTCGGCGAGCATGGTCTTGCCGCTCCCCGGGGGACCCAGCATCCACAGGTTGTGCCCTCCGGCGGCGCACACCTCCAGCGCCTTTCGGCCCATCGGCTGCCCGGCGACGTCGCACAGGTCGGGCCCGGGGGCGTCCTCCGTGCGGTCGTCGTCCCGCGACAGGGACGCGGCGTCCGCCACCACCGGGAGCCGGCGCAGGTCACCCGCTCGCAGCCACCCTACGAGCTCGCCGAGGTTGGCGACCGGAACGACGGTGAGGCCGGGCACCAGCGCGGCCTCGGTGGCGTTGAACGCGGGCACCACGATGGTGCCCACGCCCGCCTGGGCCGCGGCGAGCGCGGCGGGCAACACGCCCCTGACGGGCCGCACCCGGCCGTCGAGACCGAGCTCGCCCAGGAACGCCGGCGTCGCGATCCCCTGTGCGGGCACCGCGTCGGCCGCGGCGAGGATCGCGACCGCGATGGCCAGATCGAAGATCGATCCTCGTTTGGGCAGGGTGGCCGGGAACAGGCTCACGGTGATCCGCGCGTCGGGCCAGGCGAACCCGCTGTTGATCAGCGCGGACCGCACGCGGCCGCGGGCCTCGCTGATCGCGGTGTCGAGGAGCCCGATGAAGTGCGTTCCCGCGACGCCGCGGCCGACGTCGGCCTCGACCTCGACGATGCGTCCGGCGACGCCCACGATGCCGGCGCAGTGGGTCCGGGCGACGGGCACCTCAGACCACCCCGCGTTCGTGCCTGAGCGAGAAGTCGCCGGCGAACCTCTCCAGCGCGATCACGTCGACCCGGATCGTGTCGAACCGCTCGGTGTGCGCGGCCAGCCACCGGCCGGCCAGGGCGCGCAGACGCAGCAGCTTCTCGCCGGTCACCGCCTCGAACGCGGTGCCGTGGCTGCGCCCGGAGCGGGTCTTCACCTCCACGACCACCAGCGCGTTCCCGTCACGGGCGACGATGTCGATCTCGCCGTCGGCGCAGCGCCAGTTCCGGTCGAGGACGCGCATGCCTCGCGCCGTCAGATAGGTCGCGGCCAGCTGCTCGCCGTGCCTGCCCAGTTGATCCTTCGCGGCCATGGGACCACCTCCGGCCCCCGACACTCGCCGAGCCCGCCTCGGCCGCGTCCTGCCGAACGCCTTTCTGTGGACAGGCGCAGCGATCCACAGGCGCGGAACCGAGAGCGCTTGCTTGTCCACAGCTCGGTCCGCCGCCGGAGATCGGGAGGGGTGGCCGCGGCAGGCTGGGCACGGGCGTGGATACTTGCCCCGGTCCACACGGGCGGGCCGGCGGAGTGCCACGGCGACGGGACACGTCGTGCGAGCGGAGCATCTGCCGGGGGTTTCGGGAGTGAGGAGCCGGTGGTGATCGAAAAGCTCATCGCGGAGCTGGGGGCGAGCGTCGGAGTCGCCCTGCCCGCCGTGCGTGTCACGGGCCAGGACCCCGTGCTGCCGTCCGTCTTCCGGCTCGGCACGATGGCGGCGGCATCGGCCGGTGCGGTGAGCGCCGCCGTCGCCGTATACGCCGCCGGGCGCGGGCGCGCCACCGAGCCGGACCCTGAACCGAGCCCCGAGCCGAAGCCAGCGCCCAACTTCGGGCTGAACTCAGCGCCGGACCTTGCGCCGGACTCCGGACCAAACTCCGGACCGAGCTCTGCGCCGAACTCCAGACCGAGCTCTGCGTCGAATCTTGCGCCGAACTCGGGGCCGGGAAGCCGTGACCCCGAGGTGGCGATCGACGTCCGACACGCCGCCGTGGCCTTCCAGAGCGAGCGCCACTTCCGTACGGACGGGAAGGCCATGGACGTCTGGGCGGCCCTGTCGGGGGACTACCCCGCCTCCGACGGCTGGGTCCGGCTCCACTGCAACTTCGACCACCACCGGGACGCCGCCCTGCGCGCGCTCGGGCTCGCCCCGGGGTCGGGCAGGGAGGCTGTCGAGAGGGCGTGCGCCGGTCGTGCGGCCGTGGAGGTCGAGGAGGCGGTCGTCCGGGAGGGTGGCTGCGCCGCCGCGCTGCGGAGCAGGGCGGAATGGCTCGCGCACCCGCAGGCACAGGCCTTCGCCGGCCTCCCTCTGGTCGGTCTCTCCCGCCTCTCCGGCCCCGGCGGCCGGGACAACGGCCGTGGGGCCGGTCACGGTGCCGGTGATGGTGGGGTCCGAGGTTGGGCCTGCGGCGCAGGTGGTGGCGTGGGCCACTCCGCGGGGTACGGCCCGGGTCCGGGTGAGGTGGGGGAGCGCGGCGCGGGCGGCGGGGAACGACCGCTCAGCGGCGTCCGGGTGCTCGATCTCACCAGGGTGATCGCCGGTCCGGTGGCCGCCCGCACGCTCGCGGCCTACGGCGCGGAGGTCCTGCGGGTGAGCGCCGCGCACCTGCCGGAGGTGCCGGGGCTGGTGGTGGAGACGGCGTTCGGCAAGCGGTCGTGCCACGTCGACCTGCGCTCGGAGGCGGGCCGGGACCGGCTGCGGGAGCTGGTCCGCGGGGCCGACGTCGTCATCCAGGCGTACCGGCCCGGGACGCTCCAGGCCAGGGGCTTCGGGCCGGACGATCTGGCCGCCCTGCGGCCCGGCGTCGTCTCCGTAGACGTCTCCGCCTACGGAAGCCGGGGGCCGTGGGCCTCCAGGCGGGGGTTCGACAGTCTGGTCCAGATGGCGAGCGGGATCGCCCATGAGAACGGCGACGGCCTGCGGCCCGCGCCGCTGCCCGCACAGGCCCTCGACCACGGCACGGGATATCTGGCGGCCTTCGGCGTGGTCGCGGCGCTGATCCGGCGCGCGGCCGAAGGGGGATCCTGGCACGTCGAGGTGTCGCTGGCGAGGACCGCCGCGTGGCTCGACGCTCTCGGCCGGATCGACGGCGGGGGAGTGCCGCTCCCCCCGGCCGGGGATCTGCTGGCGACGATGGACAGCCCCTTCGGCACGCTCACCTATGTGACGCCTCCCGGCCTCGCCGGGGGTGCGCGGCCGGGCTGGACGACCCCGCCGCCCCGCCAGGGGGAGCATCCCGCCGCCTGGCTCCCCTGAAGCCGCCTCGGTGCCCCGAAGCCGAGGGGGTGCGCCGAGCGGGCCGCACCCATGGCAAACCCCGAGGTGAAGGTCACTCTTCGGGATGCCGGGAGGAGCGTGCGGAGTGCCGCCGGGTGCCGCGCCGGTGGAGGGTCATCGGAAGGGGCGGATCCGGGTAGACTGTTCGACGGCCTGATAGGCCGAATTCGCACGCCCATTCACGAGCCGCCTTTCTCGGTCCGGACCGCGTCCGGTGAAAGCGGCGGCCCGGGGCGTCAGGGCGCGGGCAATAGGGCCCGCGTGACCAACCGAGACCGTGCCCGAGGGCACACGACCATGGAGGACCATCACCATGGCCCCTGTCGTCACCATGCGGCAGCTGCTGGAGAGCGGCGTTCACTTCGGCCACCAGACCCGCCGGTGGAACCCGAAGATGAAGCGCTTCATCTTCACCGAGCGCAACGGCATCTACATCATCGACCTGCAGAAGTCGCTGTCGTACATCGACCGTGCCTACGACTTCGTGAAGGAGACCGTCGCGCACGGCGGCACCATCATGTTCATCGGCACGAAGAAGCAGGCGCAGGAGTCGATCGTCGAGCAGGCGTCGCGCGTCGGCATGCCGTACGTGAACCAGCGCTGGCTGGGCGGCATGCTCACCAACTTCTCCACCGTGCACAAGAGGCTCCAGCGGCTCAAGGAGCTGGAGGAGCTCGACTTCGACAACGTGGCCGGCTCCGGGCTCACCAAGAAGGAGCTCCTCATGCGCCGCCGCGAGAAGGAGAAGCTCGAGCGCA
Source organism: Microbispora cellulosiformans (assembly GCF_008728085.1). NCBI lineage: Bacteria > Bacillati > Actinomycetota > Actinomycetes > Streptosporangiales > Streptosporangiaceae > Microbispora > Microbispora cellulosiformans. Next base: position 58,918 of record NZ_VYTZ01000024.1, on the reverse strand, counting down.
CCCTCGGCGGTATCCGTGACATGGCCCGCGTCCCGAGCGCGGTCTGGGTCGTGGACACCAAGAAGGAGCACATCGCGATCAACGAGGCCAAGAAGCTCGGCATCCCGGTCGTCGCGATCCTGGACACCAACTGCGACCCGGACGAGGTCGACTACCCGATCCCGGGCAACGACGACGCCATCCGCGCCGTCAGCCTCCTCACTCGCGTGATCGCCGACGCCGTCGCCGACGGCCTGATGACCCGTGCGGGCGCCGGCCGCGGTGACGAGAAGCCCGCGGGCGTCGCCGCCGCCGAGCCGCTGGCCGAGTGGGAGCGCGAGCTCCTGGAGGCCCCCGCCGCCGAGGCTCCGGCCGCCGAGGCCACCGAGACCGCTGAGGCTCCGGTTGCCGAGACCGCCGAGGCTCCGGCCGTGGAGGCTCCGGCCGCGGAGGCCACCGAGACCGCTGAGGCTCCGGTTGCCGAGGCGCCCGCCGCCGAGCAGGCCGAGCAGGCCTAGGGATCGGCCACCGGTCCTCGCCGGCGCGGCCTCCGGCCGCTTCCGACAGGCGGGGACCCCAGGGAAGACCTGGTCCCAGGCGCCGGTGCCGCACCGGGCACCGGCGCCCACGGCTCCACCGGGCGGGCGCGCCACACCGGGCGGCCCCGCCCCCATGACGATTCGCATCCGGGTCCCGAAGAGGAAATGGACAATGGCTTCCGTAAACATGGCCGACGTCAAGCGGCTTCGTGAGCTGACCGCCGCCGGCATGATGGACTGCAAGAAGGCGCTCGAGGAGTCTGAGGGCGACTTCGACAAGGCCGTCGACATCCTGCGCCTCAAGGGCGCCAAGGACGTCGGCAAGCGCGAGGCCCGCACCGCGTCGAACGGCCTGGTGGCCGTCAAGCACGAGGGCGACTCCCTCGCGGCGCTGCTGGAGCTCAACTGCGAGACCGACTTCGTCGCCAAGAACGAGCGTTTCCAGGAGCTCGCCGCCGACATCGTCGCGCACATCGCCGCGAGCAAGCCCGCCGACGTGCCGTCCCTGCTCGAGTCCGAGCTGAACGGCAAGACCGTCAAGGAGCTGCTCGACGAGGCCAACGCGGCGCTCGGCGAGAAGATCGAGATCCGCCGGTTCTCGGTGCTGGAGGGTGGCTTCATCACCTCCTACATGCACAAGACCGACCCGCAGCTCCCGCCGGCCGTGGGTGTGCTCGTGCAGCTCGACACGCCGAACGCCGAGATCGCCAAGGACATCGCCCAGCACACCGCCGCGATGGCCCCGAAGTACCTCAGCCCCGCCGAGGTGCCCGCCGAGGTCATCGAGAAGGAGCGGTCGCTGTTCGAGCAGATGACCCGCGAGGAGGGCAAGCCCGAGGGCGCCATCCCGAAGATCGTCGATGGCCGGGTCAACGGCTGGTACAAGGACTTCACGCTCCTTGAGCAGGCGTTCGTCAAGGACAACAAGAAGACCATCGCGAAGGTCGCGAACGAGGCCGGCGTCAAGGTCCTGGCCTTCACCCGCTACAAGGTCGGCCAGGCTTAGGCTTAATTGCCAGGATCGACCCACGCGACACGAGGAGGCCGCCGCCGTGCAGGAGAACACCAGACCCGCCACGCCGGCGGCTTCGTCGTACGACGGGCCGCTGCGGTGGAAGCGGGTGATGCTGAAGCTGTCGGGTGAGGCGTTCGCCGGTGGCGAGTCCCTCGGGATCGACCCGCGCGTCGTCGCCCAGCTCGCGGACTCGGTCGCCGAGGCCGTCCGTGAGGGCGTGCAGGTGGCCGTCGTCGTCGGCGGGGGCAACATGTTCCGCGGCGCGGCCCTGTCGCAGGGCGGCATGGACCGCGCCCGGGCCGACTACATGGGGATGCTGGGGACGGTCATCAACTGTCTCGCCCTGCAGGACTTCCTGGAGAAGCGCGGCATCGACACCCGGGTGCAGACGGCCATCACGATGCAGCAGGTGGCCGAGCCGTTCCTGCCCCGCCGCGCGATCCGCCACCTGGAGAAGGGGCGCGTGGTCATCTTCGGCGCGGGCCTCGGATCGCCGTTCTTCTCGACCGACACCTGTGCCGCGCAGCGCGCGCTGGAGATCGGCGCCGAGGCGCTGCTGAAGGGCACCCAGGTCGACGGCGTGTACGACTCGGATCCGCGCAAGAACCCCGACGCGGTCCGGTTCGACCAGCTTGAGTACGGTGAGGTGCTGACGCGGGGCCTCGGGGTCATGGACGCCACCGCGATCAGCCTGTGCATGGACAACGGCCTGCCCATCGTGGTCTTCGACCTCATGGGCGAGGGCAACATCCTGCGGGCGGTCCGCGGTGAGAAGATCGGCACGCTGGTGAGTCCGGCAGGGAAGTAGGGAGCCGCAGTGATCGACGAAACCCTCCTCGAGGCCGAGGAGAAGATGGACAAGGCGGTGACGGTCGCCAAGGACGACTTCGCGAGCATCCGCACCGGCCGCGTCACGCCCTCGATGTTCAACAAGATCAACGTTGACTACTACGGGTCGCCGACGCCCATCCAGCAGCTCGCGTCGTTCCACGTCCCCGAGGCGCGCATGGTGCTCATCCAGCCGTACGACAAGGGCTCGCTGAGCGGGGTCGAGAGGGCCATCCGCGACAGCGACCTCGGCGTCAACCCCAGCAACGACGGCACCGTGATCCGCGTGGTGTTCCCCGAGCTGTCGGAGGAGCGCCGCAAGGAGTACATCAAGGTCGCCCGCAACAAGGCCGAGCACGGCCGGGTGTCCGTGCGGAACATCCGGCGGCACGCCAAGGAGATCCTCGACAAGCTCGTCAAGGACGGCGAGGCCGGCGAGGACGAGGTCCACCGCGCGGTCAAGGAGCTCGACGACCTCACCCAGAAGCACGTCGCGAAGATCGACGAGCTGCTGAAGCACAAGGAAGCCGAGCTGCTCGAGGTCTGACGCCGCGGTCTCCGGGGAGTGCCTGACAGGGCTTGATTTGTCAGATACGACCTAGGGCCGTACGGCATGACCGTGATCCTTGTGCCGCGCCATGGGCAGGTGCGGCACAAGGATCACGCGTATATGGAGAGTGAGACGCTGTGGACGGAACTGCTGCCGCCGGCGACCGGAACCCGGCGGGGGGCGCGACCGGCCCCTCCGGCGCGGGACACGGCACCGAGAGGGATGATCCGGCGGACGCGGGCGTGCCGGGGCGCCCGTCCGGAGACGCCGGGAAGGCGACCGGCCGCACCGGGCGCAACCTCCCGGCCGCCGTGGCGGTCGGGGTCGCACTGGGCGCGGTGGTCATCGGCTCGCTCTACTTTGTCAAGGTGGCGTTCCTGGTCGTGGTCCTGGTGGCCGTCGGCGTCGGAGTGCACGAGATCGTCAAGGCGCTCGGTGACCACGGGGTGCGGGTGCCCCCCGCGCCGCTGCTCGCGGGTATGGCGGCCATGGTGCTCGGCCCGTACTGGGGCGGCGCCACGTTCCTCGTCGGCGCGTTCGCGGTGACCGTGATGGTGCTGCTGACCTGGCGGATGTTCCAGGGCGCCGAGGGCTTCGTCAAGGACGCGACGGGCGCGCTGTTCGTCGCCGCCTATCCGGCGCTGATCGCCGGGTTCGTGCCCCTGCTGCTGGCGCCCGAGGACGGGCCCGACCGGGTGATCGTGTTCGTCGCGGTGACGGTCTGCAGCGACATCGGGGGCTACTTCGCCGGAATCTTCCTCGGCAAGCACCGCATGTCGCCGCTCATCAGCCCGAAGAAGACCTGGGAGGGCTTCGCCGGGTCCACCCTCGCCTGCGTCGTCGCCGGCGCCTTACTGGTGCACTTCCTGCTGGGCGGCGAATACTGGGCGGGTGCGATCGTCGGGCTGGCGGGAGTCGCCTGCGCGACGCTCGGCGACCTGGTCGAATCGGTGATCAAGCGCGACATCGGGATCAAGGACATGGGCACGCTGCTGCCGGGCCACGGCGGCGCGATGGACCGTCTCGACTCGCTGCTGTTCACGCTCGTCCCCGTCTGGCTGCTGCTCACACTGCTCGTCCCGGCCGCCTGAAGAACCGGTCGCCTGAGGAACCGGTCGCCGGGTCAGATCCGGCTGGTGAGGGCGAGCCGCTCGGTCACCGCCCGGTGACCGTGCTCGGCCACCAGGCGGAGCTCGGCGTCGGTGAGCGGGAGCAGCCACAGCCACCGTACGACGTCCCCGCCAAACATGAATCCAGACATATCCGGTAGTCCTGGCGGGTCCATCAGCATGAGGACCCCCTCGTGCCCGCCGCCCAGGGGAAACGTCGCCGGCTTCTGGAACCAGCGGGCCGTGTGACCATGCCCCAGCCAGGTCACCGAACGCCACGGGTACTGCCCGAGCCAGGCGAACACCCGTGCGGCGACCCTCGGATCCTGCCTGGTCGCGAGCGCGAGTTCCACCCGGCACGCCGTGTCGTACATCTCCGCGGTGGGCATCCGCTGGCAGCTCATGCCCACGGTCGACAGGACCGTGTAGTCCCTGGTGAACGTCGGCGGGCGTTCGCTCACGCCGACGAGGGGGAGACGGTCGCCGCCGACGTCCCAGTAGCGTCCCGGCGGGCCGAGTCTGCTGTCGAGGTGGCCCAGCACGAACTGCTGGAAGGTGGCCCAGCTTCCCTCCGCCTGCCGCCACTGCCAGTAGGCGCGGGCCTTGGCCACGCGGGGGGCCAGGCCCTCCAGCGCCTCGGTAAGCGACCAGGCGTACGGCGACTCCCCGACCGCGTCCCTGGCGTACCCCGGCAGGCCGCGCTCCAGGTCGGCCCACGACGGAATGACCGCGAGGAGTTCGCCGTTCTCGTACAGGGCGACGCCGTCGCCCTCCTCGAACCACAGCACCGACAGCGCCGCCGGGTCGAGCGGCGCGGTGCCCTGCGGCCGCGTGGTGCGGGCCGCGGGCAGCACCGGGGGCAGCCCGGCGTCCACCCGCGCGGGGTCGTCCTCGGCGGGCGCCGGCACGTGGTTGGCCAGCCAGACCGCTCCGTGGACGATCCCCCGCGCGTCGCGAAGGTAAGCTACGGAGGAGGTCCGGTCGGCTTCGATCGTCAGCGTGCGGCTCCCGTAGGGGTTGGGGCTGGTGAGCACGACAGTGATGTCCACACCTCACCTCTCGTAGGCCTGCGGGATTTCGCCGCCAGACAGAATGTAGAACCGCTCGCGGCAGCCGTTAAGAGGACGGCCGCGACGAGATGGAAAGGGTTTCGCGTGAGCGAGCAGCCGAAGACCGGGCAGCTGACCTTCGTCGCGCCCCGACGGGCCAAGCCGCAGCGTCATCTGGCCGACCTGACGATGGCCGAGCGCAGGGCGGCCGTGGCCGAGATCGGTGAGAAGCCGTTCCGCGCCGACCAGCTCTCACGGCACTACTTCACCCGGCTGACCGGCTCGCCGGAGCAGATGACCGACCTGCCGGCGCCGCTGCGCGAGCGGCTGGTGGAGCAGCTCATGCCTCCGCTGCTGACCTCCGTACGCGAGATCACCTGTGACGGCGGCACCACCCGCAAGACCCTGTGGAAGCTGTTCGACGGCTCGCTGGTCGAGTCGGTCCTCATGCGCTATCCCGACCGCGTCACGATGTGCGTGTCCTCCCAGGCCGGGTGTGGCATGAACTGCCCGTTCTGCGCGACGGGACAGGCGGGGCTCACCCGCAACATGTCCACCGCCGAGATCGTCGAGCAGGTCGTCGCGGGGGCGCGGGCGCTGGCCCGGGGCGAGGTCCCGGGCGGGCCGGGCCGCGTCACCAACGTGGTCTTCATGGGGATGGGCGAGCCGATGGCCAACTACAAGGCCGTCATCGGCGCCGTCCGCCGCATGGTCGATCCCTCACCGGAGGGCCTCGGCATCTCGGCCCGCGGGGTCACCGTCTCCACGGTCGGCCTGGTGCCGGCGATCGGCAAGCTGGCCGAGGAGGGCCTGCCGGTGACGCTCGCCGTCTCCCTCCACGCTCCGGACGACGAGCTCAGGGACACGCTCGTGCCGATCAACACCCGGTGGAAGGTCGCCGAGGTGCTCGACGCGGCCTGGAGCTACGCGGCCAGGACCAAGCGGCGGGTCTCCATCGAGTACGCGCTGATCAAGGACGTCAACGACCAGGAGTGGCGGGCCGACCTGCTCGGCCGCCTGCTCAAGGGCAAGCTGGTGCACGTCAACCTCATCCCGCTCAACCCCACCCCCGGCTCGAAGTGGACCGCGTCGCGTCCCGAGGACGAGCGGGCCTTCGTCCGCCGCCTGGAGTCCCACGGCGTCGCCGTCACCGTACGGGACACCCGCGGCCGGGAGATCGACGGGGCGTGCGGCCAGCTCGCCGCCGCGCCGCAGCCGTAGCGGGCCGGCCGTGGCGGGTCACGGCCGGGTGCGGCGCAGCCAGGTGTAGGCCGCCAGGCCGATCGCGGGCCACAGCAGCGACTGCGCCGTGAGCAGGAGTGGCTGCTCCAGCAGCACGCCGTGGTGCGCGTCCCGCATCCAGGCCATCACCGGCACGGTGAACCAGCGGGCCCCGGCGAAGCTGAGCGCCAGCATCCACAGGTAGCCGAAGATCAGGGCCATCGTGGAGACCGCCGGGGAGCGCAGGATCGGGCGGCTCGTCAGCGCACCGAGGACGAGCCCCGCCGCCGCCGACAGCAGATGCAGCCACACGCCGGTCAGCAGCACGCCGAGGGTGGGGGAACCCGCCAGGCGGGCGAGCAACGCGGCCTCGGCGATCGCGGACAGCACGAGCAGTGACGTGAACGCCGCCAGCAGCCCGCTCACCGGCTCCCGCCCTCCCAGGGCGGACAGGGCGACGGCGCGCTGCTCGTCCGGCTCGGTGTCCAGCAGGCCGCGGGCGGCCCACGCGAGCACCGGCACGAGCATGGCCGCCGAGTCGGCCGTGGCGGCGATCTCCTGACCGGCGGGCACGGCGCCCGCGTAGAGGATCGCGAGCAGCGCCAGCAGCGCGAGCAACGGCTGCAGGGCCCGGTGCGAGGCGACGTATCCGGCGACGCGGAACCGCGTCAGGGCGATCACGGGGGTCACTCCGCGGCCTCCCGGGCGACGCGGGCCGTGATACGCACCGTGCACCCCTCGGCGCGCAGGCGGTCGGCCAGTTCCGCGGCCTTCGGCGTGGGCACCGCCACCTCCAGCACGGTCAGGGGCGCCTCGCCGGCCTTCTCGACCGGCTCCAGTGCCCGTACGGCGCGGTCGCGGACCTCGAAACGGCGCAGGCCGGGGAAGTCACGCAGGTCGCCCTGGTGGTCGCTCACCACCACGATCCCGCCGCGCGCGCTGATCTCCGCGATGATCCGGGGAAGCTCGGCGCGGGTCGCGGCGTCGAGCCCGGCGAACGGCTCGTCGAGCACGAGCAGCCCCGGCTCGGCGAGCAGCGCCTGGGCGAGGCCCACCTTGTGGGCGCTGCCCTTGGACAGGTCCGGCAGGTTCCGGCCGAGCAGGTGGTCCATCCCGAGCCGTTCGCTCCAGTGGCCGATCGCGTCCTGGGCCACCCGGCGGACCGCCGCCATGTGCCGCAGGTAGGCCGCCACCGTGAACGGCTGGTCGGCGGGGAAGCGCTCGGGGGCGTACCCGACGACCCGGGGGCGGTCCTCCACGCGTCCGCGTACAGGCCTGAGCAGCCCGGCGGCGAGCCGCAGGAGGGTCGACTTGCCGGTGCCGTTCGGGCCCGCGACCTCGGCGACGTCCCCCGGGCCGAGGACCAGGTCGGCGTCGGACAGGACCCACGGGTCGCGCCGTCCGTACCGGAAGGAGACGCTGGCGATCCGCATAGGTCCCCGAGCCTATCGGAGGATTTCCGCCTGTTTCGGGGATTCGTGATCATTGGTCCAGCCTGAAAACCCCCATAAATCGCAACAAGTGTCAATCTTGCGGCGTGATGCACCACGATGGTGCTCATGCTTCGCAGATCATCCCCCCTGGCGGCCGCCCTCGCCGCCGGTCTCACGTTGACCGCCTCCCTGGTCGCCGCCCCCGCGGCCCTGGCCGACACCTACACGCCGGGCTCCGCCGGCCTGGGAGACCCGTACTTCCCGCACGCGGGCAACGGCGGGTACGACGCCGGCCACTACACGATCAAGCTGAGGTTCACGCCGAAGACGCACCACATCAGCGCCACCACCACGATCACGGCCACGGCGACCACGAACCTGTCCCGCTTCAACCTCGACTTCTCCGGGCCGAAGATCAGCCGGGTCGAGGTGAACGGCAAGCGGGCCGCGTACCGCCGGAAGGGCCAGGAACTCGTCGTCACTCCCCGGCACGGGCTGCCGTCGGGGGAGAAGTTCACGGTCGAGGTGTCCTACGCGGGCCGGCCCAAGCCGATCCAGGACGAGGCGCTCGGCGCCTCCGGCTGGATCGACACCACGGACGGCGCCGTCGTCGTGGCCGAGCCGGACGGCGCCCGCAGCTGGTTCCCCGTCAACGACAACCCCCGCGACAAGGCCACCTTCAGCTTCCAGATCTCCGCGCCCCACGGCGTCACGGTCCTCGCGAACGGCGAGCCGAAGAACTCCGGGATCGTCGGCGTCCGCGGCGGCTACAGCACGTGGAGGTGGGAGATGTCCCAGCCCATGGCGCCGTACCTCGCCACGGTCGCGATCGGGAAGTTCAAGGTCACCGAGGGCGTCGTCGACGGCATCCCCAACATCACGGCGTACGACCCCTCCCTGGCCAAGGAGTTCAGGTACCTGCACCGCACCACCGCCAAGGCGATCAGGTGGGAGTCCAAGGTCTTCGGCGCCTACCCGTTCGCGTCCACCGGCGGCATCGCCGACCGGCTCGGCGTCCTCTACTCGCTGGAGACCCAGGGCAGGCCGGTGTACGACAAGGGCATGGCCGACGACCTGGTCATCGTGCACGAGCTGGCCCACCAGTGGTTCGGCGACAGCGTCGGCCTGCGGAGCTGGAAGGACATCTGGCTCAACGAGGGCTTCGCGACGTACGCCGAGTGGCTCTACGAGGAGCAGCACGGCGGCCCGTCGGCCGAGAAGACCTTCGCGAAGCTCTACAAGAAGAAGAGCGGCGGCGACTTCTGGAAGCTCAAGACGGGCGATCCGGGGCGCGCCGGCATGTTCGACGGCGACGCGATCTACACGCGCGGCGCCATGACCGTGCACGCCCTGCGCAAGAAGATCGGCGACGAGACGTTCTTCACGCTGCTGCGCACCTGGACGGAGGAGAACCGGCACTCCACCGTCACCACGAAGGACTTCGTGGACCTCGCCGAGCGGCTCTCCGGCCAGGACCTCGGCGCCCTGTTCGACGCCTGGCTCTACCAGGCGCACAAGCCCAAGATCTGACGGCGCCGGGGCGTTCGCGGCGGGCGCGGGCGGCAGGTGAGACACCTGCCGCCCGCACACCGCCCCCGCACCCGCCGTCTCCGCGCGGCCGTCACCGTGACGCCCACGGCGTTCGCGGCCCCGCACGGCCGCGACACCGGGTCACGCGTCCGCCGGACGTCCCGCGCGACGTCCGGCCTCCACGCGCCCGCGACGCGGGCGCCACGCGACGACGGATCCACGCCGGAGTGGCGGGCGGGGCTCAGCCCGCGGAGGCCGCGGGAGCGGGTTCGAACCCCGCCGTACGGTACCGCTCGATTTCCACCCATGCGGCCGACATCCCGGTGAGGCACCGGTCGAACACCTCCGCCTGCCGGACGTACGCCTCCCGGGCGGGGCCGGGACGCACGCACAGATCGTCGGTGTCGCTGACCGACCAGGGCACGTCGCTGTGGCCGAGCGCGGCGGGCAGCAGCGAGGCGACCCCCCGCGCGCCCAGCTCGCTGGTGAGCTGCCGCCGGACGGGCCGGCCGAGCACGTCGGCGAACACCTGCGCCCAGACCTCCGACCGCGCGCCGCCGCCGGCCAGCCGCCAGGGCCGGTCGCCGACGTCGGCCCCGCTGGCCAGGACCCGGTCGAGCTGGACGCGGTGATACTGGGCGACCCCCTCGATCACCGCGCGGGTGAGGTGCCCGCGACGGTGGACGGCGGAGAGGCCGAGGAACGTCCCCGAGGCCGCCGGGTGCTCCGGGGCGCCGTTGACGAAGGGCAGGAACAGCAGCCCGCCGGCGCCCGCGGCGACCGTCGCCGCCTCCTCCAGCAGGTCTGCGGCCGGGACGCCGCCGCCCGTCTGCCGGTGCGGGGCCGAGGCCGAGCTCAGCCAGTCGAGGTTGGCGGCAGACGTGGGCGCGACCTCCATGGCGAGCATCGTGCCCGAGTCCGGCATCAGCGCGCTGAGCGTGACCTCGGGCGCGGGCGTCGCCGCGGGGACGACGACCCCGTTGATGGCCCACGTCCCCACGATGATCGTGACGTCGCCAGGCGCCCGGCCGCCCGCGCCGAGCGTCGCGGCCACGCAGTCCATGCAGCCCGCGATCACCGGCAGCCCCTCGGGCAGCCCGGTCAGCTCCGCGACCCGCGCGCTCAGCCCGGCGACGATCTGCCCCGACTCCCGCAGCGGCGGGAAGCGGCCGAGGTCCGCGGCCGGCAGCCCCACGAGTTCGAGCGCCGTCGGGGTGTAGGCGCGGGTGTCGAGCGCGACCATCCCGAACGCGCTCGCGTCGCTGTAGTCGGCGCTCGGGACACCGGTGAGCCGGGACGTCACCCAGTCCTTGCACGACAGCGCCCACCGGGTCCTCGCGTACGCCTCCGGCTCGGCGTCGTGCATCCAGCGCAGCAGCACGGCGGGCTGGGCGGCCCACGGGATGGAGCCCGTCTCGGCGGCGAGGCGGCGGGCCGCCTCCGGCTCGATCGCGTCCACGATGCGCTGGGCCCGGCTGTCGGACGACGCGATGGCCGGCCCGACCGGCCGCAGCGACTCGTCCACGGGATAGAGCCCGTTGCCGTGCGCCGCGACCCCGATCCCGGCCGGCACGTAGCCGTCGGCCGCGAGCTTGCCCGCGAGATCGCCGAGCAGCGACACGACGGTCTCGGCCAGCCCGGCCATGTCCACGTCATGGCGGTGGGCCGTCACGCTGGTGCGCGGCGTGCGGGCGTGCACCACCCCCACCTCGCGGCCCTCCGCGTCGAACGCCGCCGCCTTCGACGCGGTGAGGCCCACGTCGACCCCGATGTAACACGTGGCCTGGTTCGTCATGCCGTCCTCCCGCTGCCATTGCTCCCGCCCACGCCCCCGCCCGCCGCCTCGGCCAGAGCCCGGGGACGGTGACGCCGCAACTCCTTCTCGTACGCGGCCACCTCGGAGCGGGCCCGGTCCTCGTCCCAGCCGAGGTGGCGTACGGCGACGTCCGCGCAGGTCGCGGCGCTGTCCAGGCCCATGTCGCCGTTGAGACCGACAAGGATACGTCGCAGCATGACGTCGCCCAGCGTCACCGCCCCCTCCTCGCGCACGGCCATGACGACCTCGGCGGCGAGCGCCCCGGTCTCCTTGTCGACCACCTCGGCGAGCGAGGGGTCCCCGGCGGCGATCTCCAGCACCCGGCGGGCGCGGACGCCGTAGAGCTGGAGCAGGCGGCGGGAGGACGCCCGGTCGAGCGGGGAGTCGCGCAGGAAGTCGCGGACGAACTCCGGCCAGGCCGAGGTCTCCGCGCCGGGCAGCGGCCGTTCCCGGGTGACGCACGGGCGGGGGCGGCGGCCGAGCGCGCGCAGCGCCGCGTCGGTGACGTCCTCCGCGAGCGCCCGGTGGGTGGTGAGCTTGCCGCCGATGACGGTCAGCAGCCCCCGGTACGCCGGGCCGTGGTCGAGCACCGTGTGCCCACGGCTGATCTTCGCGTTGTCCGACACCCCGGCCGTGTACGGCAGGGGCCGGATCCCGGCGACGCTCCACAGCACGTCGCCGGAGGTCAGCCCGGCCCCCGGGAAGATCCGGTTGGTCTCCGCGAGCAGATAGTCGATCTCCGCGTCGCTCGCGACGACCTCGTCCAGGTCGCCCTCGTACGTCAGGTCGGTGCTGCCGAGCACGTAGCGGCCCTGCCAGGGGAAGACGAAGATCGGCCTGCCGTCGGCCGCCGCCTCGAAGAAGATGCAGGTGTCGGGGGCGCCGGGGAACGGGTCGAGCACGACGTGGCTGCCCTTGGTGCCGCCGTTCAGGCGGCGGCTCTCGATCTGCCCGTCGAGGATCCGGTCGATCCAGGGCCCGGCGGCGTTGACGGTGACGGCGGCCCGGATCTCGCTGCTCTCCCCGGTCCGCACGTCCTCGGTGCGCAGGCCCGCGACGCGGTCGCCCTCGACGACGAGTCCGGTGACGGAGGTGTAGGTGAGCACCCGCGCGCCGAGGCGGCGCGCGTCGAGGAACAGTTCGACGCAGAGCCGCTCCGCCCAGGGCACCTGCGCGTCGTGGAAGAGCGCGGCCCCGCGCAGGCCGTCGCGGGACAGCGTCGGCCATCTGCGGGCCACTTTGCGGACCGGCACGGTCCGGCTCAGGCCGCGTCCCCGGTTCAGGGCCAGCACGTCGAACGCCAGCAGGCCCAGGCGGATCAGCGTGCCGGGCCGAGTGTTCCCCTTGTAGAAGGGGATCAGCATCGGGTAGTCGCGGACGAGGTGGGGAGCGGTGCGGAACAGCAGGTGCCGCTCCCGGATGGATTCGTTCACGAGCGCGAAGTCGTAGCGCTCCAGGTACTTGAGGCCGCCGTGGATGAGCCGGCTGGACGTGCTCGACGTGCCCGAGCCCACGTCGGCGCGGTCGACGACGACGACGCGCAGGCCGCGGGCCGCGGCGTCCCGGGCGATGGCGAGCCCGTTGATACCGGCTCCGATGACGGCGAGATCGACGACGTCGTGCTCGCCGGAGGGGACATGGTGCGACATGGGAGGCTCCCGGGGGAATGGCGGGCGCGGGTCCGCGGGCGGCGCGCTCGCCGGACCCGCGCCCTTGGGGGTTCAGATCGCGGCGCCGGCGGCCTTCTCCTTGAAGATCTCGTACGCCTCCTCGGGCTTGAGCCCGTCGTGCACGACCCCGCGGACGGCGGCGAGCATCCCGGCGGGGCTCTCGCTCTGGAAGATGTTGCGGCCCATGTCGACGCCCGCCGCGCCCTCCTGGATCGACCGGTAGGCCATCGTCAGGGCGTCCAGCTCCGGCAGCTTCTTGCCGCCCGCGACGATGATCGGCACCGGGCAGCTCGCGGTGACGGTCTCGAAGCCGTCCTCGACGTAGTACGTCTTGACGATGTGGGCGCCCATCTCCGCGCTGATCCGGGTGGCCAGGCGGAAGTAGCGCGCGTCGCGGACCATGTCCTTGCCGACGGCGGTGACGCCGAGCACGGCCACGCCGTGCCGCTGACCGGCGTCGACCAGCGCGGCCAGGTTGGCCACCGACCGCGACTCGTGCTCGCCGCCGACGAACACCTGGATGGCCACGGCGGCGGCGTTGAGGCGCAGCGCGTCCTCCATGTCGAGCGCGATGTGCTCGTCGGACAGCTCGCGCAGGATGCTCGGGCCGCCGCTGGCGCGCAGCACGATTCCCGCGCCGGTGGCCGGGGGGATGCTGGTGCGCAGCGCGCCGCGGGTCATCATGATCGCGTCGGCGTCCGGCGTGAGCGGGGCGATCCGGGTGTCGAGGCGCTCCAGCCCGGCCATCGGCCCGACGAAGTAGCCGTGGTCGAAGGCCAGCATGACCGTGCGCCCGGTGTCCGGCCGGAAGATGCGCGACAGGCGGTTGCGCAGGCCCCAGTCCTGCCCGTGCGCGCCCTTGACGTGGAAGCCGCCCGCCGCGGGCCCGGACGTGCCGAAGTCGTGGGCGTCGAGCAGGCCGTCGGTGTCAGCCATCGGTGTCGTCTCCTGTGATAGTGGTGGTGATGGTGGTTGGGGTGGCGGCCGCGGGTCGCGGGCGCCGTCTGAACAGGGAGGCAAGGCCTCCGCTCCGGTCGCCTCCGCCTGCGAGGAACAGGACGAAGAGCACCAGGCCGCCCTTGAGCAGGTTCTGCGCCGCGGTGCTCCACCCGACGAGGTTGACCAGGCCGTCGAGGAGGATGAAGAACAGGGCCGCGCCCCACACGCCCACCGGGACCGCCCGGCCGCCGGAGATCAGCGTGCCGCCGATGACCACGACGGCCACGGAGTCGAGCAGGTAGCGGGTGCCGAGGTCGGCCGAGGGCGCGATGTAGGCGGCGAGCAGCGCGCCGGTCAGCCCGGCGAGCGCCCCGCTCAGCAGGTACGTCGTGGCGACCACCCGGGCGACCGGGATGCCCGCCCGTTCGGCGGCGCGGCGGTTCTGCCCCACCGCGACCAGCGACCGCCCGTAGACCGTACGGCGCAGCAGGGCCGCGACGAGCACGGTCAGCACCGCGATCGCCAGCGCGAGGACCGGCACGCCCGCCGGGCGGAGGTTGAGCGCCGCGCGCAGACCGGCGTCCGGCACGGCGGTGAAGCCGTTGGCCGTCGACAGCGTGATCGACGAGGCGACGAGCCCCGCGGCGAGCGTGGCGATGATCGGGGGGACGGACAGGCCGAGGATGGCCACGGTGCTGACCGCCGCGACGAGGACGCCGGCGCCGATGCCCGCGAGGACGCCGACGGCCGCCGATCCGGTCGCGGAGGCCGCCGCCACCGAGACGAACCCGGCGAGCGAGATGACCGACGAGACCGACACGTCGATGTTGCCCGGGCCCGCGGTGACGACCAGCATCTGCCCGAGCCCGACGATGACGAGGTAGGGCGCGAGGGACAGGGCCAGCGAGACCGTCTGCCCGCCGCCCTGGCCCGAGATGACCAGGATCACCAGCCACACGAGCGCGGCGGCGGCGAAGCCCCACACCCAGGGGCCGCTCCAGGAGCGCGGCCCGGCCACGCGGATGTTCATCGCAGCACCTTCCCCACGACGACGCGGCCGGCGAGCACGGCCAGGACGATCACTCCCTGTACGGCCGACTGCATGTCGGATCGCACGTCGAGCAGGCTGAGAACCACGCTGACCAGGCCCAGCGTCACCCCGCCGACGGCCGCGCCCCACGGCACCGCGGTGCCGCCGGCGAAGGAACCGCCGCCGAGGATCACCGCGGCCACCGTCATGAGCGTGTAGCTGGAGGCCGACGACACGTCCCCGCCGCCCGTCTGGGAGGCCAGGACGAGGCCCGACAGCACGCCGAGCACGCCCGCCGTGGCGTAGGCGGCGACGCGGGAGGCCGCCGGGCGCAGCCCGGCCCGCCGCAGCGCGACCGGGTTGCTGCCGAGGCCGCGCATCCGCACCCCGAGGGCGCTGCGCGCGGAGAGCAGGTAGACCAGCAGGGCGACGACCACGATGGGCACCAGCGGCGCGGGGAGGCCGGCCGGCTGCCACGCCCCGAAGGACGCCAGCCATCCCGGGGTCGTGCCGCCGGGCGTGGGCAGCAGGAACAGCCCGAGGCCGAGCCAGACGAACGACGCGCCGAGGGTCGCGATCAGCGCCGGCACCTGACGCAGGTGGATGAGGAGGCCGAGGACGGCGTACGCCGCGACCAGCCCGGCCAGCACGAGGACGCCCTTCAGGGGCGACGACACCAGCAGGGTGGCGGAGACCACGGTGACCAGGCCGACGAAGTTGCCGATCCCGAGGTCGATGTCGCCGACGGCCATCAGCGTCATCTGGGCCTGCGCGGCGATCACCAGCGGCACGGTCGCGGACAGGACCAGGGTGAGGCCCTCCACGGTCAGCACGCCCGGCTGGAGCGACGAGCAGACGCCGATCATCACGATCAGGGCCACGGTGCTGACCGCGGCGGGGGCGGAGCGGCGCATCCGCGCCCGGCCCGGCAGGGCGGGGGCGAGAAGCTGGGCCATCAGCCGTCTTCTCCCTTCTCGGCGAAGGAGACGCCGATGATGCGTTCCTCGGAGATCTCCTCGCCGGTGAGCTCGGCCACCACCCGGCCGGCGCGGAAGACGTAGACCCGGTCGCAGTGGGCCATCTCGGCGTTCTCGCTGGAGTACCAGACGACGCTGCGGCCCTTCGCCGCCTCCTGCCGGATCAGGCCGTACAGATCGGTCTTGGTGTGCACGTCCACGCCCCGGAACGGGTCGTCGAGCAGCACGAGCCCGGCGGGGGAGGCGAACGCGCGGGCGACGATGACCTTCTGCTGGTTGCCGCCGCTCAGCTCGGTGATCCCGGCCTCCGCGCCGCCCCTGATCGACAGGCGCTTCACCCAGTCGGCGACGACCGCGCGCTCCTCCGCCGGGCGGCGCAGCCCGCGCCGGGCGATCCCGCGCAGCGCGGTCACGATCAGGTTGTCGCCCACGCTCCAGAGGGGCAGCACCCCCGAGCGCTGCCGGTCGCCGGGCACGTACGCCCGGCTCACGCCGACGGTGGTGTCGCGCCGGACGGGCCGCCACAGGCGTTTGAGCACCTCCTGCTGGCCCTGGCCGGCCAGCCCGGCGAGGCCCACGACCTCGCCCCTGCCGACCCGCAGGGTGACCTCCCGCAGGCCGGGGCCGGTGGCCCCGAGCAGTTCGGCCACCGTGTCGCGGGCGGTGCTCCCGGTGGCGGCCGGCGCCCCGAACGTCGGCGGAGCGGCGACGTGCGCGCCCATCAGCCCCAGGACGTCCGGTTCGGTCAGGCCGGAGGCGGGCCGTTCGGCGGTGACCGCGCCGTCGCGCAGGACGGCGACGCGGTCGGCCACCGAGAGGACCTCCCGGATGCGGTGCGAGATGAGCAGCACGGCCGTCCCGGCCTCGGTCAGCCGCCGCACGTAGGCGTACAGCGACCGGGCGGCGTCCGGGCCGAGCGACTCCGTGGGCTCGTCGAGGATCAGCAGGTCGAGCCGGTCCACCAGGCACGCGCGGGCGATCTCCACCATCTGACGGCGGGAGAGCGACAAGTCCTCCACCCGGTCGCGGGGGGAGACGCCGTGACCGGGGAACATGTCGTCGAGGCGGCGGCGCACCGCGTCGCTCGCGGCCCGCCGCCACCGCACGCGGGGCAGGCAGTGCCGCGACGACACCCACATGTTCTCCGCCACGGTGAGATCGGGGCACAGCGACGTCTCCTGGTAGGCCATCCGCACCGTGCGGAAGTCTCCGGCGGACGCCTGGCGGCCGTGGACGAGGACCGTGCCGGTGTCGCAGGGCTCCAGCCCGGCGAGGACCCGCATGAGCGTGCTCTTGCCGGCGCCGTTGTGGCCGACCAGCCCGAGCACCTCACCCGCGCGGACCGCCAGGTCCACGCCCGCCAGGGCCCGGGTCCGCCCGTACGCCTTGGTCACGCCCCTGGCGGTGACGACGGGCGGCGGACCGGCCGGTCCCGTGTCCGTGCCCGGCGGCGCGGCGCCGCCGGCCGGGAGATTGTCGACGTGCATCCCGGGTCTCCTCCGTCTCCTGCGTGCCGTCGGGTGGGTGGAGCGGGTCAGCCCTGCGCCGACGGGATCGGCGGCCGCACCGGCTCGCCACCGGACTTGACGGCCTCGACCTGCTGCCGGAACAGTTCGCGGGTCCACGGCCAGGCGGCGTACTCGTCGGGCTTGAGCGCCGCGGCCCAGGCGTCGCGGTCCTTCTGCTCGATCAGGACGATCGGGAAGGTCATCTGCTTGGGCACGTCCTTGCCGTCGAGCAGGTCGAGTGCCTCCCAGAGGGCCGCGACCGACTGACCGGGGTCGGACATGACGGCGACCGAGCCATTGTTGATCTTGTTGTCCCGCCAGTAGCTCAGCGCCCGGCCGTTGGTCTCGAAGTCCACCGCGGGCACCGGCTTGCCGGCCGTGGCGAACGCCTGGGCGACGCCGTAGCCGTCGCCACAGCCGATGACGCCGTCGACCTTCGGCACGCTGGACAGCACGCCGAGGACCGCCTTCTGCGCGGTGGCGCCGTCGCACATGCCGGTCACCGTCGCCACGGTCTTCACCCCGGGGTAGTCCCCGAGGATCTTCTTGGTGGTGTCGAGCATCTCGGCCTCGGGCTGGGAGCCGACGACGCCGCGGCTCACGATGACCGAGCCCTTGCCGCCGATGCCCTCCAGGAGCGGCTTGGCGGCGTACGTCGCCCAGTCGACGAAGCTGTTCTGCAGCACGTGCGCGCAGGGCGCGTCGATGGCCGAGTCGAAGACCACGACCTTGACGCCCGAGTTGCAGGCCTGCTGGATGACGGGCTGCAGCGCGGTCGGCGAGGCCGGGTCGATGAGCAGGGCGTCGGGCTTCTGCAGCAGCAGGCTCTTGATCTGGGCGACCTGCTCGGTCGCGGAGTTGTCGCCGGGCGCGTTGACGACCTTGTACTTGCCGATCAGCCCGTCGCTCTTGGCCTGCTGGGCGGCGGCCTCGAACTTGGCGATCATCGTCTGCCGCCAGCCGTTGCCGATGAAGCCGTTGCTCAGCGCGATGAAGGGCTTGCCGCCGCCGCTGCCGCCGCTCGCGGCCCCGTCCGCGGCGTCGGCGGTGTCACCGGAACCACCGGAGCCGCAGCCCGCGGCCAGGACGGCGAGGGCGGAGATCGCCGCGGCCGAGGCGGCGCGCCAGGGCCGGCGTGTGGGACGCATGTGCATGGTGTCTCCAGACAGAGCGGGTTCGCGAGGGGGGAGATCGGCTGGGACACGTCGGCCCAGATGCCGACTTGTCATTACAGGCCTGTAGTGACAAGCAAACTAAGACGGCGTTTCGGGCATGTCAAGAGGCTCTTTCTGGTCAGACCTGTGCGGAGGTCATGGGTAATCTTGATGACAGCTCCGGCCACTTGTAGTGACAGGCGTTGGTCGGGCATGCTGCTGCGGTGCCGCCGAGGAGGTTTCCGTGACCCTGACCTATCCGCCCCTTGACCGTGACGGGGCGGAACCGCTGTGGATGCAGCTCATGCGGGCGCTGCGCGCGGAGATCGAGAGCGGCGAGCGCGGCCCCGACCGGCCGCTGCCGTCGGAGGCAGAGCTGAGCGACCTGTTCGGCGTCTCCCGCACGGTGGTCAGGGAGGCGCTGCGCGAGCTGGTCCAGCAGCGCCTGATCTACAAGGTGAAGGGCAAGGGGGCCTTCGTCGCCCCCCGCAAGACCGAGCTGAGGTTCGTCGGGTCGACGTCCGGATCCGCCGACGACCTGCGGGAGTCGGGGCGCCGGGTGACCACCCAGACCATCCGGCAGACGCTCGGCGAGGCCGACGAGAGGGAGGCCGCGCTGCTGCGGATCCCGCAGGGGGAGCAGGTCGTACGGCTGCGCAGGCTCCGCCGCGTCGACGGCCAGCCGTGGCTGCTCGTGGAGACCGCCCTGCCCGCCCGGCTCGTCCCCGGCCTGGAGCGGGTCGTCCTGGAGAACCAGTCGCTCTACGACACGCTGCGCCGCCGGTACGGCATCGAGCCCGCGGCGGCCGACCGTTGGATCGAGGCGGTCTTCCCCAGCCGGGAGGACGCGGCGCTCCTGGAGGTCTCCACCTCGACGCCGCTGCTCGGCATCGAGTCGGTCGCGTGGCTGGAGGACAACACCAGGTTCGAGGCCTACCACGCCCTCCACCGCAGCGACCAGACCCGCTTCTATGTCGGCATCCGCTGACCCGGCGGGGCGTCATCCCTCGCTTCGGAGGGCGCGGCATCCGGACGGACGACGCCCCGCCCACGTCACCAGGTCGTGCCGGCCTGCTCCCGGATCGTACGGTTGATCCGGTTGAAGAAGTTGGTCAGCGCGATCTCCAGATTGAGCGCGGACAGCTGCGCCTCGTCGAAGTGGGCGGCGGCGGCGTCCCAGATCTCGTCGGTCACACCCGGCGCGCCGTCCTGGATCCGGGTGGCGGCCTCCGTCAGCGCGAGCGCGGCTCGCTCCGCCTCGGTGAAGAAGGGCGTCTCGCGCCAGGCGGCCACGTTGTGCAGCCGCTCGTCGGCCTCCCCGTGCTTCCTGGCCGCCGCGACCCCGGCGAAGACGCACGGGCTGCAGCCGTTGATCTGGCTGGCCCGCAGGTGGACCAGGTCGAGCACGCGCGGGTCGACGCCACCGGCGTGAATCGCCTTGTACAGGTGCTGGATCGCCGTCGTCACGTCGGGATTCGCCCGGCTCTTCATGCGTGCTTCCATCGGTATCGCCCCTTCATCGGTTACCTGCGCCCGTCCGGGCCCGTCATCACCCATGACGTGGCAGATTCGAGGAAGGTAACAACATGTCCGACACCAGCCCGGCCGACCCGGTGAGCGAGGCGTTCGAGGCCCAGCGCGACCGGCTGCGCGCGGTCGCCTACCGCATGCTCGGCTCGCAGGCCGACGCCGAGGACGTGGTCCAGGAGGCCTGGCTGCGGCTCTCCCGTCAGGGCACGGCGACCATCGACAACCTCGCCGGCTGGCTGACCACGGTGGTCGGCCGGATCAGCCTGGATGTTCTGCGGTCGCGCCGGGCGCGCCCCGAGGCGCCCTACGACGACCGGCTGGCCGAACTCGTGGTGACGGCCGACGACAGGCCCGCGCCGGAGGACGACGTGGCGCTCGCCGACTCGGTCGGGGTCGCACTTCTGGTCGTCCTGGAATCGCTCCGGCCGAGCGAGCGGCTGGCGTTCGTACTGCACGACCTGTTCGCGGTGCCGTTCGACGAGATCGGCCGGATTCTCGGCAGGTCCGCCGACGCCGCCAAGATGCTCGCCAGCCGCGCCCGCGGGAAGGTGCGGGCGAACCCTCAGGAGCCCGGACGGCCGAGGGCCGCCGGACGGGAACAGCGCGAGGTGGTCCAGGCCTTCCTGGCGGCGGCTCACGGCGGCGACTTCGAGGGGTTGCTGCGCGTGCTCGACCCCGAGGTGAAGCTGACCGTCGACACCTCCGACGGTGTGGTCGTCGTCCTCGGCGCCACCAAGGTCGCCGCCGGCGCGACCGCGCGAGTCGCCGCCGGCGCGGCCGCGCGAGGGCGAGCGGTACTCGTCAACGGCCTTCCCGGATTCGTCTCCTGGAGCGAGGACGGAACTCCGCTCTCGGTCATGGCGTTCACCGTCGTGGACGGCCGGATCGTCGCCATCTCGACCGTCATCGACCCGGCCAGGCTCGCGTCGACGGATCTCCCGGATCCGGCGTGAGCCACCGCCGGGCATGAGATCGCGGCACCGCGAGCCACCCGGGCCTGCGAAGCCGTCTTGAGACCGAGGTCCGTACCGGCCCTAGAGACCGCCGAGCTGGGAGGCGGCGCGGATGGCCAGCCACACCTCGGCGAAGTCGCCGGTCGCCGACAGGTCGCGGCCGGTCAGCGCCCCGAACCGGCGCAGCCGGTACGCCAGCGTGTTGGGGTGGACGTGCAGGGCCCGCGCGGCGTCGTCGACGCGGCGGTCGCGCTCCATCCAGGTCCGCACCGACGTGACCAGATCCGATCCGTGCTCGGTGTCGTACCGCAGGGCGTCGCCGAGCACGTGCTCGACCAGGGCGGCCAGCACGCCCACGTCGTCCGGGAGCCACCGGCCCGTGGTGTCCTCGCCGTACGTCACGAGCGGCCGGCCCGACTCGGCGGCGCGGGAGGCCGCCCACAGCGCCTCGCGCTGGGCGACCCGCAGCGACGACCCTGGCGGGAGCGGGCGGCTGATACCGGCCGCGATCCCCGGGATCTCCCGCAACGCCGTCCCCGCCTCTCCGTCGCCCGCCCGGCCGTCCTCCCGCGGGTCACGCGGCGCGGCTCCCGTCCCCGCGTCGCCGGTGATCACGGAGGCCGGCGTCAGCACGTACAGGTCGCGGTGGCGGCGGAGCATGAGGTGGGGGTGCTCGCCGAGGGCGCCCACGACGGCGTCGTCCTCGGCGTCGCGCACCACGAGCAGCACGATCTCGTCGCCCGGCGGGAGGCCCATGAGGGCGAGCCTGCGCCGGGCGGTCTCCGGGTCGAGCACATCCTGCAGCAGTTCGGCCAGCGTCTCCGCGCCCTGCCGCCGCAGCGTCTCGCGCCGGCTGCGCACCATCGCGAGCCGCAGCGCGGCGACGGTCGCGATGTGCTGCACCACGGCCAGCCCGGCCGGGCGGGCGCCCTGCCGTTCGAAGGCCACCAGCCACCCCGCCGGGCCGCCGGGCGCGGGGACCGGGAGCGCGAAACCGCCGGGGATGGTCGGCGGCGCGTCCGCCGAGGCGGGCAGCCGTACGCCGGGAGGGGGCGCGGGCACGCCGGGCAGCAGCGGACGCCCCTGCGGGGTGCTCAGGTGGATGGCGTACCCCGACAGCCGTTCGAGCCGCTGGAACAGCCCCGCCGTGTCGAGCCCTTCCGAGGCGAGCCAGCGCAGCGCGCCGAACACCTGGAGCTGGGCTCCCAGCCGCTGCCGGGCGTCCTCCTGCACGGCCGCCGCGACCTCCTGCGCGATCGCGATGAACGGCACGGCCAGCGGCACCTCCAGCACCGGGAACCCCCGCTCCTCGGCGGCGTCGAGGAAGGCCCGGCGCAGCGGCGGGACGTGCAGGCCCGCGCTGAGCGCGAGCGCGGCCACCCCCGCGTCGTCCAGCCGCTCCAGGTACGCGCGCTGCGCGGCGGCGGCGCGCGGCACGCCGATGCCGGTCGTCATGATGACCTCGGCCCCGAGCAGCCAGGGGGTCGGGTCCTCCAGCTCGCTCACGTGGGCCCAGGAGACCGACCTGCCGAGGCCGCGCTCACCGGCCACGACCCTCAGCTGCAGCGCGGGGGAGCGCAGCAGGTCCTCCACCGTGGTGTGCGTGTCCACATCGTGGAGCCTATTTCCCGTGATAGCCCCAATTGTCCTTATTCGAGGCCGTGAGGCACACTCAAGCGGTCCCGCTTGACCTGGAGGAACGCATGACAGGCCGGCCCACCGTGATCGAAGCAACCCCGGGATCACCGCGTACGGCCGTGACGCGGGTCGCCGTGGCGCAGGTCGCGCCGCGGGTGGGCGAGCCCGCGGCGAACCGGGCCGCCGCGGAGGCGGCGATCACGGACGCGGCCGGAGCCGGCGCGCGGCTGGTGGTGCTGCCCGAGCTCGTCAACAGCGGTTACGTCTTCACCGGCGCCGAGGAGGCGAGGAGCCTCGCGGAGCCCGCCGACGGCCCGACCGTGACCGGGTGGGAGAGGCTGGCCGGGGCTGACCGGTGCGCGGACGAACGCGGGATGAGCTGGGTCCGCGGCACGTCGCTGATCGGCCCGGACGGATACCCGCTGGCCGGGCCGGTGCTCACGGACGGCCCCGCCGTGCTGACGGCCGACTGCGACCTGACCCGGGCCAGGGACAAGGCCACCGGCCCCCGCAACGACGTCCACCGCGACCGCCGGACGGACCTCTACTGATCCCTTCACCGGTCGTACGATCTGAACGGCCCGCTCGCGCCGGGCAGGGCCGGACGCGGGGGAGAAGCGATGATCGTCGACCTGTCGGTGCCCGTTGTGAGTGGCATGCCGGTCTATCCCGGAGATCCGGAGGTGGAGATCACGCCCGCTCTCACGGTGGCGGAGGAGGGCGTGAACGTCCTCCGCCTGCACCTCGGGTCGCAGTCGGGCACTCACGTGGACGCGCCGTGCCACATCGACGACGCGCTGCCCACGCTCGGCGACCTGCCGCTGGAGCGGTTCCTCGGCCCGGCGGCGGTCCTCGACGCCCGGGGCCTGCCGCCGCACGCGCCGATCACCCCCGCGATGCTCGGCCCGGTCGGCGGGCGGCTCGGGCCGGGGACCGTGTTGCTGGTCGCCACCGGCTGGGACGCCCACTGGGGCACACCCGGCTACCTGGCCCACCCGTACCTGGAGGCGGAGACCGCCCGCCTGGTCGTCGCCGCGGGCGTGCGGACCGTCGGCGTCGACGCCCTCAGCGTCGACCCGACTCCGGCTCCCGCCGACCTGCCCGCGCACCGGGTGCTGTGCGGGGCGCACGGCGTCATCGCGGAGAACCTCCGCAACCTCGGCCCGCTCCTGGAGGCCCAGGCCGCCGGGCGCGCCGTCGAGGTCTCCCTGCTGCCGCTGCGGCTCCACGCCGCCGACGGAGCCCCCGTACGCGCCGTCGCCGTCATAACCTAGAAGCGGTCACGACTCGGGAGACGTCAGCGCGTGCCCCAGGAGTAGGTCTGCTTGTGCAGCTTGAGGTAGACGAACGTCTCGGTGGCGCGCACGCTGGAGATGGCCCGGATCTTGCCGAGGATCTCCAGCAGGTGGGTGTCGCCCTCGCAGACCACCTCGACCATGATGTCCACCGAGCCGGCCGTGAGCACGACGTAGTCGATCTCGGGGATCTGCGACAGTTCGTCGGCGACCTGCTCCAGGTCGCCCTCGCACTTGATGCCGATCATCGCCTGGCGGGGGAAGCCCAGGGTCAGCGGATCGGTCACGGCGACGATCTGCATGACGCCGAGGTCCAGCAGGCGCTGCACCCGCTGGCGCACCGCGGCCTCCGACAGGCCCACGGCCTTGCCGATCGCGGCGTACGGCTTGCGCCCGTCCGTCTGAAGCTGCTCGATGATCTGCTTGGAGATCTCGTCGAGCACCACCGGCCCGCCCTTCGCGGCAGCCGCGCGGGACTTAGGCGGAGTCGTCATCCTCGGGGGGTGTCCTCTCTTGGAGAGCGCGTCGGTCCTACCGACCTCGTGTTACGGCACCGTTTTCGACACGTTGCGATCTTGCTCTGACATGGTGTCAGCTGAGTCGCTTCCGTCAAGCGATTCCGTAGCAGTTTGGTATCTTAGCCACGAAATCCCTTGTCGTAGGCTCTTTTCTCTGTCAGAGTCGCGACATCCTAGCTACCTCAACAGGAGGTCAACGGTGACCACCCGTCTCCAGAACTTCGTGAACGGGAAGTTCGTCGACGCCGCGAGCGGCCGTTTCTCCGACGTCGTAGACCCTACGACGGGGGAGGTCTACGCCCAGGCACCGGTGTCGGGCCAGGAGGACGTCGACGCCGCGTACGCCGCCGCGACGGCCGCCTTCGAGACGTGGGGCCAGACGACGCCGGGTGAGCGCGCGGCGCTGCTGCTGAAGGTCGCCGACGCGATCGAGGCCCGGGCCGACGAGATCAACGAGGCGGAGTGCCGCAACACCGGCAAGCCCCGGGCGCGCATGGCCGAGGACGAGACCCCGATCGCCGCGGACCACTTCCGCTTCTTCGCCGGAGCGGCCCGCACTCTGGAGGGCCCGACCTCCGGCGAGTTCATGGCCGACCACACCTCCGTGATCCGGCACGAGCCGATCGGCGTCATCGGCCAGGTCACACCGTGGAACTACCCGATGATGATGGCCGTGTGGAAGATCGCCCCCGCGCTCGCGGCGGGCAACACGGTCGTGCTCAAGCCGTCCGACACCACCCCGGCCTCCACGCTGAAGCTGGCCGAGATCCTCGGCGACGTCCTGCCGGCCGGTGTCTTCAACGTCGTCACCGGCGACCGGGAGACCGGCTCGCTGGTGGTCGGCCACCCGGCCGCGAGCATGGTCGCGATCACCGGCTCGGTGGGCGCGGGCATGGCGGTCGCGAGGACCGCCGCCGACGACGTCAAGCGGGTCCACCTGGAGCTGGGCGGCAAGGCCCCGGTCGTGGTGTTCGACGACGTCAAGGACATCAAGGCCGTCGCCGAGGGGATCGCCGGGGCGGCCCTCTACAACGCCGGTCAGGACTGCACCGCCGCCTGCCGCGTGCTGGTGCACGAGAGCATCCACGACGAGTTCGCCGCGGCGTTGACCGAGGCCGCCGCCGCCACCAGGCTGGGCGGGCTCGACGACGAGGAGGCCTACTTCGGCCCGCTGAACAACGCCAACCAGCTCGCCCGGGTCGAGTCGTTCTTCGAGCGGCTCCCCGGGCACGCGACGGTCCTCACCGGCGGCGCCCGCGTCGGCGACAAGGGCTACTTCTTCGCCCCGACGGTGGTCGACGGGCTGCGGCAGGACGACGAGATGGTGCAGGACGAGATCTTCGGCCCGGTCATCACCGTCCAGACGTTCACCGACGAGGCCGACGCGCTGGCCAAGGCGAACGGCGTCCGCTACGGCCTGTCGAGCTCCGTCTGGACCTCCGACCACGGGCGGGCGATGCGGATGTCCAAGCGCCTCGACTTCGGCGTGGTCTGGGTCAACACCCACATCCCGTTCGTGTCCGAGATGCCGCACGGCGGCTTCAAGCACTCGGGCTACGGCAAGGACCTGTCCGTGTTCGGGCTGCACGACTACACCCGCGTCAAGCACGTGATGCACTACATCGGCGAATAGGTTCCCCCGGCGCGAGCCGTACGACCTATCGATAAAGAGGGATAAGCCTGGAATGACAGATATCCAGGCGGGCCCGGGGGCGGCGGTCGCCGCCGCCTCCGGATCAGGCAGCGTGCCCGCCATCGAACTCGACAACGTGGTCAAGGAGTACGTCTCGCACGGCGAGGTCGTACGGGCGGTCAAGGGCGTGAGCCTCGCGATCGCGGAAGGGGAGTTCTTCTCCCTCCTCGGGCCCTCCGGCTGCGGCAAGACCACCAGCATGCGGATGATCGCCGGGTTCGAGGACCCCACCCAGGGGGTCGTCAGGCTCCACGGGGAGGACGTCACGCACGTCCCGCCGAACAAGCGTGACATCAACATGGTGTTCCAGTCGTACGCGCTGTTCCCGCACATGAACGTCTGGGACAACGTCGCGTTCGGGCTCAGGCGCAGGAAGGTCCCCGACGCGGAGATCAGGCGCCGCGTCGGCGAGATCCTGGAGGTCGTGGACCTCACCGGCCGCGAGAAGCGCCGTCCCAAGGAGATGTCGGGCGGCCAGCAGCAGCGTGTCGCGCTCGCCCGCGCGCTGGTCAACCGGCCCCGCGCGCTGCTGCTCGACGAGCCGCTCGGCGCGCTCGACCTCAAGCTCCGCCAGGCCATGCAGATCGAGCTCAAGCGCATCCAGCGCGAGGTCGGCATCACGTTCGTCTACGTGACGCACGACCAGAGCGAGGCGCTGACGATGAGCGACCGCATCGCGGTCATGAACGACGGCCTCGTGGAGCAGCTCGCCGACCCCCGCGAGATCTACGAGCGGCCCGCCAGCACGTTCGTCGCCGGCTTCATCGGCACCTCCAACCTGTTCGGCGGCACCGTGCAGCAGGTGAGCGGCGACACGGCCGTGCTCGCCCTCGGCCCGAGCGACCGGATCCTCGTCCCGGCCGACGGCGCGCTCTCCGCCGGGCAGACCGTCGATCTCACCGTCCGCCCCGAGAAGATCAAGCTCGCCAAGGAACAGCCGGAGGGCGACCTCAGCGTCGTCCGGGGGACCGTGGCCGAGGTCGTCTATCTCGGCACGTACAACAGCTACGTCGTGGTGCTCGGCGACGGCGCCGAGATCACGGTGTTCGAGCAGAACGCGAACGACAGCACGATCACCGCCGAGCGCGGCGACGAGGTATGGCTCTCCTGGCAGCCCCGGCACTCCTACGCGCTGAGGTAAAACCCCGAACTCCCCGGAGCACACGAACCCCATGAACCATCCCCACGGGAAGGACCCCGCCTTCCTCCGCGGCATGACCCAGCGCCGGCTCGGCAGGCGCGACGCCTTCCGGCTCGCGGGGCTGTCGGCCGCCGGGCTCGTCCTCGCCGCCTGCGGCGTGCAGGGCAAGGGCACGGCAAAGCCGACCTCCTCCGCGCAGGCCCAGTCCGAGGTGGAGGCGTACTGGTCGGGCAAGACCAAGAACGGCCACGTGGACTTCGCCAACTGGCCGCTCTACATGGATCCCAAGCAGCCCGAGCTCAAGCGGTTCACGAAGCAGACCGGGATCACGGTGACCTACAAGGAGGTCATCCAGGACAACCCGAGCTGGTTCGCCAAGATCCAGCCGCAGCTCGCGGCCGGGCAGTCGATCGACTACGACCTGATGGTCGTCACCAACGGCCTGCACTTCACCCAGCTCGTGCAGCTCGGCTACCTCGTCCCGCTCGACCACGCCAAGCTGCCGAACTTCGCGGCCAACGCCGGAGAGCGGTACAAGAACGAGTCGTTCGACCCCGGCAACGTCTACAGCATCCCGTGGGCGTCCGGCATGACCGGCATCGCCTACAACCCGAAGTACGTCGACACGCCGCCGACCAGCATGGCCGACCTGTGGAACCCGAAGTACAAGGGCAAGGTCGGCATGATGTCCGACTCCCAGGAGATCGCCAACTTCGGCCTGTTCGCGCTCGGCATCGACCCCGACAAGTCGACCGAGGCCGACTGGGAGAAGGCGGCGGCCAAGCTCCAGGAGCAGCGCGACGCCGGCATCGTGCGCAAGTACTACGACCAGGCGTACATCGACCCGCTGGCCAAGGGCGACATCTGGCTCACCATGGCGTGGTCGGGCGACGTCTTCCAGAAGAACGTCTCCGACGGCACGGACCTGAAGTTCGTGCTCCCCACGGAGGGCGCGACCATCTGGACCGACAACATGATGATCCCGAAGACCGCGGCGAACCCGGTCGACGCGATCATGCTGATGGACTTCTTCTACGACGTGGACGTCGCCGGGAAACTGGCGGAGTACATCAACTACGTCACCCCGGTCCCGGGCGCCAAGGACGTCATCGCCGCCGACGCCGCCAAGGCGACCGGCGAGGACAAGAAGCTCCTGGAGCAGGTGTCGACCAGCCCGTTGGTGTTCCCCAGTGACGAGGACTACGCCAAACTCCGCAGCTACAAGAACTTCGCGACGCCACAGGAGCAGAAGAAGTTCGAGTCCATCTTCCAGGCGATCACGACCGCATGAGCAGGCTCAGGGCTTCGCTGACGCCGTACGCGCTGCTCTTCCCGGGCACGCTCTGGCTGGCGATCTTCTTCGTCATCCCGACGGTGGTCATGCTGTCGCTGTCGCTGCAGTCCGGCGACGTGGTCAACGGCTACGCGTTCACGTTCAACTGGCACAGCTACGTGGACGGGATCAGCACCTACCACGACCAGATCATCCGGTCGCTGGTGTACGGCCTGGCCTCGACGCTGATCCAGATCGTCATCGGGTTCCCCGTGGCGTACTGGATCGCCTTCAAGGGGGGTAGCCGCAAGTCGGTCTACCTGTTCATGCTGCTGCTGCCGTTCCTCGTGTCGTTCGTGCTGCGCACCATCTCCTGGCAGTTCTTCCTTTCCGACAACGGCCTGCTGCTCGGGCCGCTCAAGTCGGCCGGGCTGGTGCCGCAGGACTTCCACATCCTCGCCACGAGCGCGGCGGTGATCGGCGGCCTGGCCTACAACTTCCTGCCGTTCATGATCCTGCCGATGTACGTGGCGCTGGAGCGGATCGACCCGCGGGTCCTGGAGGCCGCGCAGGACCTGTACGCCAGCAAGGCGCAGACCTTCCTGCGGGTCGTGCTGCCGCTGTCGCTGCCGGGGGTGTTCGCCGGGGTGCTGATGACGTTCGTCCCGGCCACGTCCGACTACGTCAACGCGTCCGTGCTCGGCGGCACCAGCAACACGATGGTCGGCAACGTCATCCAGAACCAGTTCCTGATCAACCAGGACTACCCGACCGCCTCGGCGCTGTCGTTCACGCTGATGGCCCTGCTGCTGGTCGGCATCTTCGCGTACGCGAGGGCGCTCGGCACCGAGGACGTGCTGGAGGTGGCGGCGCGATGAAGCGTGGCCTGCTGCGGGGCCGCCTCCTGCAGATCTACACCTGGCTGGTGATCGCGTGGCTGGTGCTGCCGATCGCCGTCATGATCCTCTTCGGCTTCAACGACACCCACGGCCGGTTCAACACGAGCTGGCAGGGCTTCACGCTCAAGTGGTACGGCAAGCTGTTCGAGATCGGCGACCTCACCCAGGCCCTGGTGAACTCGCTGGTCATCGCCGTGCTGACGATGCTGGTCGCCGGGGTGCTCGGGTCGCTGATCGGGCTGGCGCTCGGCCGCTACCGCTTCCGCGGGGCCGGGGCGATGAACCTGGTCATGTTCGCGGCCATCTCCTGCGCCGAGATCGTGATGGGCGCGTCGCTGCTGTCGCTGTTCGTCACGCTCGCCGTGCCGCTCGGGTTCTGGACGATCGTGATCTCGCACGTGATGTTCTCGATCTCGTTCGTGGCCGTGACCGTGCGGGCCCGGGTGATGACGCTGGACGCCTCCCTGGAGGAGGCGGCGCGCGACCTCGGCGCCGGGCCGTGGACGACGTTCCGCCTGGTCACCCTGCCGATGATCTTCCCGGGCGTGCTGGCGGGCTCGATGCTGGCGTTCGCGCTGTCGATCGACGACTTCGTCATCACCAACTTCAACTCCGGCGGCACGGTGACGTTCCCGCTGTGGATCTGGGGCGCCACCCGTGTCGGCATCCCGCCGCAGGTGAACGTCATGGGCACGCTCATCTTCGCGGCCGGCGTGCTGATCGCCCTCGGCAACGCCCTCCTGGCCCGCCGCCGCGCCAACGCGTAAGAAGGAAGTGGAATTCGTGGTTCCGTCGAAGGCGCTCGCCGACGCGGAGCGCAGGCCGTACTGGCTCGACCGGCCGCTCGCGCCCGAGCCGCTGCCGCCGCTGACCGGAGACGTCACGGCGGACCTCGCGGTGGTCGGCGGCGGCTTCACCGGGCTGTGGACGGCCCTGATGGCCAAGGAGCGCGACCCCTCGCTCGACGTGGTCCTCCTGGAGGGACGCGCGGTCGGGTGGGCCGCCTCCGGCCGCAACGGCGGGTTCTGCGCGGCGAGCCTGACGCACGGGCTCGGCAACGGCCGGGACCGCTGGCCCGCGGAGATCGCGACGCTGGAACGGCTCGGCCGGGAGAACCTCGACGAGATCGAGCGGACCCTCTCCCGCCACGGCGTCGACTGCTCCTTCGAGCGGACCGGCGAGCTGCGCGTCGCCACCGAGGAGTGGCAGCTCGCCGGGCTCGACGAGGACGTCAGCGCGGCGGCCTCGCTCGGCGTGCGGCTGGAGCGGCTGGACCGGGAACGGGTGCGGGCCGAGGTCGACTCCCCGACCTACCTCGGCGGGGTGTGGGACCGCGACGGCGTCGCCATGGTCGACCCGGCGCGCCTCGCCTGGGGGCTGCGCGACGTCTGCGTCCGGCTCGGCGTGCGCGTCTTCGAGCACACGCCGGTGCGCTCGCTGCACGACGACGGCACGGCGCTGGAGCTGGGGACGCCGAAGGGCCGCGTCAGGGCCGGGCGGGTGGCGCTCGGCACCGGCGCCTTCCCGCCGCTGCTGCGCCGGCTCAGGCATTTCCTGGTGCCGGTGTACGACTACGCGCTGATGACCGAGCCGGTGCCGGCCGACCTCCTCGCGGAGATCGGCTGGCGGAACCGCCAGGGCGTCGGCGACTCGGCCAACCGGTTCCACTACTACCGGCTGACCGACGACAACCGCATCCTGTGGGGCGGCTACGACGCCGTCTACCACAACGGCGGCCTGGTCCGGCCCGAGTACGACCAGCGCGACGCCACCTTCGAGAAGCTCGCCACCCACTTCTTCGAGACGTTCCCGCAGCTCCACGGCCTGCGCTTCACCCACCGCTGGGGCGGCGTCATCGACACCTGCAGCCGGTTCAGCGCCTTCTTCGGCACGGCGTACGGCTCCCGCCTCGCCTACGCGGCCGGATACACCGGCCTCGGCGTGGGGGCGGCCCGCTTCGGCGGCAACGTGATGCTCGACCTGCTGCAGGGGCGTCTCACCGAGCGGACCGAGCTGGAGATGGTGCGGCACAAGCCGATGCCCTTCCCGCCCGAGCCGGTGCGGTCCGGCGTCATCCAGCTCACCCGCTGGTCCATCGCCCGCGCCGACGAGCACGAGGGCCGCCGCAACGCCTGGCTGCGCACCCTCGACGCATTCGGCGTCGGCTTCGACAGCTGAGGCGGCGTCCGCGTCACCGGTCGTGGACCTCCAGGAAGTGCCGGTTGTACATCACGCCGAGGACGTTGCCGAAGGGATCGACCACGGAGGCGGTGACGAAGCCCGGGCCGCGCTCCACCGGCTTCTCGTACGTCGTGGCGCCGAGGGCGAGCAGCCGTCCGAAGGCGGCCTCCACGTCGTCCACGGCCCAGTAGACGACCGCGCCCGCGGGCTCGTCCCGCCGGGGGCCGGGGGCGAAGCGGCGGTCGACGATGCCGAGCTCGTCCTCGTCGTCGCCGATCCGGAACTCGGCGTAGGCGAGCGTCTCCTCGACGGAACGCGTGAAGTACGGCTCGACGCCGAGCAGTCCGGCGTACCAGCGGACGGCGGCGGTGACGTCGTCGGCGTAGAAGCTGACGGTGGTGAGGCCTCGCAACATCGGGGTTTCCCTTCTCAGTGGGTGATGCCTCAATCCTCCGACTTGAAGTGCTCACCTTCTGAGCACTTTTCCGGGCAGAATCGGGAACCGTGCGTGCCGACCGTCTCGTCGCCGTCCTGCTGCTGATGCAGGCTCGCGGCCGGGTGACCGCGGCCGAGCTGGCCGAAGAGCTCGAGGTGTCCGTGGCGACCGCCCGCCGGGACCTGGAGGCGTTGTCGGCGGCGGGCGTCCCGGTCTATCCGCAGCCGGGGCGTGGCGGCGGCTGGTCGCTGGTCGGCGGCGCCCGCACCGACCTGAGCGGTCTGTCGGCGCCCGAGGCGCAGGCGCTGTTCCTGCTCCTCGGCCCGGCCGCGGCCGGGTCGGCCGAGGCCGGAGCGGCGCTGCGCAAGCTTCTGGCGGCTCTGCCCCGGACCTTCCGGGCCGACGCCGAGGCCGCCCGCGACGCGACCCTGGTCGACCCCGTCCCGTGGGGGGAACGCGACCGCACGCGACCCGCGACGGTCGATCTCCTGCAGAGCGCCGTGGTGAGCCGTCGCAGGGTGCGCCTGACCTACGCCGGTCCGAAAGCGGAACCCGCGGAGCGGCTGGTCGATCCGTGGGGGCTGATCGACAAGGACGACGTGTGGTATCTGCTGGCGGGAACCGACCGGGGACGGCGGACCTTCCGCGTCGACAGGATCGTCCGGGCCGAGGTGACCGGCGAGACCGCCGAACGCCCCGCCGGCCTCGTCCTCACCGCCGCCTGGCAGGAGGTCGTCGACGAGATCGAGGGGCGGCGGTCGCGCACGTGGGCGACCGTGCTCGTCGAGGAGCGGTTCGTGCCGGTCCTGCGCGACCGGTTCGGACGGCACTGCCACACCGACGGTGACGCGGGGGGACGTGTCCGGGTGCGCCTCGCCGCCCCGACCCCGCTGGACCTCGCCCGTCACCTCGCGGGATGGGGCGCCCTGATCGAGGTCGTCGAGCCGCGCTCCGTCCGGGACGAGCTCGCCCGCGTCGGCGCCGAACTCGTCGCCCGCTACTCCGGGCCGGAGCCGGTCTGAACGATCGGGGCGAAGACGCCGTCCGGTTCCGTTCACATCAGGTTCGCGCGGGGGTCCGTACGTTTCCCGCATGCGAAGATTCTTTGCCGGATTCCCGGCGGGACTGACCGCCGTCGCACTGCTCCTGACGGCGTGCGGCGCAGAGCCGACCCGGCCGGCGCGTACGCCCGAGGCGTCCGCGTGCGACCCCGCGCTCGGCCGCGCGTTCGGGGCGTGGGCGGAGGCGGGGTTCAGCGGGTCGGTCGCGATACTCAGGGACGGCGCGTTCGAGTGCCGCGCCGCGTACGGCATGGCCGACACCGGCGCCCACCGGCCGAACACACCCGGCACGGTGTTCAGCATCGGCTCGGTGACCAAGGCGGTCACCGCGGCCGCGATCCTCCGGCTCGCCGACGAGGGGAGGCTGTCGCTCGACGACCGGGTGGGCGCGATCCTGCCGCGGTTGCGCGGCCCGGTGGCCGACGCGACGATCAGGCAGCTTCTGCTGCACACCAGCGGTCTCAACGGGACCCACGGCGGCGACTACGAGCCGCTGTCGCCGGACGCGGCGCTGGCCGCGATCGGCAGGCTGAGGCTCGCCTTCCCGCCGGGCACCGGGTACGTCTACTCCAACGCCGGATACACCCTGCTGGCCCTCGTCGTCGAACACCTGTCGGGCCGCGGCTACCGGGACTACGTGACCTCCACCGTCCTGCGGCTTCCCGGCGGGCGTACGGCGGGCGGCTTCTGGGACGGGAGCCCGGCCGCGCCCGGCCCGAGAGCGGTCGGCTACCTCGACGACGGGAAGCCGGGCCACCAGGGCGGCTTCGCCGGTCCCTACTGGGGCGTGGAGGGCAACGGCGGGCTGGCGATGACCGTGCCCGATCTGGCGGAGTGGACGTACGCGCTGTTCACCGGCCGGGTGGTCACGCCCGCGTCGGCCGAGGTCATCGCCCGCGCGGGGTGGCCGCGCGGGGACGGCAGGTCGGAGACGCCCGGCTGGGTCGCCTTCGACCGGTCGGTCTACGGCGAGCGGTTCCTGAGCACCGCCGGCGGCGGAGGCGACGTCGGCCACAACGCGGTCGTCGCCTGGGTCCCGGCCCGGCGGCGCGTGGTCGCCATCGCGTCGAACACCGCGACGCTCTCGGCCGAGGCGCTGCTGCGGGCGGTGGGACCCGCGCTGCTGGCCGGACGCCCGCTGCCCGCGCCCAGCGCTTCCGGCCCTGCCGCCACTCCTGCCCGTGGCGGGGATCTCGCGGCTATGGTCGGGACGTACCGGCTGGAGAGGGGAGGCGAGTTCCAGGTGTCCGCCGAAGGGGGCAGGCTGACCGTCTCCGCGACCGGAGCGAGCGCGGTCCGCGCGCTGGCGCCGCCCGGGGCGGAGGTCACGGAGGCGGCGCTGCGCGCGCACGAACAGCGGGTGCTGGCGCTGCTGAACGGCCAGACCCAGGAGGGCCGCAGGGAACGGGCCTCGCTCGAAAAGGTCTTCGGCGCGGTGTCGGGCCTCACGCTCGCCGGCACGGTCGCGAAGGGCGCCGACACCCGCACGTACGTCACGCTCACCACCGGCAAGGGACCGGTCCTCGCCTGGTACGCGGTCAACGAGGAGGGCGGGGTGATGGCCGCCCAGATCCCGGCGAAGCCGCCGGCGTTGACGCTCGTGCCGTCGGGCGGCGCCGGGCGGTTCCGCCCGGACGATCCCACCGGCGCCGGCCCCCGCGTGGAGGTCGCGTTCGAGGGCCGCCGCATGACCGTCACGGGCGCGCCGGGCGCCGTCACCGCCGAGCGGTCCGGCTGACCCGCCGTGCGCGTGCTCCTCGTCGAAGACGACCCCGAGCTGTCGGCGCTGGTCGCGCTCGGCCTGCGCAACGAGTCGTACGCCGTGGACGTGGCGGCGACGTACCGCGAGGCCGAGGAGTCGCTGCGGGTCACGTCCTACGACGTGGCCTGCCTGGATCTGGGCCTGCCCGACGGCGACGGCCTGGACCTGCTGCGCCGGCTCGGCGGCGACGCGCACCTGCGCCGCCCCCGGCGCACGCTCGTCGTCACCGCCCGCGACGCCGTCGGCGACCGCGTCGCGGGGCTGGACGCGGGCGCCGACGACTACCTGGTCAAGCCGTTCCACTTCGCCGAGCTGGTGGCCCGGCTGCGGGCCCTCGGCCGCCGCGGCGACCAGCACGGCACGCTGCTGCGGGTGGGCGACCTGGAACTCGACCCGGTCACCCACCGGGCCTGGCGGGCGGGCGCCGAGCTGGAGCTGACGTCGCGCGAGTTCTCCCTGTTGCGCTACTTCATGCACCATCCCGGCCGGGTGCTGTCGGCCGAGGACCTGCTGGAGCACGTGTGGGACGCCAACGCCAACCCCTTCACCACCTCGGTGCGGGTGATCCTCAGCCGCCTGCGCAGGAAGCTCGGCGACCCGCCCGTCATCACCACCGTCACCGCGGCCGGTTACCGCCTGGAGGGGCCGTGAGGCGGCAGTGGCTGTGGCTGTGGCGCTCGCTGCGCGTCCGGCTGGCCGTGCTCGCCTTCCTGGGGTTCTACGTGCCGCCGCTGCTGCTGTTCGGCGTGGTGTTGCTGACCGACACCGAGACGACCGCGCAGGCGCTCAACGGGGCCGAGCACGTGCGCAGCGCCTCGGCGCATCGCTCCCCGTGGGTCTCCTGGACCATCCTCGCGCTCGCCCCGGCCGCCGCCGCGGCGGCCTGGTGGTGGGCGGGACGGGCCGTCGCGCCGATCAACCGGATCCGCGCCGTCGCCGGGGACATCGGCGGCACCGATCTGAGCCGCCGGATCGGGCTCGGCCGCGGCCCGCTGGAGGTGGTGGCGCTGGCCGCCGAGTTCGACGCGATGCTGGACCGGCTCGCGGCGGCCGCGGCGACCCAGCGGCGGCTGCTGGAGGAGACGAGCCACGAGCTGCGCAGCCCGCTGTCGGTGCTGATGACCAACGCGGAGGTCCTGCTCGCCCACCCCGAGCCCACCCTGGAGGTCTACCGCGACGGTCTGCGCCGCTCGGGGAGCGTGGCCGGGCGGTTGCGGGCGACCGTCGACGACCTGCTGACCGAGGCCCGCGGACGCGCCCGTACGCTCGACCGCCGCCCGGCCGATCTCATGGAGGTGGCGCGTGACGTGCTCCGGCACGCCGAGGTCCTGGCCGCCGGAAAGCGGATGACGCTTCGTCTGGAGGGCCCGGCGGAGGCCGTGTGCCCGGTCGACGAGGCCACGGTGACCCGCGCCCTCGCCAACCTCGTCGACAACGCCGTGCGCTACGGCCCGGAGGGCACGCCCGTGACCGTGGAGATCGGTCTCACGCCGGGTCTGGCCGTGGTCACGGTCGCCGACCGGGGGGCGGGCATCCCCGAAGAGGAGCGGGAGCGCGTGTTCGAGCGGTTCTGGCGCGGCCACCGCGACGTGCCCGGCACCGGCCTCGGCCTGCCCATCGCCCGGCAGATCGCCCGGGCGCACGGCGGCGACCTCACCGTCACATCCGGCGCTCCCGGCGGGTCGGGCTGCGTTTTCCGCCTCACCCTGCGCCGCCCGCGCGACCCGGCGAATCGGTGAGTCCAAGTGGTGATGTCAGGCCGTGATGTCAGGCGGCGAGGCGGCCCTGGCCGGCGGTGAGCCAGCGGAGGGGGTTGTCGTGGGTGACGAGGCGCAGGGTGCCGTCATCTACCCCGGCGGCCCGCAGGGCCGGCACGACCGAGGAGAACAGCCGGCCGTACCCCTGCCCGCCGTAGCCGGCCAGGTGCTCGCGCAGCCGTACGCCGCTGCTGACCAGGATGCGCTCGGCGTGACCGGCGTCGAGGAGGGTGAGCACGTCGTCCGCGCAGGAGACGCTCACGTACGCGCCGGTCTCGGCGATCTTGCGCTGGGCCGGCGTGTCGGCGCCCGGGGCGCTGAGCCGCTGGGCGGGCACGTTCTGGGAGAGCAGCAGTTCCAGCAGTTCGAGCCCGCCCGCGGCCACCGGGAGGTCGGTCCGCAGCGAGGCGCGGGCGGCGGCGGTGACGGCCCGCTCCTCCGCGGGGGCGGGGGTCTCGCCCCACGACGCGGCGACGATGACGCCCGGCCGGGCGCCGGTCCCGTCCAGCCCGGCGCCGATCTCGTGGAGGAGGTCGGCGGTCAGGTCGTCGACGCCGTACCGGGTGATCGCCGCGCCGGCGAACGGCTGGGCGGCGAAGCCGGTGGCGGCGACGATCGGGACCCGCGCGGCCATGGAGATCCGGGCGAGTGACGCGGGGTCGCGGGCCATGCCGATGCAGCTGTGCTCGACGACGAGACCCAGCGCCTCGCCCCTGCCGAGGTCCTTGAACTCGGCCAGCACATATCGCTCCTCGTCCAGCCACCGGCAGGGATCGGAGTCCACGCCGATCCCCCAGCGGGTGTCGGTGCGCAGGTGCTCGTGGGGGAGCACCGGCCCGTCGATCTCGGAGACGGGAAGGGCGCCGGTGACGGTCTGGATGCGGGGGAAATATGCGCCGGACATGAACGGACATTAACTCATTTTTTGTCAAAACCCCTTCGGGATCATCAGATTCTTTACCTCTCTTAAGGTTTGGTCAGCTCATCGTCCGGCCGCCGTTGACGGCGAGCCGCTGCCCGGTCACGAACCGGGCGCCGGGCGAGGCCAGGAACGCCACCGCCTCGGCGATGTCGAGCGGCACGCCCATGTGACCCAGCGGCACGTCGCGCAGATAACCGGTGTAGTCCTCGGGCGGCACGTCCGCGTGGCGCTCCACCGGGATCCAGCCGGGCTCGACCGTGTTGACGGTGATCCCGTACGGCCCCAGCTCCCGCGCCCACGACCGGGTGAGCCCGTGCATCGCGGCCTTGGCCGAGACGTAGTGCCCGAACTCGGCGTTGCCGAGGTCGGAGACCTCGCTGCCCACGTTGACGATCCGGCCCGAGCCGGCCTCGCGCATGCCGGGCAGCACCGCCTGCAGGAGCAGCAGGGGGGCCTTGACGAAGAAGCGGAGCTGGCCGAGGTGGTCGTCCCAGGTCTGCTTCTCCACCGGCATCATCGGCTGCGGGCCGGTGGCGTTGTTCACCACCACGTCGACCCGCCCGAGCGCGGCCACGCCCTCCCGTACGGACCGTTCGTCGGTGACGTCGAACCGGGCGGGGGCCGCCGAGCCGCCGGCGGCGGCGATGCGGTCGGCGACGGCGGAGGCTCCGGCGGTGTCGTTGGCGTAGTTGACGGCGACGTGCCAGCCGTCGGCGGCGAGCCGTTCCGCGATGACGGCGCCGAGCCCTCGCGAGGCGCCGGTGACAAGTGCGATTCCCATGGGAACCGTGCCTATCACACGATCTCACGGGCATGATGGGGCGCATGGATCAGATCGCCGCACTGGTCGACCGCGCCGAGATCGTGGACGTGGTGACCGCAGTCTTCGACACCGTCGACGCAAAGAACTGGCCGGTGTGCCGGGAACTGTTCGACGACGAGGTGGACGCCGACTTCACCAGCCTGAACGGCGGGGAGCCGGCCCGGATCGGCGCCGACGCCCTCGTGGACGGCTGGCGTACCGGCCTGCACGCCCGCAAGCAGAGCTTCCACACCGTGAGCAACTTCGCGGTGACCGTGGACGGCGCCGAGGCGCATGTGACCGCGAAGGGCTACGCCTACAACGTGCTCGACGAGGGGCTCGGCGGCGGCCTGTGGGAGGTGTGGGGCGTCTACCGGCTCGGGCTCGTACGGCAGGCCGAGGGCTGGAAGGTCACGGCCCTGACGTTCGACGCCTGGCACACCCGCGGCGACGAGGCGGTGCGCGCCCACACGATGGACTGAAATCCAGCGACAGTCCGGGATCGCGGTCGCGATCCGGACGGCAGGGAGTGCCGGCTGAACCCCCGGCTGAAGTCTCCTGCCGAACTCTCCTGCCGCACCCCGCCTGAACCCCGCGGCCTCGCCCGGCGCACGCCGGGCGAGGCCGCGGCCGTCGAGGGCGAAGTAAGCCGTTCTCGCGTACCGGGGCCCGCGCCTCAGCCAGGGGAGCCGCGGCCGGTCAGGAGCCTGTCCAGCCCGTCCAGCAGACAGCGGAGCCCGAACTCCAGGGGCTCGTCCGTGGTCTGGGAGTACCCGCCCCCCTCGATGGCGGCGACCAGGGCCGGAAAACGGTCGCCGTGCCGGCGGAGCCGTTCCCCGAGATCGGCCGACCACTCGTCGACCCGTAGCCGATCGGCACCCGTGGTGTACTGCGCGACGCTGCGGACGTGCCCGTTCACGAGCAGGAACGCGTCGTGCTGATCGACCGGCGTGAAACCGGCGTCCGCGAGTACGGCGAGCGCGGCGTCCAGCCAGCCCAGCTCGTTCGGGCCCATGACGCGATTGCCGCCGGTGGCCGCGAGCAGCCAGGGGTGGTGCACGTAAAGCCGCAGGCACCGGCGGGCCCATTCCGCCAGCCGGTCGCGCCACCCGCCCGGCGCCGCGCCGAGGTCGGGACGGTCGCCGATCGCGGTGTCGATCATGAGGGCGACCAGCTCCGCCTTCCCCGGCACGTACCGGTACAGGGACATGGTCGTGAAGCCGAAGGCGGCGGCGATGCGCTGCATGGAGACGGCCGCCAGCCCTTCGGCGTCGGCGATCTCGATGGCGGTCCCGGTGATCCGGTCGACGGACATGCTCGGCTTCGGGCCCCGGCTGGGCCTGCCGGCCGTTCCCCACAGAAGGTCCATGCCGCGGACCGGATCGCTGGCGCCCTTGTCACCTTTCGCCGCCACCGGCCCTCCTGGATCTCCTTGCGCCCATGCCGAGAACTGTATATAACATAGACAAAACAGTGTGCGGCATAAACAGTTTGGGGTGCGTGCCGCCGCATGAGCAGAGGAGCTGGGCAGGATGAGCAAGCTGGCGGGTAGGACGGCCCTGGTCACCGGTGGTTCGCGGGGCATCGGCCGGGCGATCGCCCAGCGCCTGGCGGCGGACGGCGCGTACGTTGCCGTGCACTACGGCCGCGACGAGTCCGCGGCCAAGGAGACGGTCGCCGCGATCGAGCGGGAGGGCGGTCGCGCCTTCGCCGTCCGAGCGGAGCTCGGCGTGGCCGGCGACGTCGACACGCTGTTCGCCGGGCTGGAGGAAGGCCTGGCCGGGCGGTCGCTGGACATCCTGGTCAACAACGCGGGCGGCACGATGGGCACCGGCTCGATCGACGGGACGACCCCCGAGGAGTTCGACCGGTTGATCGCGCTCAACATGCGCGCGCCGTTCTTCATCATCCAGCGGGCGCTGCCCCTGCTGAGCGACGGCGGGCGCATCATCAACATCTCATCCGCCGACACGCGCATCGCCATCACCCACGAACTCGCCTACTCCATGGCCAAGGGCGCGATCAACGTGCTCGGCAGGACGCTGGCCCACGCGCTGGGCGAACGAGGGATCACCGTCAACACGGTGGCGCCCGGCGTGACCGACACCGAAGCGAACGCCTGGATCCACTCCAGCCCGGAGTTCGAGGCGCTCACCGCCGCGGCCTCCGCGCTCAACCGCATCGGCCGGCCGTCCGACATCGCCGACATCGTGGCCTTCCTCGCCTCCGACGACGCCCGCTGGATCACCGGCGACCTCATCGACGCCACCGGCGGCACCTTCCTCGGCCCTCGCCTGTGAACACCCCGCGCGGGCCCAGGGGCGGCGTCACTCAACCGGTGACCGCAGGGGCCTCCGTGTGCAGCCGCCGGAGGACCCGGCGGAACGCCCAGACGGACGCGAGGAACGCGATCCCGGTGATGACCGCCACGGCCGTCGTCCGGACCAGCAGGTAGGTGCCGATCGACTGGTGCAGCAGCAGCCAGATGCTCACGCTGGAGTTGACCAGCAGGACGAACGCCCACAGCAGCGTGATCCGGGCGAAGAACCGCTGGACGCGCTGGTGCCGCAGCACGAAGGACGGCAGGTGGATGTAGTCGAGCGTCAGCTTCTCCACGAGGGGGCGGCGCATCCGGACGGACGCGAGCAGCACCATGCTGATGACGATCGTGCCGAGTTCCGGCTGGATGAAGTAGACCACCGCGCTGCCGCTCCACAGGCCGAGCACCGTCCGTACGGTGATGGCGATGGCGGCGAAGATCATCGTTCCGGGCACCGGCTGGCGCCGCACCAGGCGCCACAGCACGCCGAGGTACACCCAGGAGATCGCGGCCATCAGCGCGCCGCGCAGGCC
The DNA here is from genome assembly GCF_008728085.1 of Microbispora cellulosiformans. NCBI lineage: Bacteria > Bacillati > Actinomycetota > Actinomycetes > Streptosporangiales > Streptosporangiaceae > Microbispora > Microbispora cellulosiformans. The sequence continues at coordinate 17,857 of NZ_VYTZ01000024.1, read as the reverse complement.
GAGCACCGCGAGCGCCGCGTAGAACACGGCGAGAGGGGCCACCACGCCTTCGAGGAGCCGGGGGACCGCCTGTTTGATCAGGGCGGTGAGCCTGGGCATGGCGAAGGGCGTGTGGTTCATGACACTCCAACGGGCCGGCGGGGGAGACCGACGCTGTAGTTGGCAAACGCGCCTACCCGGACATCGCGGTCGGAAACGCCCAGGAAAGGTGTTGCATCGGTGGCTTACCGTACCTGACGGTACGGCCTTGACGGGCCGGAAGCACTGAGCGAGGTGACGTCCGATACCGATGCGGCATGTCATTTGAGAGTCCGCCGAGGAAACGATTGCGCTGGTCGCCGCTTCGTCGCGTGCCTCGGGCCGCTCTCTCCACGGACACGGACGCGGGTTACGGTGACGGGATGAATACGGGATTCGGGTACTTCGCAACTCATGATGCGGTTCGTCCGGATACGCTCGCGCGCCTCGTGGAGCAGCGCGGCCACGAGGCGCTGCTGTTCACCGAGCACACGCACATCCCCGTGCCGCCCGGCGGCGAGCCGCCGAAGGACGCGCGGGGCGGCGAACTGCCGCGGCGCTACTGGCACACCTACGACCCGTTCGTCGCGTCGATGGCGGCCGGGGCCGCGACGACCCGCCTGCGGGTGGGCACCGGCATCTGCCTGGTGCCGGAGCACGAGCCCATCGGCCTCGCGAAGACGGTCGCGAGCGTGGACGACCTGACCGGCGGGCGCTTCGAGTTCGGCATCGGCGCGGGCTGGAACCGCGAGGAGATGCGCAACCACGGGACCGACCCGGCCCGCCGGTTCGCGCTGATGCGGGAGCGCGTGCAGGCCATGCGGGAGATCTGGACCCGCGACGAGGCGGAGTTCCACGGGGAGTTCGTGTCGTTCGACCCCATCTGGTCGTGGCCCAAGCCGGCCCAGCGCCCGCACCCGCCGATCCTCGTGGGCGGGGTCGGGCCGCGGGTGTTCGACCGGGTCCTGGAGTACGGGGACGCCTGGCTGCCCAACTACGGCCCGGGGGTCCTGGAGCGGATCCCCGAACTGTTCCGCCGGGCGGAGGAGGCGGGCCGGCGCGTCGAGGTCGTGATGCTGGCCGTCCCGGCGGACCCCGCCGCGCTGGAGCGGTGCGAGGCGGCGGGGGTCTCCCGTGTCATGGCCTGGCTGCCGTCGGCCGGGTACGACAGGGTCCAGCGGGAGATGGACGCGTTCGAGACCGCGCTCGCCGACGCGCACGGCGAGTGACGCCCGGCCCCGCGCGGGGCGTCGTTCAGTTGAGCGTGGCGGTGGCCAGTTTGGCGCCGAAGCCCAGGAAGAGCGCGCCCACTCCGGACGTGAGCCCGGCCGCGAGCCTGCGGCGGCGGCGGAAGTGCGCCGCGAGGAACGTGCCGCCGAAGATGAGGGCGGTCAGGTAGGTCACGCTGAACACCTGCACGATCAGCGCGAGGATCAGGAACGACAGCGCCGGCGCGCCGTACGACGGGTCCACGAACTGCACGAAGAACGCCACGAAGAACAGGATCGCCTTGGGGTTGAGGAGGCTGATCGTGAGCGCCTTCCGGAACGGGTCGCGCCGCTCGTCGGCCGCCGCGTGCTCCCCGGCGGGCCCGGTCGTCCGGGCGGCCGCCGCGGGGTCCTCCCGGACGGTCTCGGCGGCGGCCCCGGTTTCGGGCGGGGCGGTCCTGGCGCGGGAGGCGAGCAGCGAGCGCCAGGCGCCGCGCAGCATGCCGAAGCCGATCCAGCCGAGGTAGACCGCGCCCGAGTACTTCACGATCGTGAACAGCACCGGCGTGGACTTGAGCAGCGACGCGACCCCGGCGGCCGACAGGAACATGAGCAGCGAGTCGCCGACGAAGACCCCGGCCGCCGCCCGGTAGCCCCGCCGGACCCCGCGCTGGGCGGCGGTGGACAGGACGAACAACGAGTTCGGCCCGGGCAGCAGGACGATCAGGAACGAGCCGACCACGTAGGTCCAGATGTTGGTGATGCCGAAGAACACCCATGCCTCCGTAAAGCGTGATAGGTCAGGGTATAGCTCCGCGCAGCACCTGGTCACGGCGGTTTAAGAGCCGGAAGATTCCTATTGACCCTACGGGTAATAAGGACAATTGTTGACCCTATGACGCTGTGGAAGCCCGATCCGACCTTCTATCCCTCGCCCCGCGACGCGGCGGAGGCGCCGCCGGAGAAGCTGGCCTACGTGGCCGCCTTCGACCGGTCGGCCGAGCGCCCCGACGCGCTCGCCGTGCTCGACACCGACCCCGCCTCTCCGGCGTACGGGACGGTGGTCGGCTGGACGGACCTGCCGCACACGGGGGACGAGCTGCACCACTTCGGCTGGAACGCCTGCAGCAGCGCCCTCTGCCCGTACGCGCCGCACCCGCACGTGGAGCGGCGCTACCTGATCGTCCCCGGCCTGCGGTCGTCGCGCATCTACGTGTACGACACCAAGGACCGGGTCAGCCCCGAGCTCGTGAAGGTCATCGAGCCCGAGGAACTGGGCAAGCGGGCCGGCTACTCCCGCCCGCACACCGTCCACTGCGGCCCCGAGGGGCTTTACGTCAGCGCGCTCGGCGGCTACGGCGACGACGGCCCGGGCGGCATCGCCATCCTCGACCACAACACGTTCGAGGTCCTCGGCAGGTGGGAGGTCGACCGCGGCCCGCAGTACCTCGCCTACGACTTCTGGTGGCACATCAACCACGACGTGATGGTCACCTCCGAGTGGGGCACGCCCTCGATGATCGAGGACGGGGTGGTCGGCGAACTGCTGCTCGGCCGCAAGTACGGCCACAAGCTGCACTTCTGGGACCTGCGCAGGCGCCGGCACGTCCAGGAGGTCGACCTCGGCGACCAGCACCAGATGACGCTGGAGCTGCGCCCCGCCCACGACCCGACGAAGACGTACGGCTTCGCCGGAGTCGTCGTCAGCGTCGAGGACCTGTCGGCCTCGGTGTGGGTGTGGCACAAGGAGGGCTCCCGCTGGGCGGCGACCAAGGTCATCACGATCCCGGCCGAGCCCGCGTCGCCGGACGACCTGCCCGACGTGCTCAAGCCGTTCGGCGCGGTGCCGCCGCTCGTCACCGACATCGACCTGTCGGTGGACGACCAGCGCCTGTACGTGTCGTGCTGGGGCACCGGCGAGCTCAAGCAGTACGACGTGTCCGACCCGTTCAAGCCGGTCGAGATCGGCTCGATCCGCCTCGGTGGCATCGTGGACCGGGCCGCCCACCCCGCCGCCCCGGGCGAGCGGCTCGCGGGCGGGCCGCAGATGGTCGAGGTGAGCCGCGACGGCCGCCGGGTCTACGTCACCAACTCCCTCTACGGCGCCTGGGACGACCAGTTCTACCCGGACGGGGTCGGCGCGTGGATGGCGAAGATCGACGCGGACGGCTTCACGCTCGACGAGCGGTTCTTCCCGCACGGCGACGACTTCCGCGGCCTGCGCCCGCACCAGACCCGGCTCCAGGGCGGCGACGCGTCCTCCGACTCCTACTGCTACCCGTGACACTGACCGCGGTCATCCTGCTCGGCGCCTTTCACGGGATCAATCCCGCGATGGGCTGGCTGTTCGCCGTCGCCCGGGGACTGCAGGAGCGCAGCCGCGACCTGCTGCTGCAGTCCCTCCCGGTCATCGCGCTCGGCCACCTCGCGTCGGTGGCCCTGGTGGTGGCGGTGGTGTCCGCGACCGGGTCGCTCGTGACCGGGACGGCCCTCGCGATCGGGGCGGGGGTCCTGCTCGTCGGGTTCGGGCTGTGGCACCTGCTCGCCCGGCGGCACTTCCGCTGGGTGGGCATGCGGCTGTCGCTGCCGCAACTGGCCGCCTGGTCGTTCCTGATGTCGTCGGTGCACGGCGCGGGGCTGATGCTGCTGCCCGTCCTGACCCGGATGCCCGCGAGCCACCACGGGCACGCGCTGTCCGGCGGGCTGCTCGTCGCCGGGGTGCACACGCTCGCGATGTTCCTCACGGCGACCGTGGTCGCGGTGGTCGTGTACGAGTTCCTCGGCGTCGCCGTCCTGCGCCGGGCCTGGTTCAACCTCGACCGGATGTGGGCCTTCGCCCTGGTCGGCGCGGGCGTCCTCACCCTCGTCGCCGCCGTCTGACCATCGATCCGGAGGGACCGGCCCGCGTGCGTTCCCATCCGCACGGGGTGAAATTTGCAGAGACCACTGCCATGATGAAAACAGCAGGTCGGCTCGCTGGAACGCGCCCACCTGCGACATGAGCCCGCCATAATGCGGCGTTAAGACTGGGCCGGTTGTCCGCCGGTCGGCGACGTCACTACGCTCCCGCGGCAATCCCTCCCCTCGGCGTTCCGGCGCCGGAGGTCCCTTTTCCGTTCGGAGCAACCATGCAAGCGATCACGCGTGGCGCCTTCACCGTCGTGGTCCTGTCCGCCGTACTTTCCGCCCTGTTCATCGCCTGCTTCGACCCGGCCCGGGCGACCGGGACCGCCGCCGCACCCGCGGCGCGGACCATGCAGGTGAAGCCGCGTCCCACAGTGCGTCTCACCGTGCCCCCCGCCGCCGGTCCCTTCCGGGCGGCGGTGGCTCCCGCCCAGAGCACGTCGGGGAGCACGTCGGGGAGCACGTCGGGGAGCACGGTGACGGCCGCGCAGGCCGCGGTGACCCGGGTGGAGACCGAGTCCGTGCCCATGCCCGAGGTGACGGTCACCGTCACGGTCACCCCCAGGCCCTCCCCTTCCCCCTCGCCGCGCCCGATCAGGGTCGGGTACGTCCCCCAGCGCGGCGCGTACGGGGCCACGTCGACCGTGCGCGACCTGGAGGAGAGCGGGCAGGCGGGCCGGCTGACGCACGCCGTCTACGCCTTCGCGAACATCGACCCGACGTCGCTGACCTGCCTGACCGGTGTCACCCGGCCGCCCGCGCCCGATCCCGAGGACCCCGACCAGGGCGACGGCGCGGGTGACGCCTGGGCCGACTACCAGCGGGGTTTCACGGCGGCCGAGTCGCTGGACGGCAGGGCGGACCCGCCGGACGCCCGGCTCGCCGGCAACTTCAACCAGCTGAAGAAGCTGAAGGCCCGGCACGCCAACCTGAAGACGCTCATCTCCATCGGAGGCTGGACGTACTCCAAGTATTTCTCGGACGTCGCGCGCACCGCCGCCACCAGGCAGCGGTTCGTCAAGTCGTGCCTCGACGCGTACATCAGGGGTGACCTGCCCGGCGTGGGCAGCCGGGGCGGGCCCGGCAGCGCCGCGGGCGTCTTCGACGGCATCGACGTCGACTGGGAGTGGCCCGGTGAAGAGGGCCACCTGGGCAACCACGTCGGGGCCGACGACAGGCGTCACCTGACGGCCCTGCTTTCCGAGTTCCGCGCGCAACTGGACGCGCTCGGCGCGGCCAATGGGCGCCACTACCTGCTCACCGTCTACGTGCCGGCCGAGCCCGGCCGCGTCAAGACGGGCTTCGACCTGCAGAAACTGACCGGCGTGGTCGACTTTGTCACCGTCCAGAGCGGAGGACGGCACGCCCTGCGCGAGGGCACCATCCTCCGCTGAACCGCATCCCGGCCAGATCAGCTCGTGCAGGAGGCCGTGACGGCAACGTAGGCGCTCGCCGAGGTTCCGTTGACGGCCGTCACCCTGAGCAGGTCGCGGTGGAAGACGTCGGAGTCGCGGGTCAGGCTGGTCGAGATCGACACCCCGGCCGGGGCGGTGATCTTGATGGTGTCGGCCAGCATGTGCGGCGCGTACGAGGGGCAGATCGCCAGGAAGGTCCCGGTGGCGCCGGGGGCGACCCTGCCCGAGTTGGCCGTGGCGCCCGTGGCCGCCAGGGCAGGGGCGGAGGTGACCGCCAGACCGCCGGCGACGGCGGCGGTGGTGGCGACGGCGGCGAGGGCGAGGCGGAGGGAGGTGCGCTTCATCATGAGAGGTGTCCTTTCTTCCGGTCCCTTGGGGACCGCTCTGGTGGGGGAACAGGGCTCGGGTGAGCCGTTCAGGCCGGGACGTGGTCCCGGGCCGCGGGCCGGGGGCCCGCCGGGGGTGATGTCGGGGGTGATGTCGCAGTGCGGCCGGCTCGCGGCCGGAGCACCCGGGCGAGGACGCCCGGCGACATCAGGTGCTGCGGAGGCGCCTGCAGGTTGGCGACGCTGAGGAACGCGTGCCCGACCACCGGGTCCGCCTCAGCCGCCACGTGCAGCCGGGAGATGTAGCGGTTCAGCAGCCTCGTCCGCAGGGTGCGCGGCCCCTCGACGGACGGGAACCGCAGATCACCGCCGACCGACATGTCCCACGGCACGTCGATGATCCGCGTGGCGCGGTCGAAGAAGCGGCGGGCCAGGCCGGCGCCACCGCCGTCGGCGAGGCATTCGCGCAGCGCGGCGGCCTCGCAGGCGGCGACCGTCATGCCCTGTCCGTACGACGGGTTGAACTGGCACAGGGCGTCGCCGAAGACCAGGTAGCCCTCGGGGAAGCGGTCCAGCCGCTCGTACCGGCGGCGGATGCTCACCGGGATGCGCATCAGCCGCGGCTCGGTGAGGGGCTCCAGGCGCTCCAGGAGGAGATGCAGGTCCGGCACCGGCAGCCGGGCGGCGAAGCGGTGGTAGCCATCCGGGTCGACGGGCGGCACGTCGTCGCCCATGCCGAACAGGGTGACCAGCCAGCGGTCGCCCTCCCCGCTGAGCGCGACGCCGCCCCTCGGCACGGCCGCGGTGTGCCCCACGATGACGGCGACGAACCCGGCGTCCCCGGGACGGCGCCGGTACTCGCGCGAGACGTACACCAGGCGCGAGTCGACGCGCTCCTCGGGTGCGGGCTCGTATCCCAGCCGGCGCAGCCACTCGGTGCCCCGGTTGCCCCGGCCGGTGGCGTTCACGACGAGGTCCGCGGGCAGGTCCTCCGGCTCGTGCCCGGGCTCGCGACCCGGGCCCGCCAGCCGCACGCCGGTCACCGCGCCGCCGGTGCCGGTGATCGGTTCGACCACCTCGCGGCGTTCCAGGATCGTCACGCCGGGGAGGGCCGCGACCCGGGACAGCAGGGACGCCTCCAGCCGCGGCCTGCTCACCGTCAGGCCGCGCATCCGCGAGGGCGCGGACCGCAGCCGCCGGCCGTCGTTGTACCAGCGGACGTCGTTCTGGATGTCGCAGGGGGTGGCGCCCGCGGCGACCAGGTCCGCGGTCAGGCCGGGAAACAGGTCCTCGAGGATCTCGCAGCCCCGCGACAGCAGCCCGTGGGCGTGGTGGCCCTGCGGCACCCCCCGTCTGGGGACGCCCTGGTCCGGCAGTTCGTCACGGTCGATCACCGTGACCCGGCCGAACGTCTCGGTCAGCACCCGGGCCGCCAGCAGCCCGCCGATTCCCGCCCCGGCGACGACGGCGTGTCCGTCCGGCCGGGTTTCGGCCGTGGTGCGCGTCACTCGCTTGATCATGGTCTTCCTCGTCGTCAGGCCGCCCGGGTGGGGCGGCGTCCGCTCACGAAGACGAGGATGTGCGGGCCCGCTGGGCGGACGCCGGGAACCGGCTTTCCCAGCGCCTTTCCCAGTGGCTTCCCAGCGGCCGGGAAGGCCACCGCCGGCGAGAAGGCCCTGGTCGAGCGGCGTGCTTCCGGCCGTCGGCGAGGCGCCGGACGTGGGAAAGGTCCCGATCGCTGGGAAGGCCCGGGTCGTCGGGAGGCCCGGGCCGTCGTGCGCCTCAGCGGGACCGGCGGCCCGGGACCAGAGCCCTGACGAGCCGGCTCGTCTCCTCCCGGGACAGCTCCCGCCCGCGGGCCGCGTGGCGTTCGTACTCCTGCGGCGTGAGCGCCGCACGGACCGCGGCGGCCTCGCGCGGACCGTCCAGCGGGTCCATCAGCGCCGGGGACACACCCGCCCGGGCGCCGATCGCCTCCACGGCCCCCATCAGTACGGCGGCCTCCTCGGCCCGGCCGGTCAGCGCCAGCGCCCGCGCCGTGCTGTGCACCGTCACCAGCCAGAAGGAGATGTCTCCGTAGCGGTCCATGGCCGCCAGGAGGTCGCCCGCGACGGCCAGCGCCCTGGCGCCGTCCCCGCGGTCCGACGCGGTCTTCATGTCACACCAGGCGGCGCCGTCCGCCGCCCAGTCGTGCCCGCTGGCGTGGGCGGCGGCGATCGCCTCCTGGAAGGCCGCGTCGGCGGCCGGCAGATCTCCCAGGGCCCGCAGCGCCATGCCCCGCACCATGAGCGTCTCGGCCTCCAGCCAGGTCTGGGCGGTGTGCCGGGCGATCTCGACGGCCCGCCCGGTCAGGGCCGCGACGTCGATCGGCGCACCGGCGAGCACACCCGTGTACGCGCCGTAGGCGGTGGCGCCGGCCTCCGTCACCGGGTCGCCGGCCTCACGGGCCTCCTCGACGGCCGTACGGGCCACCTCGTGGGACCGCGTGGGCTGTCCGGCCAGGTAGAGCAGCGCCATCACGGCGAACCGGGCGCGAGCACGGACGGCGGGGCCGGCCTCCGGGGCGGCCCCGAACGCCTCGGAGAGCCAGGCGAGGCCCTCCGCCACATGGCCCATCCGGAACCAGAACCAGAAGAGCGCGCCGCCCAGGCGCAGCGCGTAGGCGCCGTCGCCCGCCGCCAGCGCGGAGGAGAACGCGGCGCGGAACTCCGGCTGGTCGCGGCTCAGCCCGTCGAGCAACACCGCGCCCTGCGGACCCCGCAGGTGGCGTTCGACGCTCTCGGCCCGCGCCAGCGCCCAGGCGCGGTGGCGGGCCCGCGTCTCCTCCAGCTCCTGTGGGGAGAGCGCGGCCAGGGCGTACTGGCGCACGGTCTCCAGCATCCGGTAACGGCGTGGCGCCGTGCCGGGCTCGGCGGTGACCAGCGACTTGCGGACCAGCGCCGACAGCGGAGGGAGAACGGGCGTGATCCCGCCGACGGCGGCCGCGGTCTCCAGGTCGAAGCCGCCGCCGAGCACCCCGAGCCGGTGGAAGAGCAGGCGCTCGTCCGGCAGCAGCAGATCGTCGCTCCACGCGATCGTGTCCAGCAGGGTCCGATGGCGGTCGGGACGCCCGGCCGGACCACCCACGAGCAGGGTGAAGCGATCTTCCAGGGCGCCGGCGATCTGCTCCACGGACAGCGTGCGGCACTGCGCGGCGGCGAGCTCGATGGCGAGGGGGATCCCGTCGAGCCCCGCGCACAGGGCGGTGATCGTGTCCCTGTCGTCCGGCCCCGTCGTCCAGCCGGGAACACCGGCGGCCGCACGGCTGAGGAAGAGGTCGGCGGCGTCCGTGGCGGCGTCCAGCGGCGGCACCTCGTAGACCACCTCGCCGGTGAGGCCCAGGGCCTCGCGGCTCGTGCCGAGGATCCGTACGGCTCCGCAGCGGGTCAGCAGGGTGTGGACCAGCGTGGCGACCGGGGTCAGCAGGTGCTCGCAGTTGTCGAGGACGATCAGCGCGTCGCGCCCGGCGAGCATCGCGGCCAGTTGCTCGGTTGACGACGTGGCGGGCAGGCCCAGGGCGGTCGCGACCGTCGCCGCGAGCAGCTCGGGGGCGCGCAGCGCGCCCAGCTCCACGAGCCAGGGCCCGTCGACGCCCCCGTTGACGCCGTCGCGGGTGTCGTCGTGAGCGCGGGCGCGGGCGACCTCCAGGGCCAGCCGGGTCTTGCCCACCCCTCCCGGCCCGGTGAGCGTGACGAGCCGGTGCTCCTCCAGCAGGCCGGCGACGGCCGCGAGGTCGGTCCGGCGGCCGACGAATCCGGACAGCGCGAACGGCAGGTTGCCCGAGGGCGGCGAGGACTCCGCGACCCGGGGGGAGCGCCCGGGTCCGGGCCGTGTGGGGCCCGGCAGCGCGGAGCCGGGCAGCGCGGAGCCGGGCCGGGCGGGCGGCGGGAGCAGCCGGGGATCCTGGGCGAGCACGGCCGCCTCCAGGTCGCGCAGGCCGGGGCCGGGCTCGACGCCCAGCTCGTCCGCCAGCCGCCGGCGCACCCTCCGCAGCGCGGCGAGGGCCTCGGCCTGCCGTCCCGACCGGTAGAGGGCGAGGGCGAGCAGCTCCCAGCCGCGTTCCCGCAGCGGCTGCTCGGAGACCAGCGCCTCCAGCTCGCCCACGGCGGCGACGTGCCGCCCCGCCGCGACGACGGCGGCGAGCCGGTCCTCGCGCACGGCGGCCCGCAGCTCCTCCAGCCGGGTCGCGTCGGGCACCGCGAACGCGGCTTCGGCCACCTCCGCGTAGGCCGGGCCACGCCAGAGCGCGAGCGCCTGCCCGAGCAGGTCCGCGGCGTGGTCCGGCTCGCCGTCCTCCAGCGCCCGCCGGCCGCGCGCGGCCAGATCGGTGAAGCGCTCGGCGTCGACCATGGCCGGGGCGGCGCGCAGGGCGTACCCCGCTCCCTCGCGCACCAGCAGCCGGGCCGGGGCGCCGGACGCCCGCTCCGGCTCCAGCGCCCTGCGCAGGTCGGCGACGTATCCGTGCAACGTCGTCATGGAGGGCGGCCGGGAGTCCTCCCACACGTCCGCGAGGATCCGCTCCGCGGAGACGTTCCTGCCCCGCGCGATCAGCAGCATCGCCAGCACGGCCCGCTGCCGGGGACCGCCGAGGTGCGCCGGGCGTCCCTCCACCTCCGCGCGCAACGTGCCGAGCACCCCGAACCGCACGCTCTCGGCGACGCTCACCACCGGGCCCTCCCGGCTTCACCGGCCGGGACACGCGCCCCGGAGTGCGGCGGCGCCGCGCCTCCGCGCGACGCCCGGGGGATCGCGGTCCGAGGGACGTGAGGGCAGCCGCCTAACGGCACCGGTTCGGCCATGAGGCAATAATGCCGCGAACGTGATCACAGAACACTCCCTTGATCGATCGATGCCTGTCGCCCTGTGGCAGGGGTGGCGCGGCGGGGGAGACGTCTGTGCGACGGGCTCGCTTATCGGACGGGCAGCCCGCCCTTAACACCCGCATAACGCGCCCGCGGCCTCGACCCGGGCCTGACAGCCTGCGTTAGGAACGCTGTCGAATTGGGTCTTGCAGGCACGCGACCGCGAAGCTACGATCCGTACAACTCTTAGGAAACTTTCCTAAAAGAACGCCTCTGGGAGTCGGCATGGCCTCTTCCCATCCCTGACATCTCCTCCCCTCCCGTCCCGTCGCCGGACGCTCCCGGCTTCCGTACGGCCGCCTCCGTCAGGCGCCGGCCGTACGGAGTTCCGCCAACCTCCCGTTCACCCCCCACAGAGGTTGTGACCATGCAGATCACGAATCCGCGCCGCAAGTCCTCCACGACCGTCGCCCCGCACCCGGGACGGCGCGCATGAGAAAGATCGTCGGCGCCGGCACGGCGGCGTCCCTCGCCCTCGCCGCCCTGCTCACCGGCGCCTTCACCGGAACGGCCCGGGCCGCGAACATCGCCGCCAACCCGGGCTTCGAGTCGGGCCTGTCGGGCTGGACGTGCGCGCCGACGGCGCAGGCCGTGTCGAGCCCGGTGCACGGCGGGTCCAGGGCGCTGTCGGCGACGCCGGCCGGCAACGACTACGCGCGGTGCCAGCAGACGATCACGGTGAAGCCGTCCACGACGTACGCGTTGTCGGCCTGGGTGCAGGGCGACTATGTGTTCCTGGGCGCGACCGGCACCGGGGTCGAGGCGCAGACCTGGGCCTCGCCGGGGCCGGTGTGGTCTCGCCTGGCCACGTCCTTCACCACCGGATCCGCCACGACGAGCGTGACGGTCTACGTCAACGGCTGGTACGGCCAGGGCACCTACTACGCCGACGACGTCGTCCTCGACGGCCCGGGCACCGCGCCCTCACCGTCGCCCTCGCCGTCCCCGTCACCATCGGTCAGCCCGTCGAGGTCACCCTCGCCCTCGCCTTCACCGAGCGCGAGCCCGTCGCCCTCCGGGCCGCCGCCCAACCCGGGCGCGATCACCTTCGCGCCGTACGTCGACATCACGATGACCACGCCGTCGCTGGTCAGCGCGTACACCGCGACAGGGGTGAAGAACTACACCCTCGCGTTCGCGCTGGGGGACAGCACGGGCTGCAACCCGGCCTGGGGCGGCACGATCCCGATCGGCGACGCGCGGATCGTGGGCGACGTCAAGGGCCTGCAGGCCAGGGGCGGCCAGGTGATCGTGGCCACCGGAGGCGCCGTGGGCCCCTACCTGGAGCACACCTGCGGCACCTCGGCGGCGCTGCTCGCGGCGTACAAGAAGGTGCTGGACACGGTCGGCACCAACTATCTGGACGTGGACGTCGAGGCGGCCATCGACATCGCCAAGGTCAACACGGCGCTCAGGCAGTTGCAGGCCGAGCGCGGCACCGTGATCAGCTACACGCTGCGCGTGCAGGGCCAGGACTACGGCGTCGACCCGTTCTCGGTGCAGATCCTCCAGGACGCGGCGGCCAGGGGCCTGAACGTCCTGGTCAACCCGATGCTGATGGACTTCGGCTACTCCGGCGCCTGGGGCGCCGCGATGGTCGGCGCGGCGAACGCCACCGTGGCGCAGATGAAGCAGATCTGGCCGTCGAAGACCGACGCGCAGATCAAGCGGATGCTCGGCCTCACCCCGATGATCGGCAAGAACGACACCGGCCAGGTGACCTACCAGGCCGACGCCCGCACGCTCCTGTCGTACGCGCAGGCGGGCCACGTGGGGCGGATCGGCTTCTGGTCGGTGGGCCGGGACAACGGCGGTTGCCCGAACGGCACCCTCTCGCCCACCTGCAGCGGCGTCTCCCAGTCCGCCTACGAGTTCACGAACATCTTCAAGGCCTTCACGGGCTGAGCCCTCCTCGACCTCCCACTCACCCCCCAACCCCACCTTGCGAGGAAGAATGCAGCTTCGCTTCCGTACGCGCCGGCAGGTCAGGGCGGCGCTCGCCCTGGTCGCCTCCCTCCTCCTGGCGGTCGCCGGACTGGTCGCGGGAACCACCGCCTCCGCCTCGGCCGCCCCGAGCGGTGTGGTCATGCTGGCCTACGCGGCCTGGGCCCCGAACACCTGGTACGCCGTCGGCGCCCGCGTCACCTACCAGGGCGTCGACTACGAGTGCATCCAGGCGCACACGTCCCTGACCGGCTGGGAGCCGCCGATCGTCCCGGCGCTCTGGAAGCCGGTGAGCGGCGGAGGCAACCCGTCCCCGAGCCCGACGCCGCCGTCGGGCGCGCCGGGCGAGCCCGGCAACCCGTCCGTCACCGGCACCGGCAGTTCGTCGATCTCGCTGTCCTGGGGGGCGTCGAGCGGCACGGTGACCGGATACCGCGTCTACGAGGGCACGTCGGTCCGGGCGACCGTCAGCGGGACCAGCGCCACGATCTCCGGCCTCGGCACCTGCACCACCCACACGTACACGGTCAAGGCGTACAACAACAACGGCGAGTCCGCGGCGAGCGGGTCGGTGACCGGCACCACCACGGGCTGCCCCGCGAGCGGCGGCAAGCTTCCCGGCGCGCCCTACCTGTACGAGGGCTGGGGCAACCCGCCGAACCCGGCCACCGTCATGAACGCCACCGGGGTCAAGCAGTTCACGATGGCCTTCATGCTCTCCGGCGGCGGCTGCGTCCCGGCGTGGGACGGCTCGCGCCCGCTTTCCGGCAGCGCCGACGCCAGCGCGATCTCGCAGATCAAGGCGGCCGGCGGCAACGTCCAGATCTCCTTCGGCGGCTGGCAGGGCAACAAGCTCGGCCCGAACTGCTCCAGCTCGTCCGCCTTCGCCTCGGCGGTCCAGCAGGTGATCAACGCCTACAGCCCCGCCGCGGTCGACTTCGACATCGAGAACACCGACGAGTTCGAGAACGAGGCCGTCCAGGACCGCATCCTGGGCGGGCTCAAGACCGTCAAGCAGAACAACCCGAACGTCAAGGTCGTCGTCACCTTCGGCACCAGCACGACCGGCCCGAGCTGGTGGGGCACGCGGCTGATCAACCAGTCCAAGGCGCTCGGTGTGAACATCGACAACTACACGATCATGCCGTTCGACTTCGGCGGCGGCGCGAACATGTACCAGAACACCGTCAACGCGGCCGAGGGCCTGAAGAACGCGCTCAAGTCGGCCTGGGGCTGGAGCGACGCCCAGGCGTACGCCCACATGGGCATCTCGGGCATGAACGGCCTGTCCGACCAGCAGGAGCTGACCTCGGTGTCCACCTGGACCCAGATCCGCGACTACGCCAAGTCGAAGGGCCTCGGCCGGCTCGCCTTCTGGTCGGTCAACCGCGACCGCGGCTGCCCGGGCGGCGGGGTGGTGTCGAACTGCAGCGGCATCGCGCAGAGCGACTGGGACTTCACCCGGGTCACCGCGGGCTTCTGACCCCGGTGAGCAGGAGAAGCACGCCCCGGTGAAAGGGGCCGGGCCCGGCACACCGGGCCCGGCCCCGCCACTTGACCGCCACCCCGCGCCCCGGGAGACCGGGCGCTCCCCGGCAGGCGGCCGGCGCCGCGAGCCCGACACCCCCTACGCGTCGCGCCGGTCGCCCCCGTGTGTGGGGGCCAGCAGGCCGATCAACATGCCGACGATCACAGCCATGACAAGAGTGATCCACAGGCGAATCTTCATCGAGGTCTCCTGAATGCTACGCTCCGTGCTCACAGTACCCCGAATGGTGACGTAGCGCGACGGGTGGGTGACCGAATACGCCCTTGAGTCGCGGGTTTTGCCGTCCGTCGGGCAGGCTTGGCATCGTCATGGAATACGCGATCCCCACCAGCATCGTCCTCGCCGCCGGCGTCGTACTGGCGCTCGTCGCCCAGTGGAAGGGCTGGCGGCCGTCGCCGGCCGTCACGCTGACGCTCGGCATCGCCGTACGTGTTCTCATCATGGTCCTGGCGGCCAAGGACACCAAGTTCCAGCCGATCGACTACGTCAACAGCTTCCAGCCCGCGGGCAGGGCGATCGTCGAAGGCCGCGACCCGGTGCTCGAAAGCAACGGCGGCTGGCACTTCCTGCCGATGATCCCCTACCTGTACGGCCTGCTGCTGTGGCTGGGCGTCACCTGGGACTACGCCGGCCGGATCGTCACGGTCGTCGCCGACATCGCGCTGATCCCGCTGGTCGGCAGGCTGGCCGGGGGACGGACCGCGAGACTGCGCGCCTTCCAGTACGCCTGCAGCCCCCTCGCGATCCTCGTCGCCTCCGTACACGGCCAGGTCGAGCCGGTGTCGCTGGTCTTCGGCGTCGCGGCGTACGTCGTGGCGCGCGGCCCCGGCGACTGGCGGCGGCCGGAGCCGCTGCCGTGGGCCCGGCTGCGGATCGCGGACCGCGCGCTGCCGCTTCCGTGGATCCCGCCGGGGGAGATCGTCCGGCGGCTGGTCCGCCCGACGGACGAGGACCGCGCGGCGACGTGGCGGGCGGCCGGGGCGGGCGCGCTCATGGGCCTCGCGCTGTGCGCGAAGAGCTGGCCCGTGATCCTCGTCCCGGCGATGCTGATGTTCCTGCCCGGGCTGCGCAGCCGGCTGGTCGCGCTGGTCGCCGTCGCCGTCCCGCCGGTGTTCTTCCTGCTGACGCTCCCGATCGGCGGCTGGACGGAGTGGCGGCAGCTTCCGGAGGTGCTGAACACCATCGGCCTGCGGCCCAGCGACGTCCGCCCGATCACGGGTGACTGGGGCTGGACCGCGCTGGTCAGCGGCGGCAACTGGAACCTCGATCCGACCCCGGCGAGGATCGGCCAGTACCTCATCTACGCCTCGATCGTCGCCTGTCTCGTCTGGTGGCGCAGGGCCGACCCCGTCGACGTCACGATCGCCATCCTACTGTCCTTCATGATCTTCACGCCGCGCCTCGGCGCGCAGTATCTGCTGTGGTTCATGCCGTTCCTGGTCGCCCGGCCCACCCGCTGGGCCTGGCCGGCGATCCTCGGCAGCACGCTGTGGGCCGCGGCCGGATACATCGTGCTCACCCAGTTCCACGGGCCCGCCTGGATGGAACTGCACGCCCCCTGGGCGATCAGTTCGCTGCTGATCTTCCCGCTGCTGGCCGCGGCCATCCCGTGGAAGCGCAGGTACGCCGAGGGCACGCCGCTGCCCACGCCGGAGGGGAGGACGCGCGTACAGGCCGTGTGAGCCGGGCCGCGCTCAGGTCACGATGAGCCGGACCAGGTGACCATGGCTTTTGTAACCGGGCGGGTCGCCGTCGAGCCGCCCGGTCACGCACTCGAACACGCCCGGCCCCGCCTCCCGTACGAAGAACGCGGTCTCGGCGATCGACGACAGCAGACGGATCACGTCGCGGTGCACGTGGACGCCCTCCCTGTCGCCGGACAGCGAGACCGTCACCTCGTACACGCCGTCGTCGAGCAGGCGTTCACCCGTGAGCAGCCACTCCGACCCGCACGCCCGGCGCAGATGGGGGAGCAGGTGCGCCTCGGGCTCCTCGGTGACCCATCCGTCCCTCCCCATCGCGTCGAGCAGGGCCCGCACCTGTGGCTCCATCGCCGAGGCGTCCCTGATCCCGGTCAGCCGCTCGTCGTCGTCCCATCGCCGCATGACCAGACCCTAAGCCGGAGCGCCCCGCCGTACCCTCCGCTGCACCACGCGGAACCGGTCCGTGTCGAGGAGCGTCCGGCAGCCGCCGGCGATGCGCGGTCAGTGATCGCCGGGTGGCTCCGGACGCGTTCCGGGACGGGTTTCCGGGGGCGCTTCGGGGCGGGGCCGCGCGGCGCGTTCCGGCAGCCGCCCGGAGATGAGCGCGGCGGTCCAGGCGCCGTCCGGATCGCTGTCGACGAGCAGGGCGCGGACGAGCAGGCTCAGCGGAATCGCGAGCAGGGCGCCGAGCGGGCCGAGCACCCATCCCCAGACGATCAGTGAGAGGAACGTGGCCGTCGTGGACAGTCCCACGGCGTCCCCCAGGAACTTCGGCTGGATGAACGACTGGATCACCACGTTGATCGCCATGTAGGCCGCGATGACCAGCAGCATCGTCTTGGGCCCGCCTTCCAGCAGCCCGAGCAGCGCCGGAGGGATGAGGCCGAGGATGAACCCGATGTTCGGGATGTAGTTCGTGATGAGGGCCAGGACGCCCCACAACAGCGGGAGCGGCACGCCCAGGACGTACAGCGCGGTGACGTCGAGGACCGAGCAGATGAGGCCGAAGACCGTCGAGACGATCAGATAACGGCGGGTCTTGGAGCTGAACGTCTTGAGAGCGAGGGTGAGCGCCGGCCGCTCGGTGGCGGCGGCGTCCACGATCCGCGTGATGACGGGGGCGTCGAGGCTCATGGCCAGGAGCAGGACGACGATGAGGAACAGGCTCGACAACACACCGAGGAGACTGCTGAGCAGACTCTGGGCGACGCCGATCAGCTTGCCGGGATCGAGCGACGACAGGGCCTTGTTGAGCTGGTCGCTGCCATAGCCGAGCCCGGCGGCCCAGTGCTGCAGATCCATGACCATGGCGTTGAACTGGGGCGCGTAGGTGGGAGCCAGGATGGCGAGTTGCGCGGCGGCGATGCTGAGCACCGCGACCATGCCGAGCAGGACCAGCAGCACCAGCGCCAGAGGTACGGCCACCTGCAGCCACACGGGGGCGTGGCGGCGGGCCAGCCACCCGCGCACCGGGGAGACGGCGATGACGAGCGTCAGCGCCAGGACGACCGGGCCCACGATGGAGCCCACCGCCTGGACGCCGGCGAGGGTGATTACCGCGGCCGCGGTACCGACCAGCACGATCAGGGCGCGAGGGAACCCCTGTCGAATCACGTCCGGCTCCTACCCCTTCGTCGTCTTCCAAGGTGGACCAGTCCTAGCACGCCCCTGCCTCTGCCCCCGCGCGCGTACGTGACTCGTGACGGGAATGAAGCCGGGCCGTACGTCGTTGAACGCGAACCGGGCCAAGACGGTGACAGGGCCTGGTAATCTTCTGGAGTCGGCGCGGTCCGGCGCACTCCTCTTCGATCACCTGGGTGGTTGTCTTGGCGTGTGCGGCCGGTTGGCCGGCGTCTCCTGTGGCTTCTGGGTCTTCGCACCGGTGGTTT
>NZ_VYTZ01000023.1:0-80562 GCF_008728085.1 Microbispora cellulosiformans | reverse complement strand
ACTCGGCCTTGATCCGATCGTAGGTGTGCTTGCGCAGATCGTAGTTGCGGAAGCAGCGCTGGGTGAACGCGATCCGCGATACCAGATCGGCGGCCCGGTTGGCCGCGTGCAGGGTTGCCTCCAGCGCTGCCGCCTGCTCGGGCGTCGGCAGGAGTTTCACCTGCACCACCAACCTCACATCGAACACACTACCGTTCGGCCCCTGTCACCTCGATGGGAACCGAACCCTGACGTCCGGACAGAAAACCCAAGCCAGGGAAGCGATTCCTCCCAGGCGTAAACGCCCGGGGTTCCTCGCTAGATAAGCCTGAACAGCGCTCCGCCGCTTTGTGCTGAGGCCCGGCGGGCGTGCTCCCGCCGGGTGCCGGGCCGGCGCTGGAGCCGGCGGACGGCGGACGCGATCCTGAACGACGTCAGACCGGCTGGAGCGGGTGGTGGGACCCGGCGGGTAACTCGACGCGGATCGGGTCGCCCGGCCGGACCTCGCCGCCCGTCACGACCACGCCCATGATCCCCGCCTTGCGCACCAGGTTGCCGTCCTCGTCGCGGTCCAGCACGGCCTTCATCAGCCCGTCCTGGAGGCCGTTGAGCTGGCCGCAGGGGTTGCGCAGGCCGGTCACCTCCACGACGGCCGACTCGCCGAGGTGCAGCCGCGTCCCGGTGGGCAGCCCGAGCAGGTCGACGCCCCTGGTCGTGACGTTCTCCCCCATGTCACCCGCCCGTACGGCGAAGCCCGCGTCACGCAACTCGTCGTGCAGTTCGGCGTGGACGAGATGCACTTGGCGCAGGTTGGGCTGACTCGGATCATGGGCGACCCGCGACCGGTGCTTCACCGTCGTCCCGGAGTGGGCGTCCCCCTCCACTCCCAGGCCGGGCAGCAGCCTGACCGACTCCAGGGGCACCTTGCTGAAGGTGTGGGTCGCGCTGCGGCTCACCGCCGTGACACTGCCGGCCATCTCCGTTCCTCCTCCGCTCACCCGAGCATGTCCTCCATCGCTCCGAGCCATGCTCACATCCGCGGGCCGGCCTGGAAAGGCCGCCGCTCCTCGCCGTGGGCGCGTTCACCGGTGTCCACCGGCGGTCCCGGCTCCGCATGGTGCGCCGCGCGACGCAGGGCGCGCCACGACCCGGGCGCGCAGTGGTCAGGCGCGCGGGCGTCAGGAGCTGAGGAGCTCCTCGCGGCGGCGGGCGAGGGACTCCTGCTCCCGGGCCAGGTGACCGCAACGGGCGGACAGTTCGCCGACCATTCCCCCCACCCATTCGGCGACCTCGCGCACCGCCTCCCCCGTTCGGGCGATCCGCTGGTGCTTGATGGCGTCGGTGATGATGTTGTCGAAGAAGACGTCGGCGAACCAGCGAGTGTCGACCTTCGGCAGCTGGGGCGCGGCGGTCACGCCGACGTCGGCGAGCTCCCGCGAGAACCGGTCGAGCGCGCCCTGCGCGTGCCAGGCCGCCTCGTCGGCCTGCCGCAGGTGCCCGTGCTCGACCATGTCCGCGAAGCCGCCGCCGCTGAACATGTCCCACGTCGAGGCGCCCCGCGCGCCCCCGAGGTGCCGCAGGACGTAGCCGACCGCCTGGCCCGCGGCCGCCCCCGCCTGCCGCGCCTCGTCGTGCTCGCGTAGGTCGGCGGTCACGTTCGCGAGCCGGGCGGCGATGTCGGAGAGCTCCCGCCCGCGCGGATCGCCCGACTCGACCAGCATCCGTTCCTTCCGCGCGAGCAGAACCTCCAGCTCGTGGTGGGGGTTGCCGAGCTCCGCGAGCGACTGGTCGGCGGCGCGCAGGTCGCCGCTCAGCCACTCCAGGCGGGACCGCTGTCCGCCGACCCGCTGGCGGGCCGCCAACGCCTCGGCCCGTTCCCGGGCGAGGCGCTCCTCCTTGTTCCCGGTCAGACCGGCCAGGAAGGCGGCGAAGCCGCCCTGCTCCAGTTTGGCGACGTCCCGGTCCTCCTTGGCGAGCTGCCGTTCCAGGTCCGCCAGCACGCCGCGGACCTCCTCGATCTGGTTGAGAAGAGTCGCACGCTGCCGCATGAGCTGGTCCCGGCGGCGGGCGCGGTCCCTCGCGTCACGGATCTCGTCGTCGATCGCACCAAAAGCAGTCACATCTCACAGACGTCCGAAAACCGCTCTGATGTTCCCACCCCCGTCGCCGCGCTCCCGTCGATCGGTCAGGGGACCAGCACGATCTTCCCGGTGGTCCTGCCGGCCTGCCCCTGCTCGTGGGCCTTCGCCGCCTCGGCCAGGGGCACGGTCAGATCCACGTGAACCGTGAGCCGTCCCGCCTCGACGAGCGAGGTCAGCTCTGCCAGATCGTGCGCCGAGGGACGCACGGAGACGACCTGAAGCCGGACGCCGAGCATGGCCGCCTCCTCTGGGGTGATACCCGGATTTCCGCCCAGTGCCGAGACCAGCAGGCCCCCCTGCCGCAGTGCCGCCGCCGAGCGCTGTCCGTACTCACCTCCCACCAGGTCGAAGACGACGTCCACCGGCCGGGCGGCCGTGACGAAGTCCTCCGCGGTGTAGTCGATCAGGGCGTCGGCGCCCAGACCACGCAGGAACTCGTGCTTGTCCGCCCGGGCGGTGCCGACGACGTACGCCCCGCGCGCCTTGGCGATCTGGACCGCCAGGTGGCCCACGCCCCCGGCGGCGCGATGGACGAGCACCCGGTCGCCCTCCCCGACCCGGGCGATGCCGACCAGCGCCTGCCACGCGGTGAGGCCGGCGAGCGGCAGCCCCGCCGCCTGCTGTGCCGTCAGTCCGGCCGGCCTGCGGACGATCTCGTTCGGCGAGGCGAGCACGTACTCCGCGTACGCGTTGCCGGCCGCGGGGAAGCCGAGCAGCCCGAGCACCTCGTCTCCCGGCGCGAAGGCGGACACTCCCGGCCCGGCCTCCTCCACCACTCCCGACACGTCCCACCCCACGGTGAACGGCGGGTCGCCGAGCAACGGGAAGGCTCCCGCCCGGACCGCGGCGTCGACGGGGTTGTACGCCGCCGCCTCCACCCTGACCAGGACCTGTCCCGGGCCCGGCTCAGGCCGGTCCACCTCGATCACCCGGAGGACGGACGGCTCTCCGAAGGCCGACTGTGTGACTGCTCTCATCGCGTTCTCCTCGCCTGCCGCGCTGGCCGGGGCGCCGTCCGGCGTGCCCGGCGGCCCCCTCGTCGCGATCAAGCGTGGACGACCCCGTATCCGAACGAAAGAAGGCACCTTTCCGGTATATAGGTACCTTGTGGAAACCATGTCACGGCTGCGTCCCCGGGGCGCGGCGGACGCGTACCTGCGCGACTGCGCCTCCCGCAAAGTGCTGGACAGCATCGCGAACAAGTGGACCTGCCTGCTCGTGGACGCCCTGCGCGACGGCCCGGTCAGATTCGGCGCGCTGCGGCGCAGGCTCGACGGGATCACCCAGAAGAGCCTCACCCAGACGCTGCGCGCGATGGAGCGCGACGGGATGGTCGTCCGGACCATGTATCCCACGATTCCTCCCCGGGTGGAGTACGAACTGAGCGACCTCGGGCACAGCCTGGTCGTGCTGATGGAGGGCATCCGCACGTGGTCGGAGACGCACGTCGGTGAGATCGAGGCCGCGCGGGCGGCCTTCGACAGCCGGGCGGCGGAGGAACCGCAACCGGTCCGGCCCGGCTGACCGCGCCCACGTGACGGTGCCCCCGCCTCGGCCGGCCGGGCGCGCTCCGCGGCTCAGGCCACCAGCAGGCCAGGCGTGTGGTGAGGATGGCGGTTCCCGCCGTCCTGGCCGCTCGACCGTCCGGGCCTGAGGCAGGCACAGGCGGCGGCCTCCGGGGTGAGCCGCACACGAAGGTCCCCCGTGCCCGGCCAACCAAGCAAGGCGCCGGACTCGCCCCCGTCCAGACGTAGCCGACCGCCTTCCCCCCACCCGCTCGAGACCACGGCGTATTCGGCTCCGGCCACGCGCAGGCGGTGATCTATGCTGCGGAAGGGCGCCTGGGGGCTGGTCGAGAGCCAGGTGAGGTGGCCCTCCAGCAGCGCTTCGGCGGCGGTCCGCAGCGCGGTGACCGCGCAGAGGCTGTGCACGCAGGCGAGCCCGGTCAGCGTGATCTCCGGAAGCCCGAAGCGCCACAGCCCCCGCGACCGCGCGACGAGACAGGCGCACCCGCCCGGGTCCACACCCACAGCGCCCTCGACACCCCCGGCACCGGGACAGACGCCGTCACCCGTGCCCACACCAGGGCCATCTCCTGCGCCCACACCAGGGCCATCACCGGGGACGCCGCCGAACCCGTCACCGGGGTCGGCGCCGCGCGGGCATCCGGCCTCGGGGTCCGCGCACGACAACCTCCAGCCCAGCCAGTCGTCACCGAGATCGAAGTCCTCGCGCTCCCCCGGGCACTCGGCGCAGTGGTAGATCACCCCGCCGACAAGCGGGTCGTACAGCGTGCCGCGGCAGGCCTCCGCGACCGCCCGCGCGACCGCCCGGGCGACCTGCGCGGCCTCGGGTTGCTCCTCTACCGGTGCCGTGCTCGTCACCACCACGTGGTGACGAGCACGCCGCACCTGTTTCAGGTCGTCGCGGCCCAGGTCCATCCGCCGCCAGGGGGACCGCGCCGAGCGGAACGCCTCCAACGCCAGCCGGGGCGTTCCGAGCGCCTCCCTCGCGCCCCGCCGATGGGCCGGGCCCATCCGCCAGGGCACGACCGACGAAAGGTCGGCCGGCGTACGGTCGGTGACCACGACGAAGACCGACGAGGTCTGCGCGGGCACGGGATAGGTGATACGCATGGCTCCTCCTCGAAGGGTGCTGCGTACGCGGACCGCCGGAACGGCCGCGCGATCCGCCGCGGGAAGTGCCGGAGGAACGGCCGCACACCGAGCCGGCCGCCTCTCCGATCGCCGCGTTGCACAGCCTGCGCCATTTCCTTCGCCCGCGTCCCACCCGAACGCCGCTCTGTGGATAACCGACTCATCGAGACGGCCAGGGCCGGGCTCGTCCACAGGCCGGCACCGTGTCACGCGACAGGGAGGCCCACTGCTCGGCGCTGAGGTCCTTCGGCAGCGCGTACGGCTTCACGCGCGCCGCGCGTGCCCAGTCCCGTACGGTCCGGCGGTCCACACGCCCGGCGCGTTCGACGATCTCCAGGAGGCCGCGCCCGCGCCCGGTGAAGACCCGCCGCACGAAGTCCTGGTACGGACTCCGTTCGTCGACCAGGGGCACCGGCCTCCGTCTCATTTTGAGCAGGCCGCCGTCGACGGAGGGAGCCGGCCGGAACGCCCGTGCGGGCACCCTCGAAGGTACCGGCTCAGGGGCAGCGTGAGCGCCCCGTCTCCCGCGCCGAGCTCGACGATCGGCCCGGTCGTCTCCGCGACGAGATCGCCGATATGGGCGATGACTGAATCGTCGACGAGGAAGTTCTGCCCGAGTTCCTGTCGTCCGCCCTGATGAACCATGAAAGTCGCTCCGCGAATCACGCGATCGGAGCCGGGCAGCACGAAGCGCCGCACCGGCGTGGGACACCGATGGCGGCGGAGCCGAGCAGAGGAAGGTGCCGGGCCGGGCCGCCGCTAGGAGCGGCGGATCCGCATGAAGCACGAGAAGGCGAGCATGAGCGTCACCCTAGTGAGGCCGCGCGAAGAGTCGCACGACGTTTTCCACCCG
Source organism: Microbispora cellulosiformans (assembly GCF_008728085.1). Classification (NCBI taxonomy): domain Bacteria; kingdom Bacillati; phylum Actinomycetota; class Actinomycetes; order Streptosporangiales; family Streptosporangiaceae; genus Microbispora; species Microbispora cellulosiformans. The sequence goes on along the minus strand of NZ_VYTZ01000023.1, from coordinate 74,932 downwards.
CGTGTCCCTACGGCACACGCGTCCCGGCCGTCAGGCGTTCAGGGGCTGTCGTTACCCTTAATGTCACAAACTTGGACGATTCGATGACTTGAACTGTTCATGTTTAGGGCGATAGGTTGGCGTCATGACCGCGCCCAGGACTCCGACCACCGCCGAGGAGCTGCGCGGTGCCGGCCTGCGGGTGACGGCCGCCCGTGTCGCGCTGCTGGAGACCGTCCGGCACGGCGACCACCTCGACGTCGAGACGATCGCGTCGGGGGTCCGTGATCGCGTGGGCCACATCTCTCTCCAGGCCGTGTACGAGGCCCTCCACGCGCTCACCGCGGCGGGCCTCATCCGCCGCATCGAGCCGGCCGGCAGCCCGGCCCGGTTCGAGGGCCGCATCGGGGACAACCATCACCACATCGTGTGCCGGTCCTGCGGTGTGGTCGCGGACGTCGACTGCGCGGTCGGCGAGGCCCCCTGCCTGACCTCTTCCGACGACCACGGCTTCGCCATCGACGAGGCCGAGGTCATCTACTGGGGCCTGTGCCCCGGCTGTTCCAGCGCCCGCAGCTCCTGAGCCCCATGATCCGCTGATTCAGAAGGATTTCCATGACTGAGAACCATGACGCGATCGTCACCGACCCGAAGACGGAGGGCGAGGGCGGCGGCTGCCCGGTCGCGCACGGGCGTGCCCTGCACCCCACCCAGGGCGGCGGAAACCGCCAGTGGTGGCCGGAGCGGCTCAACCTGAAGATCCTCGCCAAGAACCCCGCCGTGGCCAACCCCCTCGGGGAGGAGTTCGACTACGCGGCGGCCTTCAACAGCCTCGACCTCCCGGCCGTGAAGCGGGACATCGCCGAGGTGCTGACGACCTCGCAGGACTGGTGGCCGGCCGACTTCGGGCACTACGGCCCGCTCATCATCCGGATGGCCTGGCACAGCGCGGGCACCTACCGCATCAGCGACGGCCGCGGCGGCGCCGGCGCCGGTCAGCAGCGTTTCGCCCCGCTCAACAGCTGGCCCGACAACGCCAACCTCGACAAGGCCCGCCGCCTGCTGTGGCCGGTCAAGAAGAAGTACGGCAAGAACATCTCGTGGGCCGACCTCATGATCCTCGCCGGCAACGTCGCGCTTGAGTCGATGGGCTTCAAGACCTTCGGCTACGCGGGCGGCCGTGCGGACGTATGGGAGTCCGAGGAGGACGTCTACTGGGGTCCCGAGACCACCTGGCTCGGCGACGAGCGCTACACCGGCGACCGGGAGCTCGAAAACCCCCTCGCCGCGGTGCAGATGGGCCTCATCTACGTCAACCCGGAGGGCCCGAACGGCAACCCCGACCCGCTCGCCTCCGCCCGCGACATCCGTGAGACGTTCCGCCGGATGGCGATGAACGACGAGGAGACGGTCGCGCTGATCGCGGGAGGCCACACCTTCGGCAAGACCCACGGCGCCGGCCCGGCCGACGCCGTCGAGGCCGACCCCGAGGCGGCCCCGATCGAGCAGCAGGGCCTCGGCTGGAAGAACACGTACGGCACCGGCAAGGGCGGCGACACGATCACCAGCGGCCTCGAGGTCACCTGGACGCCCACCCCGACCACCTGGGACAACAGCTTCTTCGAGGTGCTGTTCGGCTACGAGTGGGAGCTGACCAAGAGCCCCGCCGGCGCCAACCAGTGGCAGCCGAAGGACGGCGCCGGCGAGGGCACCGTCCCCGACGCCCACGACCCGTCGAAGCGCCAGGCCCCGAAGATGCTCACGACCGACCTCGCGCTCCGGTTCGACCCGATCTACGAGCAGATCTCGCGGCGTTTCCTGGAGAACCCCGACGAGTTCGCGGACGCCTTCGCCCGGGCGTGGTACAAGCTGACGCACCGCGACATGGGCCCGGTCGTGCGCTACCTCGGCCCGGAGGTTCCGTCCGAGGTGCTGCTGTGGCAGGACCCGCTGCCCGAGCGGACGTACGAGCTGGTCGAGGCGGCGGACATCGCCTCCCTCAAGGAGCGGATCCTCGCCACCGGCCTGCCGGTGTCGCAGCTGGTCTACACCGCCTGGGCGGCGGCCTCGTCCTTCCGCGGCAGCGACAAGCGCGGCGGCGCCAACGGCGGCCGCATCCGCCTCCAGCCGCAGAGCGGGTGGGAGGTCAACGACCCCGACCAGCTCGCGACGGTGCTGAGCGCCCTGGAGAGCGTCCAGCAGGAGTTCAACTCCGCCCAGAGCGGTGGCAAGCAGGTCTCGCTGGCCGACCTGATCGTGCTGGCCGGATGCGCCGCCGTCGAGAAGGCCGCCAAGGACGCCGGTTACGACGTCGCGGTGCCCTTCACGCCGGGCCGCGTGGACGCCTCGCAGGAGCAGACGGACGTCGAGTCGTTCGCCGCGATCGAGCCGAGCTCGGACGGCTTCCGCAACTACTACGGGAAGGGCAACCGGCTGCCGGCCGAGTACCTGCTGATCGACCGGGCAAACCTGCTCAACCTCAGCGCCCCCGAGATGACGGTCCTCGTCGGCGGCCTGCGGGTCCTGGGCGCCAACCACCAGCAGTCGAAGCTGGGCGTCCTCACCGAGACCCCCGGCGTGCTGACCAACGACTTCTTCGTCAACCTGCTCGACCTGGGCACGGAGTGGAAGTCGACGTCCGAGGACCAGACCGCGTTCGAGGGCCGCGACGCCGCCACGGGCGAGGTCAAGTGGACCGGCACCCGCGCCGACCTCGTCTTCGGAGCCAACTCGGAGCTGCGCGCGGTCGCGGAGGTCTACGCGAGCGATGACGCCAAGGAGAAGTTCGTGACCGACTTCGTCAAGGCGTGGGACAAGGTCATGAACCTCGACCGGTTCGACCTGCGCTGACATCACGACCATTCGGGCCGGCCCCACTCGGGCCGGCCCGAACGCTTTTCCGTCCAAGAACCCGGCCGAGCGGGACACGACCCGTACAGAGCGGGTGTGAGCTCAGGAGCTCGGCTCGAACTCGCCTGCCTGTACGCCGAGGACGAATGCCTTCCACTCCTCGGGGGTGAAGAACAACGTCGGCCCGTCGGGGTCCTTCGAGTCGCGGAGGGCGATCAACCGGCCGCTCTTGTGATCAGGTCCTCCGTCGACCTCCGCCACCTCGACGCAGTTTCCGCCGTTGTCGCCGGAGAAGCTCGACTTGTGCCAGTGGGCGGTGTTCAGGTCCATCTGTCCTCCATCGCCTGCTGATCAGTTCGAGGGACATGGTCAGCGGCAGTATCTCGGTCGGGCGCTCCTTCGTCACCCGGCCGGCTCGACGCCTCTGGTCATCAGACCGTCCACCAGCAGGCTCAGGTAGCGGTCGACCGGTTCGTCCGGCCCGGGCGTCTGCCGGGCCGCCCAAGCCATCGCGTTGGCCGTGGCCAGCAGTTCGCCCGCGGTCAGGTCTCCGCGCACCTGGCCGGACCGCTGCGCGCGTGCCAGCAGGTCGGCGGCGGTGCGAAGCCCTTCGCAGGAGGCGTGCAGGCGCGAGTCCGGGTCGCGCAACGCGTCCATGACCGACGCGGGGAGCCCTTCGTACTGGGTCGAGGCGGTCACCAGCCGCCGCAACCCGTCTCCCACTGACGAGGTGCATCGTGCCCGAGGAACTCGACGACTGGCATGCCCGTTCGGGCGGCTACGTGCGGCGTCCCCGATTCGAGTCCTACGCCGAGAAGTACGCCGACTACTTCGTGCTGCGGCGGCGCGACGGGATCATCGAGTTGCGGATGCACACCGACGACGGACCGGCCCGCTTCGGTTTCGCCGCGCACAACGCCTGGGGTCAGGCCTGGCAGGAAATAGGCAACGACCCGGACAACGAGGTGCTGATCCTCACCGGCACCGGCGAGCACTGGCTCGCGCTCCCGCCCGGCTCAGCCCTCCCCGGCCCGTCGCGAACGGCGGCGAGGCCGAGCAGACCAGGGCGCTGATGCGGGAGCCGCGCCCGAAGGACTTCGCCTACGAACACACCTACTACGACGCGGTCAAACTGCTGGAGAACTTCGTCTTCGGGATCGACATCCCCACTATCGCGGCGATCAACGGGCCGAGCATCGCGCACACCGAGTTCGCCCTGCTCTGCGACATCACCCTGGCCGCGGACACCGCCACCATCGTCGATCCCCACCTGCCGACCGGAGTCGCCCCCGGCGACGGGCAGCAGCTGACCCTGCAGGAACTCCTCGGCACGAAACGAACCGCCTACCACCTCTACACCGGCGAGCCCGTCGGGGCGCGGCTGGCGCTCGAACTGGGCCTGGTCAACGAGGTGCTACCACCGGATCGGCTGACGGAGGAGCGGCGACGAAGTCCATCAGCGGTACGCCCGGCGGCCGTGCTCGCCCGGCCCGACCACTCCGTGGGTGAGGCCGTCGGCCACCAGCCGGGCCAGGTCCTCACCGAGCGCCGCCGCCTCGCGCAGGGCCGCGCGGAAGTCGGCCAGGCGCCGGAACGCCTCGCCGTACCGGCGTTGCTCGGCCATCGGGAGCAACGGCACCTCCGCGCGCCGTACGTCCACCCGGTAACGGGAGGACATGGTGCTGTAGTGCCGGACGTTGATGGACGCGCACACGAACCCGGCGAGGAAGTAGGGGTCGAGCGCCTCCGGGTCGGGCCGCAGCAGGGACAGGTACGGGCCGAGCAGGGCTTCGCCGGTCGTCAGGACCCGGGCGACCGGGGCGGCGACGACCTGCGGCACCACCACGTCACCGGGTCGTGTGACGACCGCCTTCTCCCCCTCCCACCGCGCGCCGGTCGCCGCGCGTCCCTCCAGCACGTCCTCGGCGGTGAGCACGGGCAGCCCGTACGGCGGCTCCGGGCCCTCCGCCAGACCCGTGGGGCCGAGGGCGAGCATGCCCCGCCGCACCAGCTCGGGCAGCGGGACCAGTACGAGGTCCTCCTGCGGCGGCCCAGCGACACCGGGCAAGAGGCCGGAAACCCGGTCGATCAGGTCGCCCAGCCGGTCACGCGCTCCGGTGAGGCGTTCCTGTGACACGTCGTCGGCGGCCGTGGACAGATAACGGGCGGGGGTGAGGTCGACGTCCTCGTCGAGCAGGTCGACGAGCGGGACCGACCGGCTCACCTCCGTCTCGTCCAGCTCGCGCCCCTCGCCGAACTCCCGCCACGCCTCGACGGCCACCCTGGCGTAGTCGTCCTGCCTGCCCGAGGTGTCGACCATCAGGACGTGGCTCGGCGTGCCGCCCTCCGCGGGCTGGCGGAGGATCCACAGGGTCAGCCCGACCGCGACGTTGGGCACGACGCCCGGCGGGAGCGCGATGACCGCACGCAGCGCGCCGCGCCGCAGGAGCTGGGCCCTGATCCGCCGCCCGGACCTGCGGGCGGCGACGGCCGGCGGCATCAGCAGGACCGCCACGCCGCCGGGTGCCAGGTGGGCGAGCGCGTGCTGCACCCAGGCCAGTTCGGGCTCCACACGCGGCGGCAGGCCGTACTCCCACCGGGGATCGGCGGTCAGCTCCTCGTAGCCCCAGTTGCGGTCGTTGAACGGGGGGTTGCACACCACGGCGTCCACCAGCTCGCCGGGAAAGGCGTCGGCGCGCAGGGAGTCGCCCGCCCTGATCTGGACGTTGTCGCTGCGCAGCGCGAGCCGTACGGCGGTGAGCCGGGCCGACGCGGGATCGACGTCCTGGCCGAACAGGCGGGCCCCGGGCGAGCGCTCCAGCGCACGGCCGAGGATGCGCCCGGAGCCGCAGGCCGGGTCGAGCATGGAGCCGACGCCGTCGCCCACGAGATCGAGCGCGAGCATGACGATCTCGACCGGGGTCGAGTAGACGCGCCGGGTGTGCACCTCGAAATACCGCTCGCGCAGGAACTCGAAGGTGGCGGGGGCGCCGCGTTCCGCCGCCAGCGCGGCGATCGACCTGACCAGCGGCATCCGGGCCGGCGGGAGCGCCTCCGGGAACGCCCGGTCGCTGATGGTCTTGGCGCAGGCGGCCCTGACCCTGTCCGGGACCGCCCGCGCGACCGTCTCGTCGTCTCCGGACGCGAGCCTCTCCCAGTCGTCCGCCTCGTGCTGCAGGTAGACGAGGAAGGCCCCGAGGTCGGCGATCAGGTCGGCGAGTTCGTCGTCGTCGGCCGTCGTGCGCAGTTCCTGCCAGAGCCACTCGTCCGGGGGCAGTTCCCTGCCCTCCGCGTGCCCGCGCAGCCAGTCACGGACTTCGGCGAGCGAGAACGCGGGGCTGGTGGACGTGCCGCCCACGGGCTGGGGGAAGTCGTCGTGGCGGCGTCGCCAGTTGCTCACCGCCGCACGGCCCACACCGGCCATGCGCGCGATGTCGGCCGCGGTGACGTGTACGTCTCGGCGCACGTCCACCGTCCTTCCCCCCCGTTCTACGAACAGAGGGGACGATAACCCACACCCGAGACACAGGCAACGTCGCGTCAAAGTCTGGTTGATGGCGTCAACACATGGTTCAATGGACGGCAAGCCCCGTCACAGAAGGGACCAGGGATCGTGACCTCTCCCATCACGCGCCTCCGGTCGCTGCGCCGCGGACGCGCGATCCATCTCCTGGACATCGAGAACCTCGCCGGGTCCCCTAGGCCCACGACGTACGACGTGCGGCAGACGATGGGCGCCTACCGGCACGCGGTGCCGATAGGGCCGCTCGACCAGTTCATCGTCGCGGTCAACCACAGCGCGCTCGTGCCGGTCGGAGTCGCGATGGGGCGCGCGCTCGGCGGCGTGCAACTGCTGGTCCGCTCCGGTCCCGACGGCGCCGACCAGGCCCTCGACGAGGCTGCCCGTACCGACCGGGTCGACCTGCGCTTCGAGCGGGTCGTGATCGGATCGGGCGACGGGTACTTCGCCGACCTGGCCGGGTGGCTGAAGGGATGCGGCCTGCACGTCACCGTCGCCTCCCAGCGCGACCGCCTGAGCTGGCGGCTCTACACGGCGGTCCCCGACACCGTCACCTTCTCACTTCCGGTCCCCCAGGCCGCCTGATCGCGTTTCGATTTCGAGGGGATTCAGCGACCGGCCCGCCCGGAAGACATTTCGGCGGCGAATGCGCAAAAGGCGTTCCACGGGTGGGGCGAATCTGGGAATATTGCCGGGCCTGCCGCCTGGGGAGTGTCTGATAAATGCTGCCCGTCGCGAGCGGGGATCCAGGTGGATGCATCGCAAGGCGGAGGAGGAGCCGATAACAGCGTTATCGGCGACGACGACAACGCAGCGAGGCGCCGCCTGGGCCACGCGCAGCAGGGCTTGATTTATCAGAGACGACCTAGGGCAGAGCTCCCGGGCACGGAATGCGAGATGACGCATGAACGTCGAGCCATCCGGCACCTCCCCGCAATCCTCTCTCAGAGCCGCGTCCGCCCTACGGCGCACCCAGGCGTTGTTCGACGCGATGTCGGGCGACCATCTGTTCCGCGAACAGTTCGTGACCGATCCGGCGCAGATCTATTCGGAGTATGTCCACAGCGCGCCCCTCGACCGGCATCGGGCGGATGTCATCAACCAGTTCGTCTACGCCGTACTGGCCAGCGACGAGCTGATGCAGTGGATCATCCGTTACCGCGGCGAGCGGAACGGAACCGCGCCGTCGGACGGCGAGCTCGCGACACAGTTCGCCCGCGCGGTGGTCGACACGAACGCCCACCACGTGGCTCTCGCCCTGATGCGAGCGGCGACCGAACAGCAGCCGATCTTCCCCCTGGACAGGTCGATCAAGGACCTGATCTTCGGTGGGATCGGGATCGGCCAGGGCGGGACCGGAATCCAGCTCACCGGAACCTCGGAGGGCACCGGCACCGTCACCGCCGAGACCAACACGGGAACCGGCACGGAGATGAGCACCGGGACAGGCACCGGAACCGAGATGAGCACGGGGACCGGGACCGGCACGGAGATGAGCACCGGCACCGGGACCGGCACGGAGATGAGCACCGGCACCGGGACCGGCACGGAGATGAGCACCGGAACGGGAACGGGAACAGGCACTGGCACTGGCACTGGCACCGAGGGAGTGACGGGCACCGGAACCGGCACAGGGACGGGGACGGGAACCGGAACGGGAACGGGAACCGGCACCGGCACCGGCACCGGCACCGGCACCGGCACCGAGACAAGCCCTCCGGTCACGATTCCCGGCACCGATGTGACTTTCACCTTCGGAAGCACCGAAACGCACACTTTCCCTCCAATTACCCATACCACCGAAATCACGTCAATCACCCAAATCACCACGCTGACGCCGCCGGGTACGTCCCCCGGGACTTTCGGCGGAACATCCCCGGGAACGTTCGGGACATTCGGCGGGACATTCGGGGGCACCTTCGGCGGAACGTTCGGGCACATCAACCTCAACGCCCTCGACTCGGGCGCGGCAGAGATCACCCTGGATTCCCTGCGGGCTTTCGCCGTTCAGCTCCGCGATGCCGGTGTGCTCGACGAGATCGGGGGCGGCGGATGACCACCACCGACATCCCCGCCGGCATCCCGGCCCTGCGTCGGACGACCACGGCGCTGCTGGAAGCCGGCCGCCGGAGCGAGGCCTTCGCGCTGTGGTCCGGCGCGGACTTCTCCGACGACGATCTCGGCTGGCTGTCCGAACGGGCCGGCGACCTGATGCGGTCCACGGACCTCACGCTCGCGGGCGAGTTCGCGCACCTGCTGGCGTCCATCCGCCGGGGCAGCCGATGGTTTCCCGCCCGGGGAGCGGACGGCGCCGCCCGCCCGATCGAGCGCTTCATCACGATCCACAAGCTGCGGCACGACATCGAGCAGTTCACCTACCTGCTGGAGTCGGGGGATCTGGGTGACGAGTTCCGGGCGGTCGTGCAGGCCTACACGGACACGGCCGACCGCCTGCTGGCGGCCGGTGTCGATCCCGACCAGCACGTGCCGTTCGACGAGCAGGCGGAGGCGGCGATAGGGGACGTCTTCAACCGCATCGTCACCCTCCAGCCGGCGCCGCGCCTGCCACGGGCGCTGTCGGACTCGTGGAACGGGCAGGAGGTCACCGAACGCTACCTGGCCAGCCGCGCCGGGCTGGTCGTCGTCGACAACTTCCTGTCTCCGGCCGCGCTGGACGCCGTCCGGCGGTTCTGCGCCGGGTCGACGGTCTGGTTCGGCAACCGCTACGCGAACGGCCGGCTCGGCGCGTTCTTCCACGACGGCTTCAACTGCCCGCTGCTCCTGCAGGTCGCCGAGGAACTCCGCGGCACGTTGCCCGACGTGCTCGGCCCCTATCCGCTCCGCCAGCTGTGGGGATTCAAGAACAAGGACTACCTGCCCGGCGACACCACGACGCACGCCGACTTCGCCGCGGTCAACGTGAACTTCTGGATCACGCCGACGGAGGCCAACCTGGACGAGAGCAGCGGCGGGCTGATCGTGTACGGGGTCGACGCGCCGCCCGACTGGAACTTCCACATGTACAACGGCCGCCAGGATCTGATCAAGCCCTTCCTCGCGCGGCGGAAGGCGGAGGCCGTGACGATCCCCTACCGCGCGAACCGGGCGATCATCTTCAACTCCGACCTGTTCCATGCGACCGCCGAGGTCCGCTTCCGGCCCGGTTACGAGAACCGCAGGGTGAACATCACCATGCTCTACGGCGAACGGGCGGACGACGTCCACCACCCCGGCCTGTCGCGGCAGGCGACGCCGAACCAGATCCCCTACCGTCCGGCCTGGCGTTCGAACGCGCTGACCCGGCGGCGAGCGGGACGGTGACGTCGCAAAGTGACGTCGCACCGTGACGTCACAACACGGCCAGGACGCCTACGTGCTCGCCGCCCTCGGGCACCGGCGGGCGGGCTACTTCCTGGATTCGGGTGCCTCCAATGGCGTCCGGAGCAGCAACACCAGGCTGCTGGAGCAGGAATACGGCTGGACGGGAATCTGCGTCGAGCCCAACCCGCGCTACTACGCGGAGTTGACGGCCAACCGCCGCTGCTTCCACGTGAACTGCTGTCTCTACGACCACGACGGCACGGTGGAGTTCGTGGAGGCCGGCACCATCGGCGGGATCCTCGGTGAGTACTCCCCGCAGATGCTCACACACGTGCGCCGGGCCCTGGAGCTGCCGGACGACGCGCCGATGCCCGTGACGGTCGTGCCGTGCCGTACGGTCGGCTCGCTGCTCCGGGAGTTCCGCGCTCCTCGCGTGATCGACTACTGGAGCCTGGACACCGAAGGTTCCGAGCTGGCGATCCTCCGCACCTTCCCCTTCGGCCGCTATCTGCTGCGGATGCTGACCGTCGAGCACAACTGGGGGCCCGACCGCCGTCCCGTCCACGACCTGCTCGCGCGGCACGGCTATCTGCGCGTCGCCGAGCTGGGCTGCGACGACGTCTACGCGCACCGGTCGGTGGTGTCCCGGGGCGAGGCCTGGCGATCACGGGCGTTGTCGGCCCGCGGACGTGGCCGCCCGTCCTGACCCCCCTCAGGTCTCCGCGACGACCAGGGAACGCGCCGGGAGGTCGAGAACGTGATCGGTCAGGCGGGCCGACTCGTCGGAGGCGAGCAGGAGGCGCGACGCGGCGAGCCGTACGGAGACCGGGCCTGCGGCCAGGTTGGCGGCGACCCGCAGCGAGCCGCGCTCGATCACCACGACCCGGCGCTCCTCGTCCACGTCGACCCGCACCCGGTCCATCCGGGGGTCGGTGAGGTCGGGACGCGACCTGCGCAGCGCGATCAGGGCGCGGTACCAGCCCAGCAGGGAGGCGTGCTCGTCCTTCGACAGCTCCTCCCAGTCGAGCTTGGACCGCAGGAAGGTGTCCTCCTCGCCCGGTTCGGGGGCCTTCCAGTCGTAGCCGAAGCCCTCGAACTCCTTCCTGCGCCGCTCGCCCTCGCCCTCGGCGAGATGCGGCTCGAAGTGGTCGGTGAAGAAGTAGAACGGCGTGGTGGCGCCCCACTCCTCCCCCATGAACAGCATCGGCGTGAACGGCGAGGTCAGCAGCAGACCCGAGGCCAGGCGGAGCTGGTCGGGCCGCATGCGGTCGCCCTCGGGCCGGTTGCCGATCTGGTCGTGGTTCTGCGCGCAGCAGACGAACCGGTGCCCGGGGATCCCGGCGGCCGGGCGTCCGTGCGAGCGGCCCCGGAAGGACGAATAGGTGCCGTCATGGAAATATCCGGAGGTGAGCACCTTGGCCAGGGACGACAGCGTGCCGAAGTCGCCGTAGTAGGCGTTCGTCTCCCCGGTGACGTTCGCGTGGATGGCGTGGTGGACGTCGTCGTTCCAGCTCGCGTGCATGCCGAGGCCACCGGCCTCGCGCGGGGTGACCATGCGGGGGTCGTTGAGGTCCGACTCGGCGACGAGCGTGAGCGGGCGGCCCACCGCGGCGGACAGCGCGTCGACCTCCACCGACAGCTCCTCCAGGAAGTGGACGGCGCGCTTGTCGTGCAGTGCGTGCACGGCGTCGACGCGCAGCCCGTCGACGTGATAGTCGCGCAGCCACTGGAGGGCGTTGTCGATGAAGTAGCGCCGCACCCCGTCCGAGCCGTACCCGTCCAGGTTGACCGCGTCGCCCCAGTAGGACCCCTTCGCGTCGTGGAAGTACGGCCCGAACCTGGCGAGGTAGTTGCCCGACGGCCCGAGGTGGTTGTAGACGACGTCGAGGATCACGCCGAGACCGGCCCGGTGGCAGGCGTCCACCAGGCTCTTCAACCCGTCCGGCCCGCCGTACTCCTCGAAGACCGCGTAGAGGTCCACGCCGTCGTATCCCCAGTTGCGGGCGCCCGGGACAGGCGGGACCGGCATGAGCTCGACGAAGTCGACGCCGAGGTCAACCAGGTGGCCGAGCCGGTCGGCCACCCCCTGGAAGGTGCCCTCGGGCGAGAACGTGCCGACATGCAGCTCGTAGATCACCCCGCCGCGCAGGTCCCGGCCGCGCCAGCCCTGGTCGGTCCAGGCGAACCTGTCGTGGTGGTAGACCCGGCTCGGGCCGTTCACGCCGTACGGCTGCCGCCGGGTCCTGGGGTCGGGGAAGGGTCCCTCGCCGTCCACGTGGAAGGCGTAGTCGCGGTCGTGCTCGTCGCCGGGCGCGGTCCACCAGCCGCCCTCGCCCGGCGACATCGCGTGCCGGGCGCCCTCGTACTCGACCTCGACCCGCGCCGCCCCCGGCGCCCAGACCTCGAACATGCCTCGCCTCCCCTTACCGGCCAAACCCCACCGACCAAGCCCCTACCGACCAAGCCCTTGCTGAATCACGCTTCGAGAATCGCCACCGGATGGGCGGACAGCAGGTCGGCCATGCGCACCTCCCCGGCGTGCTCCGCTCCCGTGAGCAGGTCGCGCCAGCGTCCCGGCGGCAGCATGATCGTCTCACTTCCCCAGCCGCCCCGGCGCTCCAGCCCGGCCGGCAGCCGGGTCGCGACCACGACCGCGGCCGCCCCCCGCCCGGGAACCCCCCTGGTGAACGCGACCGCGTGCTCCCCCGCCTCGATCGGCGCGTACGGCGCCTCGGGGTCGAGCCGCCCCCGCAGCCCGAGCGCGGCGGCGGTGACCCGGATCTTCTCGCCGTCCCAGCTGTCGTCGGGCTCGGCGAGCAGCCGGCGGCGGCGCTCGAAGTCCACCGGCCGTCGGTTGTCGGGGTCCACCAGCGAGAAGTCGGTGATCTCGGTGCCCTGGTAGACGTCCGGGATGCCCGGCATCAGGAGCTGGACGACCTTCTGCCCGAGCGAGTTGACCCGGGCGTACCGGTCGACGACCTCGGTGAACGAGGCGACCGAGTAGCCGCAGGCGTCGATCGCGCGCCGGGCGAAGTCCCTGATCCCCTCCTCGTACGCCGGGTCGGGGTCGACCCAGGAGATGGCCGTCTTGGCCTCCCTCGCCGCCTTGAGCAGGTAGTCGGTGAAACGGTCCAGGCTGATCGGCCAGGCCGCCATCAGCGACTGCCAGGCGAGGTAGTCGAGCCGGGGGTCGAACGACACGGCCGCCGACCACGAGTCGACCGCCATCGTCCACTCCTCGGGCAGCTCCGACAGCACCGCGAGACGGGCCCGCACGTCCTCCGACCGCTTGGTGTCGTGGGTGGACAGCGTGGTCATGGTCCGCGGCGGCAGCCCCGCGCAGAACTCGTGGAACCCGGCCGGCGAGACCCCGAACCGGTCGGGCTCCCCGCCCACCTCGTTGAGGCAGGCCAGCGGATACCACCGGTAGAGCGCGGTGTCCTCCACGCCCTTGGCCATGACGGGCCCGCAGGTCTGCTGGAAGCGGGTGACCGCGTCCGGCGGGCCGTACAGGACGAGGTCGGCGGCCTTGGCCACCGCGTCGGGGTCGGTGCGGCCGGCCGCGAGCCGGGCCGCCTCCGCGACGATCGCCTCCGCGTCGGCGGACGGCCGCTCACCCGGGTTCACGTACGCCCGGTAGACGGGCATCGCGGCCAGCAGCTCCACGACGGCCTCGCGCAGCGCCGGGTCGCCGAGGTCGGTGGTCAGCCGGTCGACCTCCCCGCGGAAGAACAGGTCGATGACGTGCTTCTTGGCGTCGTGGCGCACGGTCTCGTAGTCGTCGCGCACGCCGGTGTGGCGGCCGAAGGTCTCGATCAGCGCGTCGCGGCCCGCCGGGTCCACGAACAGCCGGGTGACCATGTTGAGCGCGTCGTAACCGGTGGTGCCGTCGCAGGGCCAGTCGGCGGGCAGCCGCTCGCCGTCGATGAGGATCTTCTCCACCCACAGCGGGCCCGGCACGTGCGGGCGCAGCCACCGGAGGTAGCCGCGGGGGTCGGCCAGGCCGTCGGGGTGGTCGACGCGCAGCCCGTGGATCACACCCTCCTCGATGAGGCGGAAGGTGACGGCGTGGGTCTCCTGGAAGACCTCGGGGTCCTCCACCCGCAGGCCCATCAGCGACGACACGTCGAAGAACCGCCGGTAGCCGGGGCTCTCCCGCCAGTGGGCCAGCCGGTAGTGCTGGGCCTCCAGCAGTTCCGGCAGCGGCAGGTGCTCCGTGCCGGGCCTGATCGGGAACGCGTGGTCGTGGTAACGCAGCACGGCGCCGTCCACGCCGCTGTCGACTCTGAGCGCCTCGTCCGCGTCGTCGCCCAGCAGCGGCAGGGTCACCGGCCACTGGAAGTCGAACCACCGGGAGGCAGGCGACCCGGGCCCGTCCCGCAGCGCCGCCCACAGCCGCGCGTTGTCCGACTCCGGCACCGGCACGGTCATGTGGTTGGGCACTATGTCCGACACCAGCGGCATGCCCTCGGCCGCCAGCGCCCGCAGGCCCTCCTCGCCGCCGAACTCCTCGCGTACGCGGGTGTGGTCGGTCACGTCGTAGCCGTGCAGGGACTCACGGCACGCCTGCAGGATCGGCGACAGGTAGAGGTGGCCGGCCCCCAGCTCCCGGAGATATCCGACGAGGCCGGCGGCCTGCGCGAAGCCGAAGTCAGGCGTCAGCTGCACGCGGTAGGTAGAACTCACTGGACCGCCCTTCGAAACACGTTCCCGACGCGGAGAACCGCCGGGCAGTGACCGTACTTGCCCGCCTGCCCGGCGGCTCACACCAACGGCACTCTAACCGGCCGTCCCCGCTGGTCAGGACGACGTGTGGCGGACCCGGCGCAGGACCCGCACCGACCGGCCGGTGACCGGCACCGCCTCACCGGCCCGGCACATCCGCGACTCGCTCTGCCCGGGCATCGCCGTGTCCAGCTCGGTGCACCACAGCTCGCCGTAGTTCTTCGGCACGGTGAACTTGAGCATCTCGTGGTGGGCGTTGAACAGCAGCAGGAACGAGTCGTCGGCGATCCGCCTGCCCCTGCTGTCGGGTTCGGTGATCGCGTCGCCGTTGAGGAAGACCGCCAGCGCCTTGGCGTAGCCGTTCGTCCAGTCGGCGTCGGTCATCTCGGTGCCCGACGGGGTGAGCCAGGCGATGTCGCTCAGCTCGTCGTGGGAGCCGCGCACGGGACGGCCGTAGAAGAAGCGGCGGCGCCGGAAGACGGGGTGGTCGCGGCGCAGCCGGGCGAGGCGCCGGGTGAACTCGAGGAGCTGCCGCCTCTCGACCGTCCCCGCGTCCTCCTCGGCGGTGGCCCCGGCCTCCAGCACGGCGCCCCAGTCGACCCAGCTGATCTCGTTGTCCTGGCAGTAGGCGTTGTTGTTGCCCTGCTGGGTGCGGCCGATCTCGTCGCCGTGCGACAGCATCGGCACGCCCTGCGACAGGAACAGCGTGGCCAGGAAGTTGCGCTTCTGCCGCTCGCGCAGCTGCGCGACCGGGCCGGTCGCCGGGCCCTCGACGCCGCAGTTCCAGGACCTGTTGTCGTCCGCGCCGTCGCGGTTGTCCTCGCCGTTGGCCTCGTTGTGCTTGCCGTTGTACGACACGAGGTCCTGCAGCGGGAACCCGTCGTGGCAGGTGACGAAGTTGATCGACGCGGCGGGGCGGCGGCTGTCGTCCTGGTAGAGGTCGCTCGACCCGGTCAGGCGGCTCGCGAACTCGGGCAGCGCGGCGGGCTCGCCCCGCCACAGGTCGCGGATCGTGTCGCGGTAGCGGCCGTTCCACTCGGTCCAGCGGGCCGGGAAGTTGCCGACCTGGTAGCCCCCCGGGCCGACGTCCCACGGCTCGGCGATGAGCTTGACCTGCGACAGCACCGGGTCCTGCTGGACGAGGTCGAAGAACGCGCTCAGCCGGTCGACCTCGTGCAGCTCACGGGCCAGCGACGCCGCGAGGTCGAAGCGGAACCCGTCCACGTGCATGTCGCGCACCCAGTAGCGCAGCGAGTCCATGATCAGCTGGAGCGCGTGCGGGCTGCGCATGAGCAGGCTGTTGCCGGTGCCGGTGGTGTCCATGTAGTAGCGGCGGTCGTCCTCGACCAGCCGGTAGTAGTTGGCGTTGTCGATGCCCCGCATGGACAGCGTCGGGCCCAGGTGGTTGCCCTCCGCGGTGTGGTTGTAGACGACGTCGAGGATCACCTCGATGCCAGCCTCGTGCAGGGCCTTCACCATCGCCTTGAACTCCAGCACCTGCCCGCCGCGCTGGCCGGAGCTCGAGTACGCGTTGT
Organism: Microbispora cellulosiformans; assembly: GCF_008728085.1. Classification (NCBI taxonomy): domain Bacteria; kingdom Bacillati; phylum Actinomycetota; class Actinomycetes; order Streptosporangiales; family Streptosporangiaceae; genus Microbispora; species Microbispora cellulosiformans. Next base: position 59,002 of record NZ_VYTZ01000023.1, on the reverse strand, counting down.
GCGGCGCGAAGAAGCCGATCGTGTTGTAGCCCCAGTAGTTCGCCAGCCCCCGCTTCTCCAGCATGTGGTCGGTCACGAACTGGTGGACCGGCATCAGCTCGATCGCGGTGACCCCGAGCGCGGTGAGATGGTCGATGATCTCCGGGTGCCCGAGCGCGGCGTACGTGCCGCGGATGCGGTCCGGGATCTTGGGGTGGGTGATCGTCAGGCCGCGCACGTGCGCCTCGTAGAGCACCGTGTCGTGGTACGGCGTGGCCGGGGGACGGTCGTGCCCCCACCCGAAGAACGGGTTGACGACCACCGACCGCGGGACGTACGCCGCCGAGTCGCTGTCGTCCCGGCTGTCCGGCTCGCCGAAGCGGTAGCCGTACACCGCCTGGTCCCAGTTGACCGAGCCCTCCACCGCCTTGGCGTACGGGTCGATCAGCAGCTTGTTGGGGTTGCACCGCAGGCCCTCGGCGGGCGAGTAGGGCCCGTGGACGCGGTAGCCGTACCGCTGGCCCGGGCCGACGCCCGGGAGATAGCAGTGCCAGACGAAGCCGTCCACTTCGGCCAGCGACACGCGCTCCTCGTTGCCCTCGTCGTCGAACAGGCACAGCTCGACCCGCTCGGCCACCTCGCTGAAGAGCGCGAAGTTGGTGCCCGCGCCGTCGTACGTCGCTCCGAGAGGATAGGAATCCCCCGGCCAGATCTCCCTCACTGGACCTCCTCGCCGTCCGGCTCGGCGGTCCTGCCGGGAAGCCCCCGGAGTCCACCGGCTCTATGGTCGCGATCGTTCCCGGTCCGGTCCCGTCCGGGACGGCCGCTCACCCGATCGTGATGCTGAGTGTCGTTCACAAGACATCGTGCCTGCCCGCAAAAGGCTCCGACAGTCGCGCCACGTTAACTGCGTGTATGGCAAAGGGGTGAACCGGCCATCGGCGAGCAAAGCGCCGCCCGTTTCGGGAATCAACGCCGCGAGCTGGCCGTACGCGCCGAATCTGGGACACCTCACCCGTCCGCCGTCCGTACCGTGGCTTCCGGCCGGTCACCCACCGCAGTCACCGCGCCCCTCACCGGCTCTCACCGGCCCTGGATCGACCCGCCGATTAACGGTCCTTCCCGATGTGCCTTCCCCCTGCAGGGGTTACGGACACCGGAAACCGGCGGGTCATCGGACCGGCGAGCCGGTCGCGCCCCCGCGGGCGCGGCGCAGCAGGCCGCGGCGGGGGGCGGCGGCGCGGCCGTCGGTGCGCAGCCACAGGTTGACGCCGGTGCCGCCGAGCGCCGAGGGCTCGACGCGGACCCCGCCGCCCGTCGACTCGGCGAGGCGGCGGGCGATGTCGAGGCCGAGGCCGGTGGAGCCCGCCCCGCTGTTGCCCCGCCGCACCGCCTTCTCGGGATCGGGGATGCCCGGGCCGGCGTCCGCGACGAGGACGCCCACGATGCCGCTCCCCCGGTGCAGGGTGACGCGGAAGGCGGTGCCCTGCGGGGTGTGCCGGAAGACGTTGCCGAGCAGCGCGTCGACCACCGCGCCGAGGTCGGCGGCGGCGACCGGCACGGGGGTGGCCTCGTCGGCGCCGACGAGCTGCCACGGCCGCCCCTGGTCCTCGGCCAGCGCCGACCAGAAGGCGAGCCGTTCGCACAGCACGAGCGCGGCGTCGCAGCCCGCCGGCACGGCCCGGCGGGCAGGGCGCCGGGACGCGTCGATGATCTCGTCGACCGCGTGTTCGAGCCGCTCGATCGCGAGCCTGCGCTGCTGCTCGGCCTCCGGGCCGCTGCCGCCGAGGTTGAGCCGCAGCGCGGTGAGCGGGGTGCGCAGCCGGTGCGACAGGTCGGCGGCGAGCTCGCGCTCGGCCGCGAGCAGCACCGCCACCTGGTCGGCCATCGCGTTGAAGGCGCGTCCGGCGGCCACCAGCTCGGGCGGGCCGTCGGGGATGATGCGGACCGACAGGTCGCCCGCGCCGAGCGCGGCGGCCGCCTGCCCGAGCCGCCGGGCGGACCGGACCACCCGGGCGCCGAGCCGGTCGGCCACCACCACCGACCCCACCACCAGCGTGACGGCCACGCCGGTCAGCACGGCCCAGGACGTGGAGACTCCCTTCCTGGCGTCCGCCTCGGGCGCGTACGCCTCGATGACGGCGCTCCGGCCGCCGCCCAGCGCGACGGGCCTGAGCAGGACGTATCCGTTGGCGACCGGCACCGTCCTGGCCCGCTCCGCGGCGTTCGCCACGTCGGCGGGGCCGACCCGGGAGCGGCCGACGGTCCGCCCGCCGGAGAGGTGGACTGCCAGGCGCGAGACCCCCGCCGGCGTGCTGGCCAGCGCGCGTTCGAGCGCGGCCACGTCGTCGGTGATCACCAGGGCGGGCACGATCGTGGCGGCCTGCCGCTCGGCGTCCGCCAGCGCCCGGCTCTCCGCGATCTCCATGACCCCCACGGCCAGCGGGATGAGGAAGGCCAGCGCGACCATCGCCGTCACGGCGACCGCCACCAGGGCCAGGCTCCGTCGCACCGTACTCCCGCCGCTCCCGCCGCTCCCGCCGCCGGACCCTCAGGCCTCTGCGGGAGGACTGAGACGTACACCGACACCCCGCACGGTGTGCAGGTAGCGGGGCCGCGAGGCGCTCTCGCCGAGCTTGCGCCGCAGCCACGACAGGTGCACGTCGATCGTCTGGTCGTCGCCGTACGACTGCCGCCACACCTCGGCCAGCAACTGCCTGCGCGAGATCACGCGGTCGGGGCGGGCGGCGAGGTAGGCGAGCAGGTCGAACTCCCTGCGGGTGAGGTCGAGCGGCACGCCGTCGAGCCGGGCCTCCCTGCGGTCGGCGTCGACGACCAGGCCGCCGACCTTGACGACCGACGCCGGCGTCCCCGGCCTCGCCCGTCTCAGCACGGCCTCCAGCCGGGCGTTGAGGTGGTCGCCCGAGAACGGTTTGACCAGGTAGTCGTCCGCGCCGTCGCGCAGCAGGCGGACGATCTGGGCCTCGTCGTCACGCGCGGTGGCGACGATGACCGGCACGTCGGAGATCGCCCGGAGCATCTTCAGGGCCTCGGCGCCGTCGAGGTCGGGCAGCCCCAGGTCGAGGATGACCACGTCGGGGGCGACGTGGGCGATCTCCCGCAGCGCGTCGAGCGCCCGGCCCGCGCTGCGGACGGCGTGGCTGCGCCCCGTCAGGTCGCGGATGATCGCGGAACGGACGAACTCGTCGTCCTCCACCACCAGAACGGTCGCCATGGGGCAGAAACGTACACTCTTCGCCCCTGCCGCGTCCGCCGAAGAGCGATCCGGAAAGTGTGGATCAAGGGAGATTCTCCCCTGCCCTTATGTCCTTATAGATCATCCGAAATCAGTCAAGGCGCGAGATCCGGGCACAAGATAGAGTGAGCGGCCACATGAGACGGGCCACCGGTTACACGATCGCCTGGTGCGGGGCCACCGCACTGGCCGTCGGCGTGTCCTGGCTCGGCGTGCGCGACGTGCTGCGCAGCGCGGTCCTGGACGACGCCCCCCTCGCCCCGGTGGTGGCCGTCGCCGCCCCGGTCACGGCCTACGCGGCGCTTCCGTCCGCCGACCCGGGGACCGATCCGGACGCGGCCTCCACCCCAGGCCCGGAGTCTCCGCCCCCGTCCCTGTCACGGTCGCTGTCACCGACGCCGCGCCCGGCGCGGCGGAACGCGACCGCCACCCCGTCGCGGACGGCCCGCTCCTCTCCCACCGCCCGCACCGACCGTCCGGACGACGCGGCGGGGTCGGCCCCGCCGCCGAGCACCCGGCCGCACCGCGACCCCGCGGAGGAGACCCTGCACACGTTCACCCTGAAAGGCGGGCGGGCGACGATCGCGGTCACCTCACGGGACTGCCGGGTCGTCACGGCCACGCCGAACGAGGGCTACCAGGTCAAGGTCTGGGAGGAGGACCAGTGGCTGCGCGTCGCCTTCCTCCGGGAGGTGCACGAGTCGTCGGCGTTCTGCGCGTGGAACGCCCTGCCGCCCAGGCTCGACACGTACGAGCGCTGAGCGGCGGCCCGGGGCGAGCGGCCGGGGGTCACTTCAGCTTGGCGAGGTAGCCCTTCAGCTCCTTGACCTCGGCGGACAGGGCCGTGGAGATGGCCGTGGCCAGCGCCTTCCCGCCCTCGAACACGCCCTTCTCCTGCTCGGCGCCCGCGATCGCGATCGCCCCGCCGTCATGCTTGATCATGAGGGTCGTGAACCGCTTGTCGAAGGCGGGGCCGCTCAGCTTGGCGAGGGCGTCGACCTCGGCCTTCGTCTGCATGCCGGGCATCTTGTGGTCGCGCGGCAGCGGCTCGGCGCCCCACATGTCGAGCCAGCCCTTCAGCGTGCGGATGTCGGTGTCGCGGGCCGAGAGGATGCGGGAGGCCATGTCCCTGACCCAGGGGTCGCCGGCCCGCGTCTGGGCGAGCGTGGCCAGGTCGACGGCCTGGAGGTGGTGCGGGATGATCTTGCCGGCGAACGCCACGTCGGCGGCGTTGTGGTCGGCCGACGTCTCCGCGCCGCCGGGGTCGGCCGGCGTGGCGGTGACGGTCGTGCCGTCCGAGGGCTCGGCGGCGGCCGCCGAGGCCGGGGCGGGGGCCGGAGAGGGGGCGGCGCCGTCCGCCCCGCCACAGCCGGCGAGCAGGGCCATCGCGAGCACGGCGGTCAGCGTGCCCGTCAGGCCGGGGTTGACTGGGAGCGGACGGCGGGGGGCGGTCGTCACTGGGGGGCCTTTCCGGTCGGGGCTTGGGGGACGGCGGGCACGGCCACCGGGACCGGGCGTGGGCGTCCGGCTCGGGTCGCCGCGGACCCTGCGCCACACCGGCCCTGGTTCCTGGCGGAGGACCCTACCGCCATACCGCCACCGTCACCACGCCGTAACGGGCGTCCACCCCCTACTGAGCCGCCCGCTTTACGGCATATTTACTCAGATTTACGGACAAGATGGACATATAGGGTCAAACCGAACTTTGACTACCCCAAGCAACCCCTGTGCTCTAGCCTCCAACTATGTCAAACGGGAGCGAAACTCTACGAAAGGTTTCACACCGAGGAAACCTCTGTTGACACGAGCGAAACAGTGATACTTTCGCTTGGGAGCGCTCCCAAGCCGTGTGAACCTTCGGGCCGAGGAGACCGGATGGCCGATCTTCCCACCCTCGCAGAGGTAGCCGCCGCAGCCGGCGTCTCCCCGGCAACAGCTTCCCGGGTCTTGACCGGCTCGGTACGCGTGACCACATCGACCCGTCGGCAGGTCCATGACGCGATGTCGCGTCTGGGCTATGTCCGGCGTCGTGCCCCTCGGGGTGCGGCGGGCAGGCGGGCCGAGCAGATCATCGCCGCGGTCGTCTGCGAGCACAGTCCACGCCTATTCACCGAGCCGTTCTATGCCAGGCTCCTGTCCGCGTGCGAGGAGGTGCTGGCGACGCACGGGGTGCCGATGGTCGTGATGACCGCGACCCCGGCGACCGCCTCCATCGCCGCGCCACCGCTGGTCGCGGGCGCCGTCGACGGCGTGCTCCTCATCGGAGCGCGTGCGCGGCACCCCCTCGCGGTAACGCTGGCGGCGTCTGGCGTCCCGGTGCGCTGTGCCGGGCGGCCGCCAGACGGCATCGACCTGCCATTCGTCGACATGGACAACCGTGACGGCGGACGGCAGGCGGCCGAGCACCTGCTGCTCAACAACCGCAAGCACATCGCCACGATCGCCGGGCCGCCGACCCTGCCGGCCGCGCGCGACCGGTTGGAGGGCTTCCGGCAGACGCTGCGCGACGCGGGCGTGCTCGACATGCCCGTGGCGTACGGCGACTTCACCCACGCGTCGGGCGCGCACGCCATGCAGTGGCTGCTGCAACGGGCGCCGCACCTCGACGCCGTCTTCGCGGCGTCGGACGTGATGGCGGCCGGGGCCATGCAGACGCTGCGCCGCGCCGGGCGCAAGGTGCCGGACGACGTGGCCGTGATCGGGTACGACGACGCGCCGGTGGCCCGGCACACGTCGCCGACTCTGACCACGGTCCGGCAGCCCGTCGAGGAAATGGCCACGCTCGCCGCACGACTGCTTCTCATGACACTCGGGGACGGGGAGAATCCCAAGGGCAATCCGGTGCTCCCCACGGAACTGGTGGTTCGTGAATCGGCCTGAGCTTAGAGAAGGCGACATCCTGACCCGTCGTTACCTGCTCCAGGAGCGGTTGGCGACGGGCGGGATGTCGGTCATCTGGCGTGCCTTCGACCAGTCACTGCAGCGCATGGTCGCGATCAAGGTGCTGGACGGCTCGCTCGACGACGAAAACCCCGGCCGGGAACTCATGCGCAGGGAGGCCAGGGCCACCGCCCGGCTGATCCATCCCGACGCGATCGAGGTCTACGACTACGGGGAGACGGTCACGAACGGCGGCAGGCTGGCGTCGTTCGTGGTCATGCGGTTGCTTGAGGGCCGGTCGCTGGCCGACCGGATCATGGAGGGCCCGCTGCCCTGGGCCGAGGCGACGCAGATCGCCGCCGGGCTGGCGCAGGTGCTGGCGGCGGCGCACGACCGGGGCATCGTCCACCGTGACGTCACCCCGGAGAACGTGCTGCTCGCCGCCGACGGGCCCAAGCTGCTCGACTTCGGCATCGCCGCCTTCATCGGCGAGACCGACGACCAGCTGGTGGCCGACTTCGGCACGCCTCCCTACGTCGCGCCCGAGCGGCTGAGGGGGACGACCGCCGATCCGGCGGTGGACGTCTACGCCCTCGGCGTGCTGCTTTTCGAGATGCTGACCGGCCACCTGCCGTATCCCGAGAAGACCTGGGAGGCGATCGAGGCGGCGCGGCGGGACGGCCCGCCGCCGGTCCCCGAAGGGGTGCCCGGCCTGCCGCAGGAGGTCGCCGACCTGTGCCGGCGCTGCCTGTCCGCCGATCCCGTCGACCGGCCGAGCGCCCGCGCGGTCGCCGCGGCGCTGGCCGCGGTGCGCAAACCGCCCGGGCCGCGAGGCGCGGGCTGGGGCGCCGCCGCCGTCGGAGCCGCGGCTCTCGGCGGCATTTTGTGGGTCTCCCAGTCGGGGGGCCAGGGCCTCGGCGCCGCCGTCGTGCTCAACCCGGCGATCGCGCAGCCGGCGCAGGCCACCCCCACGCCGTCGGCCGCGCTGGGTGAACCCGTGGCCGAACCGATGGCCGAACCCCTGGCCGAGGCCCGCCACACGGCGGGACCGGTCGCCCGGCACACCGCGAAGCCGGTGGCCGACCCCGCGCGCGCGCACGGGCCCACCCCCTCCCCCTCCGCGACGAAGACCAGGGTCAAGAGCCGGCACGGCGGCGACTCCGCCCAGCCGCGCGCGACGGTCACCCGCAAACCCGGTGTGACCACGCTGCCCCTGGCCACTCCCGCCCCCTACCTGGCGGTCGAGACCGCGGTGCGCCGGTTCACGCTGCTCGTGGACGGCGCCGAGGCCACCCATGACATCGACGACGACGTGGCGCTCGACCTCAAGCAGGTGCTGCGCAACGCGGTGGCGGCGGGACAGGGACTCACCGAGGTGCGGACCAAACTGGAGGTCCGCTACGGCGAGGGACGGCTGCCGCTCGTGCTGAAGCAGGAGTTGCACCACGCGCTGGACGGTGTCGAGGCGGCCCTCGCGCGATCTACTGGTACCTGATTTGGGAGCGCTCCCAGAACAAATTTCTGTTGTCGGCTGTCAAGTCCGGAAGTCGGGGCGCGTCCGTAAAACCTCCCGACTCGGACCGAAATAATCGTCTGTTTTCGCCCGCCGGGCGGGCCGCCACCGCCCAATCGTGGTCGGCGCCGCTCCGCCCGGCCTGGCGACGAAAGTGTTTAGCACCGCCCCGGACCCGCGTCAAGCCCTTGAATAGCGGTGGCAAAACCGGATACCTCGTTTCCTCATGAGCGGATTCAAGAAGTTCCTGATGCGGGGCAACCTGGTGGAGCTCGCCGTCGCCGTGGTCGTGGGCGCGACGTTCAGCGGGCTGATCCAGGCTCTCGTCAAGGACCTCATCACGCCCCTGATCGCGGCGATAACCGGAGGCAAGGAGCCCGACTTCTCCGGCTACACGTTCACCGTCAACGGCGCGGTGTTCAAGTACGGCGACTTCGTCAACAGCCTGCTGTCGTTCCTGATCGTCGCCGCGGTTGTCTACTGGCTGGTCGTCCTGCCGATGAGCCGCTTCCTGGCCCTCTTCGAGACCAAGAAGGAGGCCACCGAGAAGCAGTGCCCCGAGTGCCTGTCGGACATCCCCGTCGCCGCCCGGCGCTGCGCCTTCTGCACCGTCGAGCTGTCCACCGTCTCCGCGGCGGACAAGCCCCCCGCCTGACCTCCGCCCTCTTGCCGGCCCCCGATGGAGTCTCCATCGGGGGCCGGCGTCCGTTCCGGCCCGCGCGCGGGAGATTTCTCGATCCTTATGCATCACTTAACATCTAGGTGTCTAAAGTACTAGGCACCTAGATAAATGGAGCTATGGTGATCGAGTTCTACTTGGACGGCCGGTCCGGTGTCTCGCCCTACCTGCAGCTGGTCCAGCAGGTACGGCACGCGCTGCGGCTGGGCCTGCTACACGAAGGCGACCGGCTTCCGACCGTCAAGGACGTCGTGGCGCGGCTGGCGCTCAACCCCAACACCGTGCTCAAGGCCTACCGGGAACTCGAACACGAGGGCCTGGTGGCCGCACGGCCGGGGATCGGGACGTTCGTCACCAGGACGCTGACCGACGCCTCCCTGGCCGCGCACGGCCGGCTGCGTGAGGACCTGCGGCGCTGGCTGGCCGCGGCGCGTCTGGCCGGCCTCGACGACGAGAGCATCGAGGCCCTGTTCATGACCACTTTCAGGAGCTCCTCTCAGGAGGACGTCGCATGATCAGGGGATTGGCCGGTCCGGTCTCGGAAGAGGCGATGACCACCGTCCTGCGGGCCCGGGGACTGGGCAGGAAGTACGGCAGGCGATGGGCGCTGAGAGACTGCACCCTCGACATCCCGGGCGGGCACGTCGTCGGGCTGGTGGGCCCCAACGGGGCGGGCAAGACCACGCTGCTGAAGCTGGCAGGCGGGCAGCTTCCGCCGACCGCGGGAGACATCACCGTCCTCGGCGGCCGTCCGGCCGGCGGGGCGGCGCAGCTGGCCAGGATCGGGTTCGTCGCCCAGGACACCCCCGTCTACGCGGGGCTGAGCGTCGCCGACCACCTGCGGCTGGGAGCTGGGCTCAACCCCCGCTGGGACGCCGCTCTCGCACGAGAACGCGTCGAACGGCTCGGCCTCGATCCCGCGCACCGGGCGGGCAGGCTGTCGGGAGGCCAGCGGGCCCAGCTCGCCCTCACCCTGGGCCTGGCCAAGCGCCCCGAGCTGCTGATCCTGGACGAGCCGGTCGCCGCGCTGGACCCCCTGGCCCGCCGCGAGTTCCTGCAGGGCCTCATGGAGGCCGTCGCCGAGCACGAGTTCAGCGTGGTGCTGTCCTCCCACCTCGTCTCCGACCTGGAACGGACATGTGACTACCTGATCGTGCTGGTCGACTCACGCGTCCAGCTCGCGGGACAGGTGGACGACCTGCTGGCCACGCATCACCGGCTCACCGGCCCGCGACGCGACCCCGACCGGCTCCCGGCCGGCCAGCACGTCGTCTCCGCCAGCCACACCGACCGGCAGAGCACGTTCGTCATCCGCACCGAGGACCCGATCCACGACCCCGCCTGGACCGTCAGCCGGCTCACCCTGGAAGACCTCGTCCTGGCCTACATGGAAGGGCCGGCTCCCGCCAAGGGGCGCCCGGTCCTGGAGGTGCGGCGATGATCTGGCTGACCTGGCGCCAGTTCCGCGGCGCGGCCACGACGACAGGCGCCGCACTGGTCGTGCTCGCCGTCGCCCTGGCGCTGACCGGGCCGGAACTGGCCTCCGACTACTCCGCCGGTATCACCGCCTGCACGCGGGACGGCGGCTGCGGGCAGTTCTTCGACCGGTTCTTCGACGACTACCAGGCACCTTTCCAGGCCGCCACCGTCATCGTCCTGCTCCTACCGGCCCTGGCCGGTCTCTTCTGGGGGGCGCCGCTGATCACCCGTGAACTGGAGGCCGGCACCCACCTGCTGGTGTGGAACCAGAGCATCACCCGCACCCGCTGGCTGGCCGTCAAACTCACGGTCGTCGGCGGGGCCGCCGTGGCCGCGGCCGGGCTGTGCAGTCTCGCGGTGACCTGGTGGTCCGCTCCTCTGGACAAGTCCGCCGCGCCGGGCTTCACGCTCATGGATCCCCTGGTGTTCGGCGCACGCGGCATCGTCCCCATGGCCTACGCGGCATTCGCGTTCGCCCTTGGCGTGACCGCCGGGCTGGTCGTCGGGCGTACCCTGCCCGCCATGGCCGTCACCCTGGCCGTCTTCGCGGCGGTCCAGATCGTCATGCCGTTGACGGTCCGGCCCCACCTCCTCCCTCCGGTCAGCGCCTCCTTCGAGCTCGGCCCGGAGAACGTGGACTCGTTCGGCAAGTCCAGCGACAGGGAGTTTCCGGAGGTGATCCTGGATTCGGCGATACCGGGCCACACGGGCGCCTGGGTGCTGTCCAGCCGCCTCACCGATCCGTCCGGGCACGTGGTGGGCGGCGACGGCGCCCCCGCCACCGTTCACGTGTCCGTGACGTCGGGGCCGTGCGCACCGTCGCAGCAGGCTCAGGAGGCGGAACGGGGCATGGACAGCTGTCTCGCGGAGATCAACCGGCTGGGCTACCGGCAGAAGGCCACCTACCAGCCGTTCGAGCGATTCTGGCCGTTGCAGTGGATCGAGACCGGCGCCTACGCCCTGCTCACCCTCGCCCTCACGGCGCTCTGTTTCCAGTGGATCCGGAGGCGCCCGTGACGGCCGCCCGGGCGCTGGCGGCCGGCGTGCTTCTCCTCCTTACGGTCGCCTGCGCGGCACAGACCCCGCCGCGCACCGAGCCCGGCGCCGCGGCCTCCGGCGGTCCGGCCGTATGCGCCGAGCCCCGGGGCAATCCACCGCCGGAGACGCCCACCACGATCGACGTCGTCGAGCAGGTGTACTTCTGCATCCTCGCCGGCTACTACAGCGGGGCGAAGCTGGACGACCGCTCACTGCTGACCGCGGGATTCGCGGCCTTCGTCCAGGAGCTCAACCGCAGCGGGCGCGACTCGCCCGAGGCCGGCGTGCCGGCGTTCACGGGTGACCGCAAGGCCGACTGGACCGCGTTCGAGGCGGTCTACCGACGGGTCACCGACCGGCTGCCGGACGACGTGCAGCTTCGGGAACGGCTGGCCGAGGCCACCCTCCAGGCCGTCGTCGCCGCTCTGGGCGACGACCACGCCCGCTGGGAACACGGAGGCCGGCGCCCGCCGGACTTCTACGACGGCGACCAGTACGGCCTGGGCCTGCGGGCCAGCGCCGGACCCCAGGTGAACGTCACCCCCGGAGCCGCCCTGCCCCCGTTGTTCGTCACCGCCGTCCTGGGCGGACCGGCGAAGGCCGCGGGGCTGCACCCGGGCGACGTCATCGAGTCCGTCAACGGATCGGCGCCCTTCGTCGGCCAGGCGGTCACCCCGGCCGCCGTCGCCGCGCTGTACCCGCGATACCCCGAAGACGGGCCGGTACGGCTCCGCCTGCTGCGGCAGAAGACCGGCCGGCGCTGGACCGTGACGCTGAAGCCGGGTCTCTTCCGGCCCGATCCGGCCACGACGCAGGTGGTGACGTCCGGATTGCTGGGGAACGGCGTCGCCTACGTACGGCTGAGCGCCTTCGCGCCCGATGTCGCGGGCCGGGCGTTCAGGGCGATCTCCAGGATGAGGGCCGGCCACCCGCTCACCGGTGTCGTGCTGGACGTGCGCGGCAACGGCGGCGGCAGTCCCGACGAGGCGAACAGGCTGCTGGGCGGGTTCGCCCACGGCAAGGTCACCGCGTACCAGTGCGCGGTGGACGGCAGGTGCGAGGCCATGAGGACCGACGACAGCGTCGCGCTGCTCGGCCTGCCGCTGGTGGTGCTCACCGACCGCGGCTGCGCCTCGGCCTGCGAGCACTTCAGCTCCGCCGTCAAGGACCTCCGTCTCGGCCGGCTGGTCGGGACGCGGACCGCGGGCGCCGTCTCCGGCCCGGCGCGGGCGTACCTCCTCAAGAACAACACCCTTCTGTCGTTCCCGGCGACGCGTCACCTGGCCCCCGGCCGCGAGGTGATCGACCGGGTCGGCGTCGCACCCGACTACCACGTGCCGCCGTCCCCCGCGGACGCCGCCGCTGGGCGCGACCCCGCTCTGGACAAGGCCCTGGCCCTGCTGCACGGGTGACGCGCTCGTCTCCCGCCATGTCCTGAAAGGACGGATGCTTCATGAGTCATGCCGTCAGATCGGCGCCGGTCCCACGCGGCCGCCTGACAGCCGCCGGACTGGTCGTCCTCTCCGTGGCCGGTTGCTCCACGCCCGCCCTCCCCCGCTCCCTTCCGGCCGCCGCGTCCGCCGGTCCGTCGCCCACCGGCGTTCCGGCCATGCCCGCGCCCACCGGCGGCGGGGCCGTCGGGAGCACCGTGCTGTATCTGAAGGACACCTCCCGCTCCGACCCGTGGGTGCCGGAGGTGAAGGCCAGGGAACTCATGGTCACCCTGTGGTACCCGGCGCGGGCGGGCGGGGGACGGCGGGCCCCGTACATGACCGCGAAGGAGTCGGAGCTCCTCCTGAAGGGCAAGAAGGCGACCGGCGTGCCGTACGACCTGCTGAGCAGGACACGCACCAACGCCTATGAGGACGCGAAACCGGCGGGGCGCCGGGGCCGTCTGCCCCTGGTGGTGCTCTCTCCGGGTTTCACCACGCCCCGCGCCACGCTCACGGCGCTGGCCGAGGAGCTGGCCTCCGACGGGTACGTGGTGGCCGGCGTCGACCACACGTACGAGGACTACGGGACGACCTTCCCGGACGGACGCGTCGCCGACTGCGTCGCCTGCGAGAGCGACAGCGACCCCGGCTTCGGCACGAGGGTGGTGGGGATCCGGGCGGCGGACGTCTCCTTCGTGCTCGACCGGCTCACCGGGCGCGGCGCGAAGTGGGAGGGCTCCGCGCTGATCGACGCCTCCAGGATCGCGATGGTCGGCCATTCCATCGGCGGTGCCGGCGCCCTGGCGGCCATGGTGAAGGACCGCCGGATACGCGGCGGGATCGACATGGACGGCACGACGTACGCCCGGATCCCGAAGGGCGGGCTGTCGCGGCCGTTCATGTTCATCGGCGCGGCGGCCCACACGCCCGGCGGCCGCGACAACTCCTGGGACCGCGACTGGAAGCTCCTGACCGGCTGGAAGCGCTGGGCCGTGCTGCCCGGCGCGGACCACCAGTCCTTCACGGACCTGCCGCTACTGGCGGATGCCCTCGGCCTCGGGAACCGGGAGGACGTCCGGGGGAAACTGTCCGTGGCCCGCTCGGTCGAGATCACCCGCGCGTACGTCCGCGCCTTCCTCGACCTGCACCTGCGCGGCAAGCCCCAACCTCTCCTGGACAAGCCCTCGGCACGCTACCCCGAGGTCGAGCTCTGCGCCCCGGGCACCAAGGTCTGCGGGTAGGCGGACGCGACCCGGGTTCCGTCCTCAGCCGGAACCGCTCCCTTATCGCGCCTCCTCCGTGATCCAGACGGCGGTGTCGCCGGGAAGCAGGTCTCCTCCGTTCCGCTGACCGAGAGGGCCGCTGGCCAGCACCACCGAGCCCCGGGCCGGGAACGGCACCGGCTCCGCGCCGAGGTTCACCACGCAGACCAGGCCGGAGTCGCGGCGGAAGGCGATCACGTCGTGCCCGGCCGGCAGCCAGGTCATCGTGCCGTCCCCGAGCAGCTCACGCCGCAGGCGCAGGGCGGAGCGGTACAGGCACAGCATGGAGCCGGGGTCGCGCTGCTGGGCCTCGACGGTGAGGTCGCGCCATCCGGCCGGCTGGGGCAGCCACGGCTCGCCCGTGCCGTAACCGAACGGAGGTTCGGTGCCCGACCACGGCAGCGGCACGCGGCAGCCGTCGCGCCCCGGATCGGTGTGACCCGACCGGGCCCAGATCGGGTCCTCGCGCAGGTCGTCCGGGATGTCCTCGACCTCCCACAGGCCGAGCTCCTCCCCCTGGTAGACGTAGACGCTGCCCGGCAGTGCCATGGCCAGCAGGGCGGCCGCCCGCGCCCGCCGCCTGCCCAACTCACGGTCGGACGGCATGCCGTGCTTGCGGTCGGCGTGGTCGAACGAGGTGTCCCGCCTGCCGTACCGCGTGACCGGGCGGGTCACGTCGTGGTTGGAGAGCACCCACGTCGCGGGAGCGCCGATCGGCACGTGCGTGGCCAGCGTCAGGTCGATGCTGCGGCGCAGGGCGGCCGGCTCCCAGGGGCACGACAGGAAGTCGAAGTTGAACGCCGTGTGCATCTCGTCCGGGCGCAGGTAGAGGGCGAACCGCTCCTGGTCGGGCAGCCACACCTCCCCGATCAGGACCCGGCCGCCGTACGCGTCGCTGAGCCGCCGCCACTCGCGGTAGATCTCGTGGACGTCGTCGTGGTCGGTGTACGACTCCTCCACGCTGTCGAGGTCCTTGACCAGGACGGCCGCCGAGTCGATGCGGACGCCGTCCACGCCCCGGTCGAACCAGAAGCGCAGCACGTCGAGGAACTCCTGACGCACGTCCGGGTTGTTCCAGTTGAAGTCGGGCTGTTCGGGGGCGAACAGGTGGAGATACCACTCGCCGTCCGGCACCCGGGTCCAGGCCGGGCCGCCGAAGATCGACTGCCAGCCGTTCGGCGGGCCGTCTCCGACGCCGGGACGGAACCAGAACCGCTCCCGGGCCGCCGAACCGGGACCGGCCGCCAGGGCCTCCCGGAACCAGGCGTGCCGGTCGGAGGCGTGGTTGGGGACGACGTCCACGATCGTGCGGATGCCCAGGTCGTGGGCTTCCGCGATGAGCTTCTCCGCCTCGGCGAGGGTGCCGAAGACCGGCTCGATGGCCCGGTAGTCGGCGACGTCGTAGCCGCCGTCGGCCATGGGCGAGGGATACCACGGGTTCAGCCAGACGGCGTCGACGCCGAGGTCGGCGAGGTAGGGCAGGCGTGACCGCAGCCCCGCCAGGTCGCCCGTGCCGTCGCCGTTCCCGTCGGCGAAGCTCCGCAGGTAGACCTGGTAGATCGCGGCCCCGCGCCACCATTCGGGGGTCGGGGTGGTGCCGGGCATGCTGGATACAACTCCTTGTGGATGACGGCGGCTCACCGGTGACGGCTGCGGAATGCCTCTCAGCCCTTGAGGCCGCCGGCGGTGAGACCGGCCATGATGTGCCGCTGGAACAGGAAGAAGACGACGATGGTGGGCAGGCTCGCGATCACCAGGGAGGCCGTGAGCGCGTTCTGCGGCATGGTCTGCGACAGCGAGTTGATCGCCACGCTGATCGTCGTCTTCTCGGTGTCGGGCAGCGCCAGCAGCGGCCAGACGAAGTCGCGCCAGACGTTGACCACCGTGAAGATCGACACCACACCGAGGATCGGCCTGGAGATCGGCAGGACGATCGACCAGAGGATCCGCGCCGGGGAGGCGCCGTCCATCTCCGCGGCCTCCAGAAGCTCGCGGGGGATCGAGTCGAAGAACCGTTTGAGCAGGAAGACGTTGAACCCGTTCGCGGCGGCCGGCAGCCAGATCGCCCACGGCGTGTTCAGCAGGTTGACGTGCAGGATCGGCAGGTCGAGCACGGTGACGTAGGTCGGCAGCAGCAGCACCATCGGAGGGATCATGAGCGTGGCCAGCATGCCGCCGAGGATCACCCGGCCGAGCACGGGCCGCAGCTTCGACAGCGCGTAGGCCGCGGTGACGTCCACCGCCATCGTGAAGATCCAGGCTCCCGCGGCGTACAGGACCGTGTTCCCGAGCAGCCGGCCGAGGTCGAGAAGCTCCCACGCCTCCCGGTAGGTGTCCCAGTTGAGGCCGTCCGCCGGGAAGAGCGTCGGCGGGATCTGGTCGAGCTCCTGCGGTGACTTCAGCGCGCCGGTGATCATCCAGTACAACGGGAAGACGAACACCAGCGTGAACGTGACCAGCGTCGTGGCCAGGACGATCCAGTAGATCACCCGGCCGCGCCCCCTGCTCAGCCGGTGCGGGGAGACGAGCGTGCGGACCTGGGGGGTGGCGTCGGGCATCAGGGGTGGTCCTCCCGGGCGACGCGCAGGTAGACGACCGAGAACACCATCAAGACGATCATCAGCATCAGCCCGAGCGCGCCGCCCCCGCCGAAGTTCCCGAAGTTGAAGGCGTACTGGTACATCAGGTAGGCGACGGTCACGGTCGCGTTCTCCGGGCCGCCCCCGGTGAGCATGAACGGCTCGATGAACACCTGCATGGTCGCGATGACCTGCAACAGCAGCATGACGAGCAGGATGAGCCGGGTCTGCGGAATCGTGACGTGCCACAGGCGCCGGAGGATCCCCGCGCCGTCGAGCTCGGCCGCCTCGTACAGCTCGCCGGGGATCGTCTGCAGCGCGGCGAGGTAGATCAGCGTGCCGCTGCCGAGGTTCATCCAGGTCGACACGATGACCAGGGACACCAGGGCCGTGCCGGACGAGTCGAGCCAGCTCAGCGGCGGGACGCCGAAGAACCCGAGGATCTGGTTGAACAGCCCGGCCCCGGGGTCGTAGAACCACTTGAACAGCAGGACCGACACGGCCGGCGGCAGCATGACCGGCAGGTAGACCACGAACCGCAGGTACGCGCGGGCGTGCCGGAGCTCGTTGAGCACGATCGCGGACGCGAACGGCACGAGGTAGCCGATCACCAGCGCGAGCAGGGTGAACACGGCCGTGTTGCGCCAGGCCGGCCAGAACGCCGAGTCGGCGAAGACGGCCCTGAAGTTGTCGAACCCCACCCAGACCGGGTCGCTGACGAAGTTGTTCTTCTGGAAGCTGAGGAAGACCTCCCGGATCATGGGATACCAGGAGAAGAACGCGAAGCAGATCAACGCTCCGCACAGGAAGCCGTACGCGGTCAGGTTGCGCTGTACGTCACGCTTCGTGGCGACGTTCATGTGGTGTCACTTTCGGGGTCTCTCCCGGTCGGGGGGCGGACGTGGGAGACGGGGTGCCGGTGGGGTCCCGGCACCCCGGACGGGTCAGCCCGCCCTGGCGAGCAGGTCGTTCACCTTCTTCTCCGCGTCCGCCAGGAGCTCGTCGACGTTCGCGTCCTGCCGGGTGAGCACCGCCGACATGGGGGTGTCGAGGATCTGGTAGATCTGCTGGGTCATCGGGGGCTCCAGCTTGAGCGGGATGGCCCCCGATCCTTCCGCGTACGCGCCGTAGTTCGCCAGCGGCAGCGTGGCGTACTGCTTACGCAGGTCGAGCAGCGTGCGTCCCGAGGGGCTGTCTCCCCAGGGGTTGTTGTCGGGGAGGCCGACGGCCCGCCCCCTGGCCTTCTGCCGCTCGTAGTCGAACTGGCCCCGGCCCGGCGCCAGCATGTAGTAGTCCAGCCAAGCGATGCCGGCTCTGATCTGCTCGGGCGTGTCCTTGACGTTGAACATGTAGCCGTCACCGCCGCCCAGGGTCGCCTTGGCCTCGGGGAACGCCGCGAGGCCGAAGTCCTCGTACTTGGCGTGCCGGTTGTCGTGCAACTCGGTGATGACGTCGGGGGCGCCGAGGATCATGCCCATCTTGCCGGCGCCCATCAGGCGCATGAGGTCGTCCCACTGGTAGAGCTGCTTGGTGCCCATACTGTCGTCGGTCCAGCGCATGTCCTTGAGGTTCTGCAGGACCGCCCTGCCCTCGGGGGTGTTGAACGCGGCCCGCCTGCCGTCGGGGGTCACCACGTCTCCCCCGCGGCCATAGATCTCCTGGGTGAAGTGCCAGCCGCCGGTGTTGCCCGCGCTGTACTCGCCGTACCCGACGTAGCCGGGCCCGAGCGCGGCGATCTTCTTGGCCGCCTCGCGGATCTCGGCCCAGGTCTTCGGCGGGTTGTCCGGGTCGAGCCCCGCCCGGGTGAACAGCGTGCGGTTGTAGACGAGCCCGACCTTGTACGTCGTCCTGGGCAGGCCATAGATCCGGCCGTTCACGGTGAAGGCCCGCATGACGCTGGGGTCGATGTCCTTGAACGTCTTGACGTCCTTGACGTAGTCGGTGATGTCGGCGGCCTGACCGGCCTTGATAGCCGGCTGCACGTCGCCGACGTAGCCGTAGAAGACGTCCTCCATCTGGCCGCCGGCCAGCTTGGCGTCGTACGTCTTCACGTCGTGGCAGGGGAAGCCGTCCTTGCTGTCGATCTTGATGCCGGGGTGCAGCTTCTGGAACGCCGCGACGTCCTCGTTCCACTCGTCCCGCTGCACGGGGTTGGTCTTCGGCGGCTGGCAGCCCACCGAGATCGTCACCTTCGCTCCGCCGGGCGCCCCGCCGGCCTTGTCACCACTGTCGCCGTCGCCGGAGCCGCACGCGGCGGCCGCCGCCAGGGCGAGTCCCGAGACCAGCAGTGTCGAGAGCTTCTGGGATTTCATCCTCGTTCCCTTCTGGAACCGCGCGCCACGACCCGTCGGAGCACACGGCTCGGGGCCGACTGGAGCGCCCCGATCCGCTCGGTTGCGAGAAACATACAGAGGCGTGCAGGACTGAGCAATAGTCCGTCATTAACTCTGCAAAAAAGTGACAGTGAGTCCTAGAGTGCACGTACGGGCGCCGTGGAGGCCCGCACGACCAGCTCGGGCTCGAACAACAGCTCGTCGCCCGGCACCACGGCCGCGTCGATCTGGGCCACCAGCAGCTCGACGGCGGCCCGGCCCATCGCGTCGATGGGCTGGCGGACGGTGGTCAGCGGCGGGTCCACGCAGCTCATCAGTGCCGAGTCGTCGTATCCGATGACGGAGACGTCACCGGGCACCGACAGACCGGCCCGGCGGGCCGCCCTGATCGCGCCGAGGGCGAGCACGTCGCTGGCGCAGACGATCCCGGTCACGCCGCGGGCGACCATGCGCGCCGCGGCGGCGTGCCCGCCTTCCAGCGAGAACATCGTGTGCTCGACGTGGTCCGCGTCGAGTTCGAGGCCGGCCTCGGCGGCGTGCGCCCGGAACGCGGCCAGCTTGCGCCGGGACGGCACGTGGTCGGGCGGGCCGAGGAGCATGGCGACCCGCCGGTGCCCGAGCGCCGTGAGATGGGCCAGCGCGATCCGCGCCGCGGCGACGTCGTCGCACGAGACCTGGGGGAACCCGAGGTGGTCGACCGCCGCGTTGACGAGCACGGCGGGCAGCTTCCGGTCCAGCACCCTGCGGTAGTGGCCGTGCGAGGCGTCCGCCTGGGCGTACGCGCCCCCCGCGAAGACCATCCCGGACACGTGCTGCTGGAGCAGGAGGTCGACGTAGTCGGCCTCGGAGACGCCGCCGACGGTTCTGGTGCACAGCACGGAGGTGAACCCCTGCTGGGCCAGGGCGCCCCCGACGACCTCGGCGAACGCCGGGAAGATGGGATTTTGCAACTCGGGCAGGACCAGGCCGACCAACCGGCCCCGCTCCCCGCGCAACTGCGTCGGCCGCTCGTACCCCAGCACGTCGAGGGCCGTCAGCACCGCCTCCCGGGTGGCCTCCGAGACCCCGGCCTTGCCGTTCAGGACGCGACTCACGGTCGCCTCGCTCACGCCCACCTTCTTGGCAACTTCCGCAAGCCGTCGTGTCATGAACGCAACTGTACGACAATCTACGCAAGAATTTGCGCGCGCTTGCCTTCAGACCCTTCAGGCGACGGGGACGCCGGCCCGCCCGGTGGAGGAGCGGACGACCAGCTCCGGTTCGAACAACAGCTCTCCCGTCGCGACGGCGGTGCCCTCGATCTGGCTCACCAGCAGCTCCACCGCCGCCCGGCCCATCGCCTCGATCGGCTGACGCACCGTCGTCAGCGGCGGGTCGACGCAGGTCATCAGCGCGGAGTCGTCGTATCCGACGACGGACACGTCCTCCGGCACGCGTCTGCCCGCGCGCCGGGCGGCGCGGATCGCGCCGAGAGCCAGCGGGTCGCTGCCGCAGACGATGCCGGTGACCTCCTGCCGCACCAGCTTCAGGGCCGCCGCGTGGCCGCCCTCCAGCGAGTGCATCGTGTGCTCGACCAGCTCGCCGCCCAGCGCGCGGTACGCCTCCAGCTTGCGCGCGGACGGCATGTGGTCGGCGGGGCCCACGATCAGGCCGATCCGCTGGTGGCCCAGGGCGCGCAGGTGACCGAGCGCCTGCTCCACCGCGATCGCGTCGTCGCAGGAGACGCGGGGGAAGTCCCAGTGCTCGGCGGCGGCGTTGACCAGCACGGTGGGCAGCCGGCGCTCGACGAGCCGCAGGTAGTGCTCGTGGACGACGCCGGTCTGCGTGTAGAGGCCTCCGGCGAACACGACCCCCGACACGTGCTGTTGCAGCAGGAGGTCGACGTAGTCGGCCTCGGAGATCCCGCCGACGGTTCTGGTGCACAGCACCGGCGTGAACCCCTGCTGGGCCAGGGCGCCCCCGACGACCTCGGCGAACGCCGGGAAGATGGGGTTCTGCAGCTCGGGCAGGACCAGGCCGACCAACCGGCCCCGCTCCCCGCGCAACTGCGTCGGCCGCTCGTACCCCAGCACGTCGAGGGCCGTCAGCACCGCCTCCCGGGTGGCCTCCGAGACCCCGGCCTTGCCGTTCAGGACGCGACTCACCGTGGCCTCGCTGACCCCGACCTTCTTCGCAACCTCCGCAAGCCGCCGCGTCATGGCGGCAAGCATACGACGCGTACCGGCGCTGCAAGCGGCTTGTAAGCGGGGTGAAAGAGGCCGTCCGTAGCGTCCGGCGCGTTGCAGATCACTCAGGAAGGCGTCATGAACATCCTCAGGAACAGCCTCGCCGTCGCCGCGGCGTCCACCCTTCTCGCCCTGACCGCCGCCTGCGGCAGCGGCCAGACGGCCGTCTGCGAGGAGGCGATCAAGGCGTTCACCGACTACAGCTCCAAGGCCGCCGCCGCGGCCGGGGACGTCAAGGGCCTCAACACCGCGACCGCCGACCTGGCCGCCCAGCTCAAGGACCTGTCCGGCAAGGCCGACGGCGACGTGAAGGTGGCGCTCGCGGGCATGGCCGACTCGTGGGGCTCCTTCAAGATCGACCTGAAGGACCCGGCCGCCGCGGCCAAGCTGAGCGAGTTCGGCCAGAAGGCCACCCAGGCGACCCAGGAGCTCGGGAGCGCCTGCTCCTGATCCGGGTCACCCCCATGGACCCCCGGCCGGCCCCGGCGACACGGGCGAGGCACGCGGTGTGGCGCACCACCGCCGCCGTCCCCGTCGCACGGGCCGGCCGGGCCCCGGCCAGTCAGTATTCGAGTCCCCAGTCGTGCGCGCCGAGGAGGTAGGCGTCTCCCTTGGGGACCAGCCTGCCGCCCTCCACCAGCGAGCCGAGGCACCGCCGTACGTCGTCCTCGCCGAGAGCGGTCATCTCGGCGACCTGCGCGACGGTCGCGGACCGCTCGTCCACGTTCAGCGCGGCGACGGCCTCGTAGACCGCCAGTTCGGTCCCCGACATCTCCTGGGCGTCTCCCAGGCTCTCCTCCTCACGCACTGCGCTGCCTCGCCCCCTCCCGCAGCCGCTCCGGATCGACCTGCCGGTCCGGGTAGCGTGCGAGGTACTCCCCCTCCAGCTCCTGCGTCCGGGAGGTGTGGCGCTCCAGCGCGTCGTCGGACCCGTGGAAGAACGTCTCGCTCCGGGTCTCGTGCAGATGGCGCAGCTCGCGGAGCAGATCCTCGTCGCCCAGGTCCCGGGGGTCGACTCCCATCGTCATCACCCTTCTCCTCACACCTCTGTCGGCTTTTCCCAGCGCTCGTCCGGCTTCCCGTCGTCCGGCTTCGCGTTCGGCGGGTCCGTTTCGGACGGCATCCACTCGCCTGCGATGTCCGGCTCGTCCGCGTCGATATCGATATAACGACCGTCTTCTGTTCGCATGCCAGGTCTCCTGCCCGGTGAGGCGACCCCCATACCGGCCCGGGCGCAAAGGCCGGAAGCGGGCTCAGGACAGGGCCGCCGGCGGAGCCGGGCAGTCGGTCCGCCCCCTCCTCCCGTACGGCGCGCTCCCCCTTATCTCACGAAAGGGAACCAGGCAATCGCATTCGCCATATTGCGGAGCCGAATTGCAAAGTGCAGGATGAACGCAGTCTTACATCGGCCTCGATTCCCCGACGGCAGGCGGGTGCACAGGGAGTTATCACGGGATGACAATTCTCAACCTCTCGGGGAGAATCGCGATCTCACGCCCCTTCTCGGGAGACCCCTCCCGGGTGCGGGCCGCCCGGAGGTTCGTGGCCGCCCGCCTCGGCGACGGCCACCCCTGCCGGGACGACGCGGTGCAGCTGATCGGCGAGCTGATCGCCGAGTCCCTGCGGCACGCCGACTCCTGCGGCCGGCCGCCGGGCTACGGCGTGTCGGTCCTGGCCACTCCCGGAGCCGCCCGGGTCACGCTGTCCACGCAGGGCTGCGGTTGCTGGACGTCTCCCAACCTCACGCCGGGGCGCGGCGTCCACCTGGTGGACCTGTTCACCCGGCACTGGGGCGTGTCGGCCAGCCGCGCCGGAGTCTGCGTGTGGTTCGAGCTCGGGCACGACGGCGTGGTTCCCCCGCCCGGAGGTGTGGGAAACGAAGGCGCCTGGACGGTCTGAGGTGAATTTCTCGCCCGATATCGGGTAGTCGGGCGCCATATCTTCCGAAGAAGGGGACGATATGGCGCAGATAAGCACCGACATTCCCGCGCGACTGGATCGGCTCCCCTGGGCTCGCTGGCACTGGCTCGTGCTCATCGGCCTCGGCACCGTCTGGATTCTCGACGGGCTCGAAGTGACGATCGTCGGGGTCATCGGCCCGCGTATCACCGACCCGAGCAGCGGGCTGGGGCTCAGCGACAGCGAGGTCGGCGTCGCCGCCGGCGTGTACGTCGCGGGAGCCTGCCTGGGCGCACTCTTCTTCGGCCACCTGACGGACCGGTTCGGGCGCAAGAAGCTCTTCCTGGTGACGCTCGCCCTCTACCTCGCCGCCACCGTGGCCACCGCGTTCGCCCACGACGCCTGGTACTTCTACTTGTGCCGGTTCTTCACCGGCGCCGGCATCGGAGGCGAGTACGCCGCGATCAACTCGGCGATCGACGAGCTCATCCCGGCCCGCGTGCGCGGCACGGTCGACCTGGTGGTGAACGGCTCCTTCTGGCTGGGCACGGCGCTCGGCGCCCTCATCGCGATCCCGGCGCTCGACACGAGCCTGCTGTCGGCGGGGCTCGGCTGGCGTCTGCTGTTCGGGCTGGGCGCCGTCCTCGGCGTGGCCATCCTGCTGGTCCGCCGTACGGTGCCGGAGAGCCCACGCTGGCTGTTCATCCACGGCCGGGAACGGGAGGCCGAGGAGATCGTCGGCGAGATCGAGACGAAGGTCCGCGACGAGAGCGGGAAGACACTCGAACCCGCGCACGGGGAGATCAGGATCACCCAGCGGGAGCGCACCCCGCTGACGGAGGTGGCGGCGACGCTGCTGCGGCGCTACCCCAAGCGCACGGTGGTCGGCCTGTCGCTGTTCATCGGTCAGGCGTTCCTCTACAACTCGATCTTCTTCACGTACGCGCTGGTGCTGTCGACCTTCTTCAAGGTGCCGGACGGCAGCACGCCGTGGTATCTCATCCCGATCGCGATCGGGAACTTCCTCGGCCCGGTCCTGCTCGGCCGGTTCTTCGACACCATCGGCCGCCGCACGATGATCGCGGGCAGCTACGTGCTGTCCGGCCTGCTCCTGCTCGGCACCGCCGCGCTGTTCGACGCGCAGGTGCTCTCTCCGGTGACCCTCACGATCTGCTGGATGGTGGTGTTCTTCTTCGCCTCGGCCGGGGCGAGCAGCGCCTACCTGACGGTCTCGGAGATCTTCCCGATGGAGACCAGGGCCCTCGCCATCGCGCTGTTCTACGCGGTCGGCACCGGGCTCGGCGGCATCATCGGGCCGGTGCTGTTCGGCCGCCTGGTGGAGAGCGAGAGTGTGGGCAACGTCGTCGTCGGCTACGTCATCGGCGCCGTACTGATGATCGCGGCGGGGCTGGTGCAGTGGTTCATGGGCGTGGAGGCCGCGCGGCGCTCGCTGGAGGACATCGCCGCTCCCCTCAGCTCGGAGCAGCACCAGATGGCCTGACCGCCCGACCGGCGCAGAGGCGTCGGGTTCGAGTCCGCCGGAGGCACGCTCCGGATCTTCGGCACAGGCACCTGTCTCACGGCAGGTGCCTGTTTCCGTTCACGCCCCCTCCGTCCTGGATACTTGGGAAACCGTGGAGCCGATCTCACGCACTGGAGGGCCGCCCGTGAGGCTTGGAGTCGTCTTCGACCGCGACCTTCCGCCGGAGTCGCTTCCCCGGTTCGCCGGGGAGCTCGACGGCACCGCGGTCTCCGACCTGTGGGTGGTGGAGGACCTCGGCTGGACGGGCGCGATCTCCTCGGCGGCGACGGCGCTGGCCGCGACCGAACGCCTGCGCGTGGGCATCGGCATCACCCCGGCGCCCCTGCGCAATCCGATGCTGCTGGCGATGGAGCTGGCCAACCTGGCCCGCCTCCATCCCGGGCGGCTGGCCGCCGGGATCGGGCACGGAGTGCAGGAGTGGATGCGTCAGGTGGGCGCCGCCGCCTCGTCACCGCTGTCGCTGCTGGAGGAGACGATCACGTCCGTACGGGCGCTGCTGCGCGGCGAGACCGTCACCGTGCACGGGCGCGAGGTGAGCCTGGACGCCGTGCGCCTCGTCCATCCGCCGGCCGAGCCGCCGCCCGTCCTCGCCGGAGTGGTGAGTCCCCGCTCGCTGGCCCTGTCGGGGCGGGTGGCCCAGGGCACGATCCTCCCCGAGGGGCTCGGCCCGGAACGTCTGCCGCCGGTCATCGAGCGCATCGGCGCGACCGGTGATCACGAGGTCGTGGCGTTCGTCTACCTCTGCGTCGGCGACGACGCCCGCGAGATCATGCGTCCCGCGGCGGAGCAGCAAGCGGCGTTCCTGCGGGTGGCGCCGGAGGAGGTCGCGATGGCGGTGGGTTCCCCGCAGGAGGCGTCCGCGCACGTCAGGGCATTGTGGCAGGCGGGCGTGACCACGGTCGCCGTCCGTCCCGTGGGCGCCGACCCGCTCTCCCACGTTCACAGGCTTCTGTCCGCCCTCTGATCCGCGAGCCGGGGGGCGCTGCGCCGGGACGCGGGCGATCGGGCAGAGTTGAGGCGTGGACGTCCCGACCCTCCGACCCCCTCGGCACCGCGTGAGCCGCACCGCCATCTGGTATTGGGCCGCGCGGGCCGCCTTCGGCTGGCTCATCCTCCTCGCGGCCCAGGTGATCTGGCTGGTGGCCGACACGGCAGGCATGCCGCTCTCCGTACACGTGACCGGCCTCGCGGCGACCGCCGTCGTCGCGGCGGCACACGTCACGGTCATGCCGCAGTGGCGTTACCGGGTGCACCGCTGGGAGGCCACGCCGGCGGCGGTCTTCACGCAGTCGGGCTGGTTCCGGCAGGAGTGGCGCATCGCCCCGGTCTCGCGGATCCAGACGGTGGACAGCGAGCGCGGCCCGCTGGAGCAGCTTTTCCGCCTCGCCAACGTCACCGTCACCACGGCCTCGGCCGCCGGTCCCATCAAGGTCGGCGGCCTCGACCGGGACACGGCCCAGCGCCTGGTCGCCGAACTCACCGCCAACGCCCAGGCGACGGCGGGCGACGCGACGTGAGCGGTCCCGTGAGCGGCCCGGCCGAGACCGGCTGGCGGCGGCTCAGCCCGCGGATGCTGCTGGTCCACCCCGTCCAGGAGGTCGTACGGGCCGCCCCGGCCCTGCTCGGCCTGCTGGTGGCGGGAACGAGCAGCGGCGGGAAGGGTCACCTGTGGAGCGCCGCGGGCGTCGGCCTGACGGTCCTGTTCGGCATGCTCCGCTGGTTCACCACGACGTACCGGATCTCCCCCGAGCAGGTGCAGGTCAGGCGCGGGCTGCTGAACCGGAAGGTGCTGACCGTGCCCCGCGACCGGGTCCGCACGGTCGACGTCACCTCCCACGTGCTGCACCGCGTGCTCGGCCTCGCCCGGGTGGAGGTGGGAACGGGCACCTCCGACCGCAGGCACGACAGCCGGCTCAAGCTCGACGCGCTCAGCGCCGACGAGGCCGCCCGCCTGCGCGTGGAACTGCTGCACCGCTCCCCCGCCGCACAGTCTCCCGCGGCGTCTCCGGTGCCGCCGCCCGCCGGGAGCATGGCGGCCGGGGAGACCGAACTCGCGCGGATGCGGCCCGGGTGGGTCAGGTTCGGGCCGTTCACCATGTCCGGGCTGGTCACCGTGGGCGTCGTCGGGGGCTTCGTGTCCCGCCTGGTCTCGGAGGGGAACATCGACCTCGACCGGGTGGGGCCGGTCCGGGAGACCTGGCGGTGGTTCAGCGCGATGTCGCTGGCGCTGGAGATCGCGACGGTGCTGCTCGCGCTCATGGTGTTCGTGGGCGTCGCGTCCACGCTTGGTTACGTCCTGGCGTACGGGAACTTCCGGCTGACCCGGCACGCCGAGGGCACCCTTCACGTGACCCGGGGCCTGCTGACCAGGCGGGCCACCACCATCGAGGAACGGCGGCTGCGGGGGGTCGAGATCGACGAGCCGCTGCTGCTGCGGGCCGTACGCGGCGCCCGGCTGTCCGCCGTGACGACCGGCCTGCGCTCGAAGGAGGGCGGCCAGCGCGGCGGCTCGACGCTGCTGCCGCCCGCTCCCCGCGCGGAGGCCGTCGCGGTGGCCGGGCTCGTGCTGTCCCACACGCCTGGCGCCACCGGCGGCCCTGCGCCGGTCACCGGGCCTGACACCGGGCCTGACACTGGGCCTCTCACCTCGCCCCTCACCGTGCCCCTCATCCCGCACGGGCCGGCCGCGCTGCGCCGCCGGTTCACCCGCGCGTTCGGCGTGCACGCGCCGATCCTGCTCGCGCTGCTCCTGTTGTGGGTGCTGGGCGAGCCGCCCTTGTGGCCCTGGCTCACCGCCGCCGCCCTGCTGCCGGTGACGGCGCTGCTCGCCGCCGACCGTTACCGGTCCCTCGGGCACGCCCTGACCTCGGGATACCTGGTGACCCGATGGGGCTCGCTCGTCCGCCGCCGGGTCGTGCTGCGGTGCGACGGCGTGATCGGCTGGACCGTCGAGCGATCGTTCTTCCAGCGGCGGGCGGGCCTCGCCACGCTGACGGCGACCACCGCGGCGGGCGCGCAGAGCTACCAGGTGCGCGACGTCGATCTCGCCGAGGCGCTGCGCCTGGCCGCCGCGGGCACCCCCGGCCTGCTCGACCCGTTCCTCGAACCCGCCGGTTCCGTCAGCCAATAGCATGTGATGTCGCAATAAGACCGATATGACCTGATACGACCGGTAAGACATCAGGAGTGGGATGAGCCGCTACGGCCAGATGTTCGGCCCCGACATCACCTTCCTCGGGGTCGAGCGGTGCGACCTCGACGACCCGGCCGGCTACGCGGGAGCCGACGTCGTGATCCTGGGCGCGCCGTTCGACGGCGGCACCTCACACCGCCCGGGGGCCCGCTTCGGCCCGAACGCCATCCGCCAGACGTGCTATCTCCCCCACGACGGCTCGCGCCCGAGCCTGGCGCTGCGCGTGGACGCCCTCAAGGACCTGCGGGTGCTGGACGCCGGAGACGTGGAGACCTACGCCGGCGACATCGAGGGCAGCCTGCGCGCGATCGAGGACGCCGTCGCCCGCATCGCGGCCTCCGGGGCCGTTCCCGTCGTCCTCGGCGGCGACCACACGATCGCCCTGCCCGACGCGACCGGCGTGGCGCGGCACCACGGCTTCGGGCGCGCCTCCATGATCCACTTCGACGCGCACGCGGACACCGGCGACATCGAGTTCGGCCACCTGCACGGCCACGGTCAGCCGATGCGGCGGCTGATCGAGTCGGGCGCGATCCGGGGCGACCGCTTCCTGCAGATCGGCCTGCGCGGCTACTGGCCCGGCCCGGAGATCCTCGACTGGATGGCCGGTCAGCGGATGCGGTCGTACGAGATGACCGAGATCGTCGCCCGAGGGCTCGACGAGTGCCTCACCGAGGCGTACGCCATCGCGCTGGACGGCTGCGACGGTGTCTACCTGTCGGTCGACGTGGACGTCTGCGACCCGGGCCACGCGCCGGGCACCGGCACCCCCGAGCCGGGCGGCCTGTCGGCCCGCCAGCTTCTCGACGCCGTCCGGAGGACCTGTTACGAACTGCCCGTCGTCGGGCTGGAGATCGTCGAGGTGGCCCCGCCGTACGACCACGCGGACATCACGGCCTACCTCGGCAACCGGGTCGTCCTGGAGGCGCTGTCGGCGATCGCCCGGCGCCGCAGGGACGCCGCCGAGGGCACCCGCTGGGATCCCGCTCAGCCTCTCCTCGACGGCCGCTGACCCCACACGGTCCGGCCGCACGGTCCCGGCCTAGTCGCAGGTTTTCCGCTCGACGTCACACAGCCGGACTTCGGGGTGGCGCGTTGACGGCTTGTCCAGCAGGGGCTGGGGCCTGTGGCGCAGGTGCAGGTCGAAGAAGGCCGCGACGTGGCTGCGGGTGATCTCCACGGCGCGGGCCCCGGGCAGGCCGGGATTGCGGTAGATGCCGAGTTGCTCCACCAGCAGCGCGGTGTCGGTGAAGGAGACATGCTCTGCCCCTGTCACCACGAGCCAGCGCTTCCATCCCGTCAGATGGGCCCAGTCGCGGTCCCATGTGGTGTCCTTGCCTCCCGGGCTGTGCATGGCCCGCGTGCCCAGGAAGAGGAACGGCCGGGACAGTCCGCTGTCCGGGATCGGAGCGAATGTGGTGCCGTCCATGTCGATCCCGGCACGTATGCGGGTGTCCTGCAGCATGGCGGCGATGGTGCTCGCGCCTCCCGCCGAGTGCCCGGCCATCGCGACGCGGGAGCGGGCGATCAGTGAGGCGCCCTTCCATCTGGGGTGCGTCCCGATCAGTTCGTCGAGCACGAAGGAGACGTCGGCCGCCCGGCTCCGGCCCACCGTGTTCCAGAACTCCTGGCTCTTGCCCGCCTCACATGCGACGCAGGTGGTGACCCGGCCGTCGGGGAAGGTCGTGGCCAGGCTCTCGTAGGTGTGGTCGATGCCGGCCACCACATAGCCCCTGCTCGCCAGTTCCTCGGCGAGCGCGGTCAGCGAGCTGCGGGGTTCGGTGAAGCCCGGGGAGAGCACCACCAGGGGCAGACTGTGTTCACGACCGGCCGGCGCGGCGTCGACGAGGGCGTTGGCCCGCGTTCTGCTCAACGCGTCGTACGGCACGCCGGTGATCTCTCCGCCTTTCAGGATGAGCTCCGACTCCTTGGCCGTCATGTACGGGGCGCGGTTCCCCCTACGGGTTTTCGCCGGGTACCACAGGGAGACCATCAGCTCCCTCGCCTTCACGCCGGGGACCCAGGGATCGGTGCGGGAGCCGTCCTTGAGGTAGAGGGACGTGGTGCCGACCGGCCGGGATCCGGTCGGTTCCGGGAGCCGGGGCCTGCCGATCCCGGCGGACGGAAGACCGGGGACGGATGCGGTGGAACCGGGCGACGCGTTGGGCGGCGTGGCGCCGTACACGACCGAACCCGACACGGAGGCGCACGATGCGGCGGCCGCGAAGGCGATCAGAGCCGCGACGGTGGTGGCGCCTCGGCTGATCCGGCGGAGCGGCGGCGACGCACCTGCACCGGCGTCTGCACCGTCGCCTGCACCGTGTACTGAGGCGGGGCTTGGCATGCTCTCCATCGCGTGATCCATGACCTGTCCTTCCGGGTGGGGGGCCGCCTCGACGGAGCTCGTGCGGCCGGTGGCGGCAACGACGCTAGGAGCCGGGCAGGCCCGTCCGCGTCGGCTGCCCTGCCGATATCGACCCCATCCCGGGGAGGAACCCTCCGCGTGGTCGTCCTTCCGATGTACTTCTTGCGGAGGTCGGATCCGGTCACTGAGGCTGACGCGGGACGTGCCGCGCGATCAGGACAATGAGACAGTGAGCGAACGACGTGGATGGTGGCAGTTCACGCTGGACGTGCCGCGCCCCGTGCGGAAACCCACCCGGCTTTCGCGCCGGTCGCTCCTCGCTGACCTGCTGCTCGCGATCGCCTTGACCATTGCGGCCGTGGCCGCGACGGCGGGCGCCACAGACGGCACTCATCGTGTCGACGAGCAGCCGCACTCCCTGTCGGAGCCCCTGCGACTGCGGCCCTCTCCACCGCCGCGAGGCGGCGATGTACCGCCTGACCGCTGGGGACGGCCTGTCATCGCCCCCGACGACGGCCAGGAGGATTCCGGCCCGCTTCCGCTCCTGGTGGTTCTGACGGCTCTGCCGCTGGCGGTGCGACGGCTGTACCCACTGATCACCTTCTGGGCGGTGCTGGCCGCGGCGTTGGCCACCCACGACGACGCGACGTGGATCACCGTGCTGACGTTCGCCATCGCCGGGTACGGGGCCGTGGTCCACAGCCCGCACCGTGCGCCGGCCATGGGGGGACTCGTCCTCGCTGCCGTGCTGGCAGGAGCCGCCTTCCGGGACTCCGTCCCGGCGTTGCCAAGCTGGCTGGGGCCGTTCGTGGTGCTGATGAGCGCCGGAGTCGCCGCCGCTTTCGTCCGATCCTGGCGGCGACAACTCGACGCCGGCCGCCGTCGAGTCACGGAACTACTGCGCGCACAGGAGGAGGCCAGGCGCGAGGCCGTCCGGGAAGAGCGCTCCCGGATCGCCGGCGAACTGCACGATGTCGTCACCCACAATGTGAACGTGATGGTGATCCAGGCCGGCGCGGCACGCGCGGTGATGGACACGGCTCCGGTTCAGTCGAAGCAGGCCCTGCTGGCGGTCGAAGCCGGCGGCCGGGCCGCCATGGCGGAACTACGCAACGTCATGGGGCTGCTGGCCGGGCCGGAGAGCGAGCGGGCGGGCGACAGTGCGGACGGGCTCGAACCGCAACCGGGACTCGACCAGCTCGACTCCTTGATCGAACGGGTTCGCGCAGCCGGAGTGCCGGTCAGCGTCGAGATCTCCCCGCCGCCCCGCCCACTGCCGCCCGGGGTGGAACTGGCCGTCTATCGCGTCGTCCAGGAGGCCCTGACCAACACGATCAAGCACGCGGTCGGCGCGGCGGCGTCCGTCGCCATCGGCCACCTAGGCGGCTGGCTGGAGATCGAGATCACCGACACCGGCGGCAGGCGGACGGCCGGCGCGGGAGACGGCCAGGGCCGGGGCCTGATCGGGCTGCGGGAGCGGCTCGCCCTCTACGGCGGCACCCTGGAGGCCGGACCGCGGAGCGACGGCGGCTATCGGATCAAGGCGCGGTTTCCGTGGGCCACTTCGTGAACGGGCCGATGCGCGTGGTCATCGCCGACGATCAAGCGCTGGTTCGCAGCGGGTTCGGGATGATCCTCGCCGCCGACGGCATCGAGGTGACGGCCGAGGCGGCCGATGGAGCGGAAGCGGTCGCCGCCGTCCGGCGTACTCGGCCGGACGTCGTGCTGATGGACATCCGGATGCCGCGGATGGACGGGCTCGAAGCCACCCGGCAGATCATGGCTGCCGACCCGGGCGAGACTCGCGTTCTCATTCTGACCACCTACGACCTCGACCACTACGTCTACGCCGCGCTCACCGCAGGGGCCAGTGGCTTCCTGCTCAAGGACGTCACACCCGAGCACCTGGTGGCCGCGGTGCGTCTGGTGCGCGCAGGCGACGCCCTGCTCGCACCGACGATCACCCGCCGTCTGGTCGAGCGGTTCGCCCGCCGCGACGAGGCCGGGACAGCCGTGCACGGGGATCTGTCGGAGCTGACACCCCGGGAGCTGGAGGTGTTGCGCCTGCTCGCCACCGGGCTGAGCAACGCCGAGCTCGCCGACCGGCTGAGCCTCAGCCCGACGACGGTGAAGACTCATGTCGCGCGGATTCTGTCCAAGCTCGGCCTCAGGGACCGGGTGCAGGCGGTCGTGCTCGCCTACGAAACCGGGTTGGTCACCCCGGGCTCGCTCGCCGACCGGCCACCGGGGAGTACGCCTGCCTGAGCCGCCCGCACCGTTATGTCCTACCGCAGGTCAGCGGTGTCCACTGCATCGACTCCGCAGGGGAAAGGGAAAGCTCCACCTGACATTTCCACACATCGGGCGACAGGCGATCTGGTAGGCATGGTCGGGTGACACGATCGAGAACCGCCGCCGTCCTGACCGTGGCCGCCGCGCTCCCGGCGCTGCTGACCGGCTGCTCCTCGGGTGGCGCCGCAAGGGCCGGTGGCGCGGCGGACGCCGGAGGCGGCTCGGCAGGTTTACGGGCAAGCGCCCCGGCGGCGCCGGCCGGGACCGGGACCGGCACGCCGGGCACTCCGGTGCGGGCGACCGGGCCGGCGACCAGGGACGCGTCCGAGGGGGCCGGACGTCCGCTCCGGTCCCCCGCGAGGCCCGTACGGGTGCCGGCCGGGGTCACGGCGGGCTACTCGGTGGTGGACCTGACCACCGGTAAGACCGTCGCCCAGCACCTGGCGCACCACCGGTTCCGGTCGGCGTCGGTGGTGAAGATCCTCATCGCGACCGACTACCTGGAGCGGCACCGGGGCGCGATCCCCGCCCGGGACAGGGCGCTGCTCACCCCCATGCTCCGCGGCAGCGACGACGACGCGGCCACGGCCCTGTGGCGGCGCGGGGGCCAGGGTGAGATCGTCCGGCGGATGGCGCGCCGGATCGGCCTGTCCGAAACCTCCCCGCCGCCCGCGGCGAAACCCGGCTTCTGGGGCTACACCGCCATCAGCGCGGCCGACATCGCTCTCGTCTACCGGTATCTGCTGAAGCGGGCCGAACCCCGCGTCCGCGACTTCGTCCTGGGCAACCTGCGCCAGGCGTGGCGGTGCGCGAGCGACGGCTTCGACCAGCGTTTCGGCATTCCCCGCGCCGTTCCCCGGCCCTGGGCGATCAAGCAGGGATGGTCCGGCTTCGGCTCCGTGCCCCCGGTCCGGTGCGCCCGCGCGAAGGCCGTGTCGTACCGTATCGGGCCGGTCACGATGGGCCGCGAACCGGTTGATTTCGGCCGTCCGGTGCTCCACACTACAGGCGTGATCAGCGACCGGCTGATCATGGTCGTGCTCACCCTGCAGCCCTCGGGGGCGTCCTTCACGAAGTCGGCCGAACGGGTGACGAAGCTGGCGAGAGACCTCTATCTCAGCGTCACCTAGCGGCCCGCTTTCGTGCGGATGTGTTCTGTTTCAGAGGCGGGGGCGGCGGGCAGCGATCACGCGTGCTCTCCCTCCTCTCTGAAAGCTGGTCGCCGATGGGTTTCCCGTGGGGATTGCTCGGCCGGGACATGGCGGTCGACCTCGGTACCGCCAACACGCTGGTGTACGTCCGCAAGAAGGGCGTCGTCCTGGACGAGCCCTCGGTCGTGGCGATCAACCTGCACAGCGACCGGATCGTGGCCGTCGGGACCGCGGCGAAGGAGATGATCGGGCGGACCCCGCCCCACATCGCGACTCTGCGGCCGCTGAAGGACGGCGTGATCGCCGACCTCGACGCCGCCGAGCGCATGCTGCGGCACTTCATCCAGCTCGCGCACCGGAACCGCTACCTGGCCAAGCCCCGCGTGGTCGTCGCCGTGCCGAGCGGCACCACCAGCGTCGAGCAGCGCGCGGTGCGCGAGGCGGCGTACGAGGCGGGCGCCCGGCGCGTCCACATCATCGAGGAGCCCATGGCCGCGGCGATCGGCGCGGGCCTCAACGTGGGCGACACGACCGGCAACATGGTCGTGGACATCGGCGGCGGGACCACCGAGGTCGCGATCGTCTCGCTCGGCGGGGTGGTCGTGTCGAAGTCGGTGCGGGTCGGCGGCGACGAGCTCGACGAGGCGATCGTCAACTACGTCAAGAAGGAACACTCCCTGCTGCTCGGCGAGCGCACGGCCGAGCACATCAAGATCACCATGGGCAGCGCCCGGCCGGGCGGCGACGACACGACGACGCGGCCGATCCGGGGCCGCGACCTGGTCACCGGCCTGCCCAAGACGGCGACGATCACCAGGGGCCAGGTCCGGGAGGCCATCGAGGACCAGGTCCAGACGATCGTCGACGCCGTCCAGACCACACTGGACCAGTGCCCGGCCGAACTCGCGGGCGACCTGCTCGACAACGGGATCGTGCTGACCGGCGGCGGGGCGCTGCTCGAAGGCCTCGCCGGGAGGCTCGAAGAGGCGGTCGGCATGCCGATCCACCTCGTCGAGCAGCCGCTCCAGTCGGTTGTGCTGGGCGCGGGCCGCTGCACCGAGCGGTTCGACGAGATGCAGGACGTGTTCCTCCCCGAAACCCGCAGATGAGGATGCCAGGTCACCCAGGCCGCCCGGCTCGTCCGGGCCGCCCGGGTCGCCGGGTGCCCGTGCTGCTGGCGCTCGCCGCCGCCGCGCTGATCGCGGCCGACACGGTGACCCCTCTGGATCCGCTGCGGGCGTTCGGGTCGGCGGTCTACGGCGGACTGGAGGACGCGGCGTCCGCCGGCGTCCGCTGGGCGTCGGGCGCGGGCCGCCTGGAGGACCTCGAACGGGAGAACGCCCGGCTGCGCGCCGAACTGCTCGCCGTTCGCCGGGCCACCCCGTCCCCGGCCGAGGGGAACGGCTACCAGGTCGTCTCGGCCCACGCCGTCGGCTTCGGCCGGGACGGCACCGTCACCATCGACGCCGGCTCCGGCGCCGGGGTGGCCCCCGACATGACGGTCTTCGACGGCGACGGGCTGGTCGGCAGGGTCCTGCGCACCGGCCCGGGAACGGCGACCGTGCAACTCGCCACCGCCTCCGGCGCGTCCGTCGGCGCCCGCCTGGAGGGCTCGCGGGAGGTCGGCCTGGTGACCGGCGTGCCCGAGCACGGCCTGCTGCGGCTTGGCCTGCTCAACCCCTCGGCCGACGTGAAGCCGGGCGACCGGGTGGTGACGCTGGGGTCACGCGACCTGCGGCCGTTCGTGCCCGACGTGCCGATCGGCACCGTGATCACGGTCGAGCCGGCGCCGGACGCGCTGACCAGGACCGCGCTCGTGCGCCCCTTCGCGCGCTTCACCGCGCTGGAGAACGTCACGGTGGTCCTCGGGCCGCTGCCGGACACCGGGCCGGACAAGCAGGCCGTCACGGACACGGCGGCGGAGGCTTCCGCGGCCCGGCCGGAGCCCGAGAAGAAGCCTGAGAAGGCCAAGAAGTCCAAGAAGAAGAGAGCGAAGAAGAAGGACTCGTCCGGGCATGCGGAGGGGGCGTGATGAGGGCGGTCATCCTGTCGGTGCTCCTCGTCCTCGCCGCGCCGGTGCTCCAGGTCACCGTGGTCAACGGGTGGTCGCTCCCCGGGGGAGTGCCCGACATCGTGCTGATCTGCGTGATCGCGCTCGCGCCGGCGCTGTGGTCATACACGGGGTCACGCACGGGGACGGGAGCGGGGGCGGGAGCGCTCCTGGGGTTCGCCGCGGGCCTGGCCGCCGACGTCGCCCCGCCCGCCGACCACACCATCGGACGGCTCGCGCTGGTGCTGTGCCTGGCCGGCTGGGTGTCCACGCGGATCCCCGCCGACGACGGGGCCGGGCGCCGTGTCGCGGGCGCCGCCGTCGTGGCCCTCTGCGCGTCGTTCGCCGGGGGCGTGCTCGCGGCCCTGCTGGACGGGACGCCCTGGGCGGCCGCGCTCGCCCCCGGCGCGATCGCCTGGACCACGGGCGGCGCGGCCCTCGTGACGGCCGGGCTCGCCCTCCTCCCCCGCCGCCGGTCCTTCGGCCGGGTGCCGGCCTCGCGCCCCCTGTACGCGCGCGGGGGACGGCGTGCGTAGCGGCGCCCGCGCCGACATCCGGGGCGGCATGCGGGGAAACGCCAACCGGGGGCGCCTCACGGTGGTTTTCGTCGTGGTCACCACGCTCATGCTGACCCTGCTCGGCCGTCTGTGGTATCTGCAGGTCGTCACCGGCTCGTCGTACTCCAGGGCCGCGACGGAGTCGCGGGTGCGCTCGGTGGTCCTGCCGCCCGTGCGGGGGCAGATCCTCGACGTGCGCGGCCGGCCACTGGTGGCCAACGAGACCCGGCCGCAGGTGTCGGTGGACTACATGGCCCTCCTCCACCAGCCCGACGGCGGGACGGACGTGCTGACCCGGCTGGCGCGGGCCCTGGGCCGGCCGTACCAGGAACTCGCCGACCGGGCCCGGCTGTGCGGGAGGGACGTGCCGCGGCCGTGCTGGCCCGGCTCGCCGTACCAGCCGATCGTCGTCGCCGACGACGTCAGCGTGCGCACGGCGCTGTGGATCGCGGAGCGGCAGAACGAGTTCCCCGGCGTCAGCACGGCGCTGCGGCCGGTGCGGACCTATCCGCTCGGCCCGGCCGCGGCGCACGTCCTCGGTTACCTGCAGCCGCCCTCCCCCGACGACCCCGAAGGGGGCCCCGAGCTGATCGGCCGCGACGGCCTCGAAGCGCGGTACGACCGCGACCTGGCCGGCCGGACCGGGATCAGGGAGGTGGCGGTGGACAGCACCGGCAAGGTCACCGGCCTGATCCGTGAGGAGGCCGCCGTACCCGGCGAGACGCTGGTGACCA
Organism: Microbispora cellulosiformans; assembly: GCF_008728085.1. Lineage (NCBI taxonomy): Bacteria > Bacillati > Actinomycetota > Actinomycetes > Streptosporangiales > Streptosporangiaceae > Microbispora > Microbispora cellulosiformans. Next base: position 22,562 of record NZ_VYTZ01000023.1, on the reverse strand, counting down.
GCATCGACGCGCGCATCCAGGACGTGGCCGAACGGGCGCTGGCCCGGGCGGTGGCCGGCGCGCGCGGGCGCGGCGAGCCCGCCGACAGCGGCGCGGCGGTCGTGCTGGAGGCGAAGACCGGGCGGGTGACGGCGATCGCCGACTACCCCAGCTACGACCCCGTCGTGTGGACCGGCGGCATCTCCCAGCGCGCCTACGAGGACCTGCCGCTGATCAGCGCCGCCGTGCAGGGGCAGTGGGCCCCGGGGTCGACGTGGAAGGTCACCTCGACGGCCGCGGCGGCGAAGGCGGGCTACGGGCTGCGGGACTCCTACGACTGCCCGGGCGGCTACAAGATCGGCGGCCGGGTGTTCCACAACTTCGAGAGCGCCGAGCTCGGCCGCATGGACATGCGGCGGGCCCTGGTGGTCTCCTGTGACACGATCTTCTACCGCTTCGCGGAGCGGATGTGGAAGCGCGACGGCGGCCTCACGCCCGTGAAGCGGCCCAAAGACCCGATGCAGGAGATGGCGAAGGAGTTCGGGTTCGGCGCGCCCACCGGGATCGACCTGCCGCACGAGGCGGCCGGGAGGGTGCCCGACCGGGCCTGGAAGAAGGCCAACTGGGAGCGGACCCGGGCCGACGCCTGCCGCCGCGCCAAGAGCGGCTATCCGGACGAGTCCGACCGGAAGCGGGCGGCCTACCTCAAGGCGCTCGCGGCCGACAACTGCCGTTCCGGCGGGGTCTGGTGGGCCGGTGACGCGGCCAACTTCTCCATCGGCCAGGGCGACGTGCTGGTGACGCCGCTCCAGCTCGCCCGGGGCTACGCCGCGCTCGCCAACGGCGGCACGGTCTTCAGCCCGAGGATCGGCAAGCGGATCGAGCGTCCCGACGGCACGGTGGTCCGCACCATCGTCCCGCCGGTCGTGGGCAAGATCGACGCCTCCCGCAAGACGCTGCGCTTCATCCGCGACGCGCTGGCCGGCGTGCCGCGCGAGGGGACCGCCGCCGGCGCGTTCGCGGGGTTCCCGCTCAAGCGCTTCCCGGTGGCCGGCAAGACCGGCACCGCCGAGGCGTACGGCAGGCAGGACACCTCGTGGTTCGCCTCCTTCGCCCCCGCGAAGGACCCCAAGTACGTCGTGGTCGTCGTGGTGTCGCAGGGCGGCACGGGCGGGACCACGGCGGCCCCCGCGGCCAGGGAGATCTGGGAGGGCATCGACGCGCTCACCCACCACAAGAAGCACCCCAAGAAGGACAAGAAGCACAAGAAGGGTGGTGGGCGATGACGACGCTGGGGCCCCTGTCCGTACGGCTGCCATCGGCCCGCGCCACCCGCCGGCGGGCCTCGGCGGGCGTCTCCCTTCCCGCCCTGGGGCTGGTGCTGCCCGCCGTCGCCCTGTCGGCGATCGGGCTGCTGCTGGTGTGGTCGGCCACCCGCGGCCGGCCGGGCTCCACCCTGCCGGAACGGCAGGCCGTCAGCGTGGGCATCGGCCTGGTGCTGATGTGGGCCGTCTCCCGGATCGACCTGCGGCTGCTGCGGGCCTACGTGCCGCTGTTCTACCTGCTCGGGCTCGCCGGGCTGGTCGCCGTGCTGACCCCGCTCGGGCGCACGATCAACGGCTCGCACGCCTGGATCGTTCTCGGGGGCGGCCTGCAGTTCCAGCCGTCGGAGTTCGCCAAGGCGGCCACGCTGCTCGCGCTCGCGACGATCCTCGGCGAACTGCGCGACGGGGAGCGCCGGCCGGGCGCGGGGGCGGTGCTGCTCGCGCTGGGGGTGGCCGCGGTGCCGGTCGGCCTGATCGCGCTGCAGCCCGACCACGGCACCGCCCTGGTCTTCCTGGTCCTCACCTTCGGGATGATCGCCGTCTCCGGCGCGCCCAAGAGGTGGTTCGCGGCGTTCGCCGCGGCCGGGGCCGCCGGGGTGCTGCTCGTGTGGCGGCTCGACCTCATCCGGCCCTACCAGCTCCAGCGGCTGATGGTGCTGGCCGACCCCGACGCCGATCCGATGGGCATGGGCTACAACGCCACGCAGTCGAGGATCGCGATCGGCTCGGGCGGGCTGCTCGGCAAGGGCCTGTTCCACGGCGAGCAGACGGCCGGCCACTTCGTGCCCGAGCAGCACACCGACTTCATCTTCACCGTCGCCGGCGAGGAGCTCGGCTTCGTCGGCGGCGCCTGCGTGATCCTGCTGATGCTCGCCCTGCTGTGGCGGGGTCTGTGGATCGCGGCCCGGAGCCCCTCGCCGTTCGGCACGGTCCTGGCCGGAGGGGTGGTGTGCTGGCTGGCGTTCCAGACGTTCGTCAACGTGGGGATGACGATGGGCCTGCTGCCCGTCGCCGGGCTGCCGCTGCCGTTCGTCTCGTACGGCGGGTCGGCCACGATCTCCAGCCTCGCGGCCGTGGGGCTGCTCGCCGCCGTCAACCGCCGCACCCGCACTCCCCGCATAGGGCAATCTAGGAGGGGTGCGTAGCAAGCTCGGCGGACGGGTGGCCCAGGCGGCGGAGATCGCCCTGGCCACCCGCAGATACGTGACCCCCATCGACGTCCTCACCGGCCTGCGCTGGCTGCACGACCGCCACGTGCAGACCTGGCGGCAGGGCCGCGTGGAGAGCCTCGAACGGCTGGCCGCCGTGGACGCGGACCGGATGGAGGAGGCCCTGTCGCATCTGCGGGAGTGGGCCCGGTCGCGGAACCTGCTGGAGAGCGAGGCGGCGTACACGGCCGGGACCCGCGACCGGCGGCCCCTGCGCTTCACCGCCGCGGGCGGCGAGGAGACGGAGCGCGCCTTCCGCGTCCACTGGCTGTCGCCCGACCTGAGCGAGGCCCGGCGGCGGCAGATCGAGGAACGGCAGGGCCGGGCCCCCGACCTCGTGGCCGTCGCGCCGCTGGAGGCCTGGACCTGCGCCGGCTGCGGCGAGAGCGGGCCGTACCTGATCATGGAGGACGATGCGCCGCACTGCCTGACGTGCGCGGACATGGACCACCTGTGCCTGCTGCCCGCGGGCAACGCGGCGCTGAGCCGCCGCGCCAAGAAGGAGAGCGGGCTGTCGGCCGTCGTGGTCCGCTTCAACCGGCGGCGCAAGAGGTACGAGCGGCTCGGCGTCCTCGTGGAGGAGGAGGCGCTGGCGCGGGCCGAGGAGCAGTGCCTGGCCGACGAGGAGGCGCGGCTGCGCCGCCGGGAGCGCGATCGCGAGCGGAGGGCCGACGAGGACGCCGGGTTCCGGGACCGGATGGCCGAGGAGATCCGCCGGCTCTTCCCCGGCTGTCCCGCCGGGCGGGCCGAGGCCATCGCCGGGCACGCCGCCGTACGCGGCAGCGGGCGGGTCGGCCGCACCGCCGCCGCCCGCGCCCTCGACGAGGGCGCCGTCACGCTCGCCGTGGTCGCGAGCGTGCGGCACCTGGACACCGACTACGACGTGCTGCTGATGTCGGGGGTGCCGCGGATGACCGCCCGGGAGCGGATCCGCCCCCGCGTCGACGAGGTGCTCGCCTCCTGGCGGGCCTGACGACTTCCGGGGACGTCTAGCGGACGCGGCCGACCATCTGGGCGTACATGCGCCCGGGGCTGGGCACCGACGACGGGTTGAGGAAGCCGGGCAGCGGGGGCAGGTCCACCGCGAACGGCTGCAGCCGCTCGAACAGCGTGTACGCGTCGGACGGGCGCCGGTCCGGGTCCTTCTCCAGCAGTTCGGCGATCAGGCGGTCCAGGGCGGCGGGGACGCCCGGCACGCGGGGCGGCCGCTCCTTCACCTGCTTGTCGAAGACGGCGTATTCCGTGGGCCCGGTGAACAGCTGGTTGCCCGTCAGCATCTCGTGCAGCACGCAGCCGAGGGAGTAGAGGTCGCTCTTCGGCCCGGCCACCCCGCGCTGGATCTGCTCGGGCGACATGTACGCCGGGGTGCCGAGGATCTGCCCGATCCGGGTGAACTGGGCCGTCACCCCCGCGCGGTCCGCCTCGCGGAGCATGGCGAGCCCGAAGTCGAGCAGTTTCACGCTGCCGTCCGGGCAGAGCATGAGGTTGGTCGGCTTGAGGTCCCGGTGGCAGATCGACAGCTTGTGCGCGGCGGTCAGCACGGCGCAGGCCTGGGCGGCGACGGCCGCCGCCCACGGCACCGGCAGCGGGCCGTGCTCGCTCAGCAGGTCGGCCACGGTCACGCCCTCGATGAACTGCATGACCTGGAAGAGGCGCTGCTCGTAGGTGCCGAAGTCGTACAGGACCGGCGCCCCCGGGTGGTCGAGCTTGGCCAGGATGCGCGCCTCGCGGATGAACCGGCGCTGCAGCTCCTCGTCGGGGCCGTCGGGCAGGCGCAGGAACTTCACCGCCACCTTGCGGTCGAGCCGCCGGTCGTGGCCGCCGTACACGGCGCCCATGCCGCCCTGGCCCAGGGGAAGGTCGTCCAGCTCATACCGGTCGCCGATGACCATGCGCCCCTCCCGTCGACCTTTCGGGGAAAAAGCTACACCGTTACCCGCGTGGGCGAAGACGTCCGCCGACCAGCCCTTCGACACCGAGGCGGGCGAGCGCCTCCCCGGCGGCCGCCACCTCGCGCAGGCCGTCCTCCAGCGCGAGCAGCCGCCGGAAGGCCGCGCCGTACGCCCGCTGGACGGTCAGGGGAAGCTGCGGGACGCGGGCCCGGCGGGCCTCCACCCGGCCGCTGCCCGGGTGCGGGCGGCCTCCGCCCGCCGCGTACCGCAGGAATCCCGCGAGGAATTCGGGGTCCACCTTGCCGGGATCGACCCGGAACAGGCTGAGATGCGGGCCGAGCACCGCCCCGTCCGCCGTGACCACCCGGGCGGTGACCGCCGACGCGACGACGTCCCCGGGCCGCACGGCGACCAGGCCGGGGGCGGGGGGAATCCGCCGCGCCGGCGCGGAGCCCGTCGTTCCCGCCGCCCCGGCCGCCAGGTCGTCGGCCGTCAGCACGGGCACGCCGTCCTCACCGTCCTCGCCGCCCTCGGGGACCTCGGGGGTCTCGCCGTCCGGGAGGGCTCTCAGCGGCGAATGCCGGATGACGACCAGGCCGGCCCTGGCCATCTCGGCCACGGTCGACCAGGAGACGTCCCAGCCCGCCCCACCTCCGGTGAGCACCTCCAGGTCCGGCAGGCCGTCGGCCAGGGCCGCCGACACCTCCCGGAACCGCTCGCGCGCGGCGGGGAAGCCCCGGGTGTCGACGCGCGGAGACAGATGCCGCGCCGGGCTCACGTCCACCTCGTCGTCGAGGATGTCGATGATCCGGACGACGCGCCCGCCACGCGGCGGTTCGGCCTCGGCGAGGTAGGCCTGCCAGCACCGCTCGACGGACTCGGGGTCGTCGCCCGCGTCGCCCACGACGATCGTGGCGGGCCCCCGCTCGCCCGGCTCGGGCCTGCGCAGCAGCCACAGGTCGGGCCCTCCGGCGGCCAGCGTGAAGACGGCGCGCAGCGCGCCCGCCCGCAGCAGGTTCGCGCGGATCCGCCGGCCCGGGCGGCGGCTCGCCGCGGCGGCCGGCATCAGGATCGCCACCAGCCCGCCGGGCCGCACGTGGGCGAGGCAGTGCTGCACCCAGGCGAGCTCCGACTCGCCCCGCGGCGGCATGCCGTGCTGCCAGCGGGGGTCGCCGACGAGGTCCTCGTGTCCCCAGGCCCGCTCGTTGAACGGCGGGTCGCACACGACCGCGTCGACCGGCCGCTCCGGCGGGAAGGCGTCGCCTCGCAGCGCGTCCCCGGGCACGATCCGGGCGTCCCGCCCGCGCAGCAGCAGCCGCAGCGCGGCGAGGGCCGCCGCCGTCTCGTTGGCGTCCTGGCCGAGGAACCGCACGCTGTACGCCGGCCTGTCCGCCACCCTCTCCGCCGGCCTGGCCGGGTCGGCCATGACCTCGGCGGCGCCGAGCAGGAGCGTTCCCATGCCACAGGCGGGATCGAGCACGGTCCGCGCCTCCGCGCAGGCCAGCCGGGTCATGAGGGCGGCCACGTCGGGCCGGGTCAGCGCGAGCCTGCGGCTGTGCGCCTCGGCGTAGCGCTCGCACAGGAACTCGAACGTCGCGGCCGCGCCGTGCCGCTCGGCCATGGCCGCGACCAGGCGGAGCAGCCCGGGCTCGACGCTCGACGGGTCCCCCGGGAACAGGTCGCCGGTCGCCTCGGCCACGACACGCGGGAGCCGTACGGCGAGGTCGGCGGACTTCGCGAGCCGCTTCCAGCCGCCGGGGTCGCGCTGGACGTAGAGCAGGAAGGCGCCCGCCTCCCGGATCACCTCGCCCAGCCGCAGGTCGTCGGCCGAGGCTCGCAGCCGCTGCCAGACGCGGTCGCCCTGGGAGACCTCGAACGACTTGCCGTTCCGGCGCAGCCACGCCTCGACCTCGGGCAGCGAGAAAAGCGGGCTGGAGGCGGTTCCGCCGACGGGCTGGGGGAAGTCGTCGTACCGGCGGCGCCAGTTGCTGACCGCCGCCCTGCCGACGTCGGCCAGCCGGGCGATGTCACCCGCGTTCACGGTCGCTTCGACGCCGGCGTCCACCGGGGCCTCGTGATCCATGAACACGAGGGTAGCACCATGCTTGTGAAGTGACTCAACCAATGGTTTACTCAAAACCATGACGCACAGCCGCATTCGGTATGCCGCGGGGTCGGACGTGGGACGCTCGCGTGCCAACAACGAGGACTCGGTGCACGCGGGCGAGCGCCTGCTCGCCATCGCCGACGGAATGGGCGGTCACGGACACGGCGAGGTCGCCAGCGCCGCCGTCATCTCCGAACTGGCCCGCCTGGAGGACGATCCCGCTCCCGCCGACCCGGTCGCCGCCCTGGCCGACGCCGTACGCGAGGCCGGGCAGCGCCTGGGCGACCTCGCCGCGCAGGACCCTGCCCTCGAGCGCATGGGCACGACCGTCACGGCCATGCTGTGGGACGGCGAGGGCAGGTTCGCCCTGGCCCACGTCGGCGACTCCCGGGCGTACATGCTGCGGGACGGCGCCCTCTACCAGATCACACGGGACCACACCCTGGTGCAGTCGCTGGTGGACGACGGGCGGATGAGCCCCGACCAGGCGGCCCGTCACCCGCGGCGGTCCCTGCTGCTGCGGGCGCTGGAGACGAGCGGCCTGGCCGAGCCCGACCTGTCGCTGCGGGAGGCGTACCCGGGCGACCGTTACCTGCTGTGCTCCGACGGCCTGACCGCCGTCCTCGAAGCGGAGGCGCTGCACACCGTCCTCAGCACGGTCGCCGACCCCCGGGAGGCGGTCGCCCGGCTGATCGAACTGGCCAACGAGGGCGGCGGCCCGGACAACATCTCCTGCGTGGTCGCCGACGTCGAGCCCGCCGAGGCCTGACCGCTCGTACCCGAGAGGCGGCGGATGCCGCGGCTGTGCGTCAGACGGTCCAGCCGCCGTCGACGTCGATCGTCGCGCCGGTGACGTATCGGCCGCCGTCGCCCGCCAGGTACGCGACCGCCTCCGCGATCTCCGCCGGCGCCGCGTAGCGGCCGAGGGCCGTGAGCCCCCGGATCGTGTCCGCCATCGGGCCGTCGGCCGGGTTGAGCGCGGTGTCGGTCGGGCCGGGGTTGACGAGGTTGACGGTGATGCCCCGCGGCCCGAGGTCCCGGGCGAGGCCCCTGGTCATCCCGATCAGCGCCGTCTTGCTCAGCGCGTACAGGGCGAACCCGGGGAAGGGCGTCCGTCCGGCGACGTTGCTCCCGATGCTGACGACACGGCCGCCTTCGGTCATGTGACCCGCCGCGGCCCGGGCGGCCAGGAACGGCCCCCGCACGTTGACCGCGAGCGCACGGTCGACCTCATCCGGCCCGAGATCCTCGATCGGCGCGACGGGGAAGACCGCCGCGTTGTTGACGAGGATGTCGAGCCTGCCGAACGCGGCGGCGGCCTCGTCCACGGCCGCGCTCACCGCCGCCGCGTCGCCGCTGTCGGCCCTGATGGCCAGCGCCCGCCGGCCCATCTCCCTGACCTTCCCGGCGATCTCCGCCGCGCTGTCCGCGTCGCTCTCGTAGGTCAGCGCCACGTCGGCCCCGCGCTCGGCCAGCTTCAGCACGACCGCCGCGCCGATGCCGCGTCCGCCCCCGGTGACCAGGGCCGCCCTGCCGTGCATGTCCTTTGTTTCGTCCATGTCGTTCATGGCGTCGAGCGTGCCGGAAGGGCGCCGGACGGGTCCGGCGGCGATCGGACCTGTCATTCGGTCCTGTCATTCGGTCCTGTCGTTCGGCGCGTCAGGCGCCGCGGGCGCGGAAGGCGGCGGTCTTGACGCGGTTCTGGCAGGCGGTCGAGCAGAAGCGGCGGGTGCCGTTGCGGGAGGTGTCCACGTACACCCGGTCGCAGTGCGGCGCGGTGCACACCCCCAGCCGGTCGTGCAGGTCGCTGCCCAGCACGACGGCGAGGCCCGTCGCGCAGCCGGCCGCGTAGTTGCCCGCGAGCGTCCCGCCCGCGCCGTGGAAGTGCAGGTGCCAGGGCTCGCCGTCGTGCCGGTCGAGGTGCGGCCGGGCGTCGGTCTCGGCCAGCAGGCGGTTCACCGTGCGCGCCGCCGTGTCGACGTCCCCGCGTGACACCGCCTCGAACACGCCGCGCAGCGCCCGCGCCGTCTCCGCCAGCTCGCCGGCCTCCGCCTCGCCGATCGCGACGGCTCCGCCGCGGCCCGCGTCGATGATCTCGGCGACGACCTCGGCGCGCGCCCCGTCCGCGGGCGGCTCGTACGGACGCCCCCGCGCCTCGCCTGCCGTCAACGCGTTCACCAGGCCGACGGCGATGACCACCACGGCGTCGGTGTGACTGTTGAAGTTCACGGTTACGCCTTCACATTCCAGTACCGCATTCCGGTACGTGACTGGCGAAATCCTACATGGCAGTTACAGGCAGCCCAACATGACGGACGACTTGTCCGTGCGCAAAATTTCGCTGAAAATTCGAAACATATCGGCGTCCAGCTCGCCCAGTGGAAGGACGTACCACGGTGAAACGTCCCAGTGTGCTCGTCGCCTGCGTGGTCGCGGTGTTCTCCTTGGGTGTCGCGGCGCCGGGGACGACCGGCGCTAACGCCGCCGGCCCGTCCCCCGGCGCGAGCGCCGGCTCGGCTCCACCCGGCACCACCCTGGGCACGGCGGCGGCCCGCAGCGGGCGCTACTTCGGCACCGCGATCAGTGCGAGCAAGCTCGGCGATCCGGCGTACACCACGATCGCCGGCCGCGAGTTCGACATGGTGACACCCGAGAACGAGATGAAGCTCGACGCCACCGAGCCCCGGCAGGGCCAGTTCGTCTTCACCGCCGCCGACCGGATCTTCGACTGGGCCGTGCAGAACGGCAAGCGGGTCCGCGGCCACACCCTGGTCTGGCACGCCGCGCAGCCCTCGTGGTTGCAGAGCCTCACCGGCAGCGCGCTCCGCCAGGGGATGATCGACCACATCAACGGCGTGATGGCCCACTACAAGGGCAAGATCTACGCCTGGGACGTGGTCAATGAGGCCTTCTCCGACAGCACCGGCGGCCGGCGCGACTCCAACTTCCAGCGGACCGGCGACGACTGGATCGAGGTGGCCTTCCGGACCGCGCGGGCCGCCGACCCGGCCGCCAGGCTCTGCTACAACGACTACAACATCGAGAACTGGTCCTGGGCCAAGACGCAGGGCGTCTACACCATGGTCAAGGACTTCAAGCAGCGCGGTGTGCCGATCGACTGCGTCGGCTTCCAGGCCCACTTCAACAGCCTCACCCCCTACAGCGCCGACTTCCGCACGACGCTGCGGAACTTCGCCGCACTCGGCGTCGACGTGCAGATCACCGAGCTGGACATCCAGGGCGCTCCGGCCACGACGTACGCCGCCGTGACCGCCGACTGCCTCGCGGTGCCCCGCTGCGCCGGCATCACCGTGTGGGGCGTACGCGACCAGGACTCCTGGCGGTCCGGTGACACCCCGCTGCTGTTCAGCGGCAACGACAGGAAGCCCGCCTACGACGCGGTCCTCGACACCCTCAACGCCGCCGGAACCGACCCCTCACCGAGTCCCACGCCGCCCGCCGGGAGGTGCACCGCGACCCTCACGTCGGGTCCGAAGTGGTTCGACCGGTACGACCTCCAGGTCACCGTCACAGGTTCGGACGACTGGATCGTGACCATGACCCTGCCGTACCCGGAGAAGTTCATCGCGACCTGGAACGCCGGCGCCACCGTGAACTCCACCCGGAGTGTCATGACGGCCCGGCCCGACGGCCACGGCAACACCTGGGGCGTGTCGATCAGGCACAACGGAAACCGGACCTGGCCCACGGTCACCTGCCGGCCCGCCTGACCGGGCGCCGTGTTTGCGGCGCGTGACGGCGGGGAGACGGATCGCCATGACACCGGTCGTGCTCACGGTCAACGCCGGCTCCTCCAGCCTCCAGCTGCATCTGGTGCGGGAGGGCCGGGTGCTGCGCAGCGAGCACAGCGAGCAGAGCCCCGAACCCGCCGCCGCGGAGCGCACGCTGTCGGACTTCCTGTCCGGAGCGGACGCCGAGGTGAGCGCGGTCGGTCACCGGCTCGTCCACGGCGGGGAGGCCGTGCGCGCGCCCACGCTCGCCGGCGACGACGTGGTGGAGGCGGTGCGCGGCTACGCCGACCTCGCGCCGCTGCACGTGCCGCCCGCGCTCGCCCTGGTCGAGGCGGCCCGGCGGGTGCTGCCGTCCGTGCCCCACGTGCTCTGCCCCGACACCGCCTTCCACGCGGGGCTGCCCGACGCCGCCGCCACCTACGCGCTGCCCGCCGAGTGGCGGCGCCGCTGGGGCCTGCGCCGGTACGGCTTCCACGGCCTGTCGTACGCCTGGGCGACCCGGCGGGCGGCGGAGCTGCTCGGGCGCGAGAACCTGCGGCTTGTTGTCACGCATCTCGGCGGCGGGTGCTCGGTGTGCGCCGTACGGGCCGGGCGGAGCGTGGACACCTCCATGGGGTTCACGCCCCTGGAGGGGGTGCCGATGAGCAAGCGGTCGGGCAGCGTCGATCCCGGCATGCTCCTGTGGCTGCTGTCCGGGTCGCGGCTCGCCCTGGAGGAGCTGCGCGACGGGCTGGAGCACTCGTCCGGGCTGCTCGGGCTCTCCGGCGGCCTGTCCGGGGACACCCGCGACCTCGTCGCGTCGGGCGCTCCGGCCGCCGCGCTGGCGCTCGACGTGTTCGCCCACCGCGTGAGCCGCGAGATCGCCGCCTCGACCGCCGCCCTGGACCGGCTCGACGCGCTCGTGTTCACCGGCGAGATCGGCTGGGACCAGCCCGAGGTGCGCGAGGCGGTGTGCCGGAGGCTGTCGCCGCTCGGCGTGGCGCCTCCCGCCGTCGGCGGCGTGGACCGGGACGGCGTCGTCAGCCCGGAGGGCGCCCGGGTGCCGGTCCTCGTCGTACGGCCCCGCGAGGAGCTTCAGGTCGCCCGGGAGACCCTCGCCGCCCTCGGCCACCCCGCCTGACCGCGAGCGGTGGTGGAATCAGCCGAGCCGTAGAATCAGCCGACATGCGTATCTTCACCGTCGACTCCTTCACCGACCGGCCGTTCCGGGGCAACCCCGCCGCGGTGTGCCTCCTCGACGACGCCGTGCCCGACGAGTGGATGCAGGCGGTGGCCGCCGAGATGCGCCATTCGGAGACTGCCTTCGTCCTGCGGGAGGACGGCGGGCCGCACTCGCTGCGCTGGTTCACCCCGGCCGTCGAGGTCGCGCTGTGCGGGCACGCCACCCTGGCGGCCGCGCACGTCCTCTACTCCCTGGGCGAGTCCGGCAGGCTGGAGTTCGCCACGAAGAGCGGCGTGCTCGCCACCGAGCAGACCGGTGACGGCCTGATCGCGATGGACTTCCCCGCGAAGCCGGCCACGCCGGGGACGCCGCCGGACGGCCTCGTCGAGGCCCTCGGCGTCACACCCGTGTGGACCGGGCGCAGTGAGTTCGACCTCCTGGTCGAGGTCGGGTCCGTCGCGGAGGTGCGGGCCGTGAACCCGGACATGGAGCGGCTGATCGCGGTGGAGGCCCGCGGTGTCATCGTGACCGCCTCCGGTGAGGGCACCTCCGCCGACTACGTGTCACGGTTCTTCGCCCCGCGGGCGGGCGTGCCGGAGGACCCCGTCACCGGCTCGGCCCACTGCGTGCTCGCGCCGTACTGGTCGGCCCGGCTGGGCCGGGACGCGCTCGTCGGCGAGCAGGTGTCGGAGCGCGGCGGAACCGTGCGCACCACCCTGCGCACCGCCCCGCCCGCCGCCCCGGGCACGACCCCGCAGGGCGACCGCGCCGAACTCGCGGGTCACGCCGTGACCATCTGGTCGGGCGAGCTGGAGGTCTGACCTCCCCCGCCCGTCACACTGCGCCCGTCATGCCCTCACCGTACGCAGGGCCTCGGCCCACGCGACGACCTGGTCGAGCATGAGCCGCAGGACGTCCTCGTGCCGGGCGGCGGGCCGGAAGTCGGAGAAGTTCTCGAAGTCGTCGTGGATGGAGAGCGTGACCTGCGGGGCCACTCCGGCCACGGCGGCCGTGCCGAGAATCTGACGCAGGTGCTCGATGGCGCGCGCGCCGCCGTTCACGCCGTACCCGACGAACCCGGCGGCCTTGTTCTCCCATTCCGCGTACAGGAAGTCGATGGCGGTCTTGAGCACTCCCGTCGTCGAGCGGTTGTACTCCGGGGTCACGAAGACGAACGCGTCCAGCGCCGCGACCGCCTGCGACCACTTCTTGGTGTGGGCGTGCTGGTACTGCCGGGCCGCGGCGGGAATCGGCTCGTCCAGGTGCGGCAGCGCGTAGTCCTCGAGGTCGACCAGTTCGTACTCGGCGTCGCCGCGCTTGACGGCCAGGTCGTGGACCCAGTGGGCGACCGCCGCCCCGTTGCGGCCGGGGCGGGTGCTGCCGATGATGACACCGACTTTGATCATTGGATGGTCTCTTTCCCGGTAGGAGGGGACTCGGCGCCGGGGCCCGCGGCGTGACGACAACTCTAGGAAGCAGCCGGAAGAAGACCAATGCGTATGGGTACGGGATTTATACGCGAAAGTCTCGCACCCTAGACTTATCGTGTGGATCTCCTCAGTGACGTCGTCTCCATCATGCGTACGGGCCGGCCGCGCTCCGCCCTCGTCTCCTGGCGGGCCCCCTGGGGACAGCGCTTCCCGGAGGAGCCCGGCTCCGCGACCTTCCAGGTGGTCCTGCGCGGCTCCTGCTGGCTCCTTCCGCCCGAGGGTGAGCCCGTCGCGCTGAGCATGGGAGACGTGGTGTTCCTCCCTCAGGGCGGCGGGTACGGCCTGGCCGACGACCCGTCGGCTCTCCTGGCCGAGCCCGTCTGCGACCCGTTCCGGGACGGCGGTGCGACCAGTACGGCGACTCTCGGCGGCACCGGAGCCGAGACGGTCACGCTCTGCTGCGGGTACCGGCTCGCCCCGGCCAGGTCCCATCCCAGCCTGCGGTCACTGCCGAGCGTGATCCATCTGCCCGCCCGGCTCGGCCGACATCCCGAACTGCGGGCCGCGGTGGACCTGCTCGCCCAGGAGATCGAAACTCCCCGCCTCGGCACGGACACCGTGGTCTCGTCCCTGATCGACGTCCTTCATCTCTACATCCTGCGGGCCTGGTTCGAGGCCGAGGGAGCGCAGTGCTCCGACTCGGGCTGGGCCGCCGCCCTCACCGACCCGGCCGTCAGCGCCGCGCTCGACGCCCTCCATCGCGACCCCGCCCACCCCTGGACCGTCCAGTCACTCGGACAGCGCGCCGGCCTGTCCCGGGCCGCCTTCTCCCGCCGCTTCACCGATCTGATCGGCAAGCCACCCCTGGCCTATCTCACCTGGTGGCGACTGTCCATCGCGGCCCGCCTGCTGCAGGAGACCGACGCCTCTGTGGCGGAGGTGGCCAAGCTGGTCGGGTACGGCTCGGAGTTCGCGTTCGGAAACGCGTTCAAACGCGAGCACGGAATCTCCCCGGGCAGGTACCGCCGTCGTACGGACTGCGCTCCCGTTTCCTGAAAGCCGCCAAAGCCGCCCAAGCCGCCTGGCGTCACCGGGACGGTACGTCGAGGGCGGCCTCGACGCGCTCGACGGCGGAGATCGCCCCGAACGCCAGCAGCCGTACGAGGTCGGCGTCGGACCGGCCGCGACCGGTCTCCCGCCAGGCGGCGACGTCCGCGTCGGTCACCCGGTACGGCGCGAGGGCGGCGAGCAGCGCGAGCCGGGCGGCCGGGCGCCGCGCGGGAGCGACGTCCGCGAGCGGCCCGGACGGCCACCCGGACAGCGGAGGATGCCCGCCGTCCCAGACGGCGACGGCCTCCAGGACCGCCTCGACCGCCTCGTCGTCCAGCAGGGCGGCCCCTTCTCTCGCGCAGGCCAGCAGCGCGGCGAACGCCGCGCCCATCGGGGCGCCCGCCGCCCAGCCGGGCTCCCGGTACGCCGGCAGCCCGCGCAGCAGGGGCAGCGCCTCCCCGCGCGGCGGCTTCCGGCGCACCGCCCTGGACAGGGCTCCGCCGCCCAGGCGGCGTACGAGCCGGGACCGCTGCAGGCCGGCGGGCAGGAGGTCGGCGGTGAGCAGGGACGACACCATACGGTTGATGAAGTGGAACGCGAGCGCGGTGCCGATGTGTTCGGCGGCCTGCTCCTGAGGGCACGGCGGAGGGCACTGCGGCGTCCGCCCGCCACCGGTCACGCCGGTCGCCCAGTCGAACAGCCGCGCGTGCTCCGGATCCGGCGGCCGTTCCCCTCGCGCGATGCTCTCGGCCAGCCGGTGCTCACCGGTCGCGTGCAGCAGCACGGTGTGCGCGTCCACGCAGAACGGGCACTCGTTGGCCAGCGACACCCCGGCGGCGACGATCTCCTTGGCCGCCCTCGGCGCCTCGCCCACGAGCAGCGACTCGCGCAGCAACGCCCAGGTGGCGGCCAGCACGTCGGGCGCCGGCGACAGCGTCAGGAAGAGCGGCATCCGGGTCATGCCGAAGTCGCGGGCGATCTGGCGGTAGACCTCCGCCACCCTGCCGGTGGCCGCGTCCACGGGCACGGGTGTCACATAGCGGTACGGCGTCGGCATCTCGGCCTCCCAGGAGTCGAACTGTCAGGCGCCGATCCTGCCGGTCACGGCCCTCCGGGTCGTCGTACGGCGGGAGAGTCCGCGAGCCGCTCCCCCGGAGAGCGAACGCGGCCCGGCGTACTCCGCCGGGAGTAGCGCCCGAAGGGTCCGCCGGGAGGAGGCGGACGAACCGGGCGCGGTTTACGCTTCGGGACATGGACCGTGATCTGCGGCCGTATGCCCAGGACGGGGTGGCGGCGGCCGTCCTGGCGGCGCTGCTCGTGGCCGGCACCCTAGTCCCCGGCGCCCCGAACAACCCGGCGCGGGTGGGGGTGATCGGCTATCTGCTCCTTGTGGGAGGGTGCGCCGCCGTGACCGGGCGGCGGGCCGCGCCGGTGGCGGCGATGGCCGTCGCCACGGCCTGCATGATCGGCTACGCCCTGGTGGTGTTTCCGGAGGCCGCCCCCACCTTGCCCGTCCTGATCACCGTCTACTCGGCGGCGAGCGCCGGGCGGCGCGTGTGGGCGCTGTCGGCGAGCGTGGTCTACCTCGGCGCCGCCCTGCTGAGGGAGCTGGCGGACCTCGGCGCGCGGACCCCGCGCGAGGTGCTGGACCAGATCGGTCTGCTGGTCGGCTGGTTCGTCGCCGCCAACGTGGCGGGAATCGTGTCGCGGCAGCGCCGGGCCTACCTGCGCCAGGCCGAGCAGCGGGCCGCCGAGGCGGAGCGCACGCGCGAGGAGGTCGCGCTGCGCCGGGCCGGCGAGGAGCGGCTGCGCATCGCGAGGGAGCTGCACGACTCGCTCACCCACAGCATCTCGATCATCAAGGTGCAGGCGGGCGTGGCCGTCCATCTGGCGCGCAAGCGGGGCGAGGAGGTGCCGGCCGCGCTGCTGGCGATCCAGGACGCGAGCGCGGACGCCATGCGGGAGCTGCGGGCCACGCTGGAGGTGCTGCGCGAGCCGGGCGAGGAGGACGGCGGCGCGCAGGACCGCGCCGGGCGGATCGGCGAGCTGGTCGAGCGGGCGCGGTCGGCGGGCGTGCCGGCCACGCTGGCGGTCACCGGCACGCCGCGCCCCCTGCCGCCGGAGGTGGACCTCGCCGCCTACCGGATCGTGCAGGAGGCGCTCACCAACGTCGCCCGGCACGCGGGACCCGCGTCGGCCTCCGTACACGTCGGTTACCAGCCGGACGCCCTCGTCGTACGCGTCGAGGACGACGGCCGGGGCGCGAACGGCCCCCCGGAGGCCGCGCATGAGCCGGGGGTGGGGCTCACCGGCATGCGCGAGCGGGTGTCCGCGCTCGGCGGGCGCATCCAGACCGGGCCGGGAGTGGAGGGCGGCTTCCGCGTCCACGCCGAGCTCCCCCTGCCCGTCCGGGAGGGAGCGGCGTGATCAGGGTGCTGCTCGTGGACGACCAGGCGCTCATCCGGGCGGGCTTCCGCGCGCTGCTCGACGCCGAGGACGGCGTGGAGGTGGTCGGCGAGGCGGGCGACGGCGCGCAGGGCCTGGCCCTGGCCGAGCGGCATGTGCCCGACATCGCCCTCGTCGACATCCAGATGCCCGTGATGGACGGCATCGAGACGACCCGGCGGATCGCCGCCGATCCCCGGCTGGCCGCCACCCGGGTGGTGATCCTCACGAACTACGGTCTCGACCGGTACGTCTTCGACGCGCTGCGGGCGGGCGCGAGCGGGTTCCTGCTCAAGGACACCGATCCGGTGGAGCTCCTCCAGGCCATCAGGGTCGCCGCGCGGGGCGACGCCCTGCTCTCCCCCGCCGTCACCCGGACGCTCATCAGCGAGTACGTCTCCCGCCCGCCGGAGGCGACGCCCGCGACCACCCTGGACGCGCTCACCAATCGGGAACGGGAGGTCGTCGCCCTGGTCGCCCGCGGCCTCACCAACGAGGAGATCGCCGCCCACATGGTGATCAGCCCCTTCACCGCCAAGACCCACGTGAGCAGGGCGATGACCAAGCTGGGCGCGCGCGACCGCGCCCAGCTCGTCGTCTTCGCCTACGAGTCCGGCCTGGTCTCGCCCCGGCGTCCCGCCTCCCCGCGGTGAAGCCGCTCGCGGAGGCGGGCGGCGGCCTCGGTCACGTTGGCGAGCGCGGCCTCGACCTGCTCGTGCGACCGGGTCTTGAGGCCGCAGTCGGGGTTGACCCACAGCCGGTCGGCGGGCACCGCCCGCAGGGCCTCCTCCAGCAGCCGCTCCACCTCGTCGGCGCCGGGCACGCGCGGCGAGTGGATGTCGTAGACCCCGGGGCCGAGCCCCCGGCCGAAGCCGCCCACCTCAGCCAGCACCCGGCCGCGTGAGCGGGCCGACTCGACGCTCGTCACGTCCGCGTCGAGGGCGTCGATCGCGGCGAGGATCTGGTCGGCGTCCGAATAGCACAGGTGCGTGTGGATCTGGGTGTGGTCGCCGGCGCCGGAGGTCGCCCGGCGGTAGGCCGCGACGGCCCACTCCAGGTAGGCGGCCTGCCCGTCCCGGCGCAGCGGCAGCAGTTCGCGCAGGGCCGGCTCGTCGACCTGGACGACCCCGATGCCCGCCTCCTCCAGGTCGCGCACCTCCTCGCGGACGGCGTCGGCGACCTGGAAGACCACGTCGCGCAGCGGCAGGTCGTCGCGGACGAACGACCACGCCACGATCGTGACCGGGCCGGTGAGCATGCCCTTGACCGGTCTGCTCGTCAGCGACTGCGCGTAGCGCGCCCAGCGGACGGTGATCGGCTCCGGCCGCCGCACGTCGCCGTGCAGGATGGGCGGCCGGGTGCAGCGCGAGCCGTACGACTGGACCCAGCCGTGCCGGGTGACGGCGAAGCCGTCGAGGTGCTCGGCGAAATACTGGACCATGTCGTTCCGCTCCGGCTCGCCGTGCACGAGGACGTCCAGCCCCAGCCGCTCCTGCACCGCGATGACGTGCTCGATCTCGGCGCGGACCAGGCTCTCGTACGCCTCCTCGCCGATCTCCCCGGCCGCCAGCGCCGCCCTGGCCCGGCGCAGCTCCCCCGTCTGCGGGAACGAGCCGATCGTGGTGACCGGGAGGAGCGGCAGCTTCAGGCGCTCCGCCTGCGCCGCCGCCCGTACGGAGTAGGGCGCCCGGCCCTCATGCGGTATCTCGGCTCCGGACGCGGAAGGCTGCGCCTGCGGCGCGGGGAGGCGGGGTGCGTCGGTCCCTGCGCCCTCGGCGAGCAGGGCCGCCAGCGCGACCACCTCGGCGACCTTCTGCTCGGCGAACGCCAGCCGGTCCCGCAGCGCGGGGTCGAGGCCGGTCTCCCGCTCCACGTCGTACGGCACGTGCAGGAGCGAGCAGGAGGTGCCGGCCACGACCCTCCCGGCCCGCTCCCGTACGGCGTGCAGCGTGGCGAGGGCCCGGTCCCGGTCGGTGCGCCACACGTCCCGGCCCGGCACGACGCCGGCGACGACCGTCTTCCCGGCCAGCAGGCCCACATCGTCGGTCGTGCCCCGGACGAGATCCAGGGCCACGGCCTCGACCGGCGTCCGCGCCAGCACGGGCAGCGCCTCGCCGAGGCTCCCGAAGTAGGTGGCGACCAGCAGCGCGGGCCGTTCCGCCAGCCCGCCGAGCCGGCCGTACGCCGCCTCGACGGCGGCGAGTTCGGCGGGGGTCCGGTCGGCGACCAGCGCGGGCTCGTCGAGCTGCACCCACCCGACGCCCTCCGCGGCCAGCGCGCCCAGCAGGCGTCCGTACACCTCGACCACGTCGTCCAGCCGGTCGAGCGGCGCGAAGCCGTCCGGGCTTCCCGGCGCGGCCTGCGACAACAGGAGGAACGTCACCGGTCCCACCAGCACCGGCCGCGTCTCCAGGCCCAGCGCGCGAGCCTCGCGAACCTCCGAGAGCGGCTTGGCGGCGTCGAGGGAGAAGACCGTGTCCGGCCCGATCTCGGGCACGATGTAGTGGTAGTTGGTGTCGAACCACTTGGTCATCCGCAGCGGCGGCAGCCCATCGGCGCCGCGGGCCATCGCGAAGTAGGCGGCCAGGTCGTCGTCGTTCCGGTAGCGCTCGGGCACCGCGCCCAGCAGCACGGCCGTGTCGAGGACGTGGTCGTAGTAGGAGAAGGTGTTCGACGGCAACCCGCCCAGGCCCAGCTCCGCCAGGCGCCGCCAGGTGTCCTCCCGCAGCCGCCGCGCGGTGCGCTCCAGGGCCGCGCGGTCCGAGCGGCCCTCCCAGAACGCCTCCAGCGCCCGCTTCAGCTCCCGATCGGGCCCGATCCTCGGATACCCCAGCACGGTGGACTCGGGAAAAGATGCTGGAAAGGACGACGTCATCACGGCTCCTCGCTCGTCGAACAGGACGCCCCGCATCCTCTCCCCGGCCGGTTCCGCCGCGACGGATCGATCAGCCCCGCTTATGGATCACCTCGGCGTCGTCCTGGCAGGCCGAGGGCATCGATAAGCCGTCGTGAACGACGTGCGCCGGATCGCACCGCACGGCGCGGCTCAGAGGGGGACGTCCATCCGCTGGGTGCCGATGACCGACAGCAGCCGCAGCGCCTCCTCGGACCGCGAGCCGGGGACGGCGGTGTAGATCACCACCTGCTGGTCGCGGTCGGCGACGTCGAGGGTGTCGCAGTTGACGGTGACCGGGCCGACCATCGGGTGCCGGAAGGTCTTGCACAGCGTGTGCGGGCCCTCCACCTCGTGGGAGGCCCACAGCCGCGCGAACTCCGGGCTTCCCGCGAGGAGCTCGTCCACCAGCCCGGTCACCTCCGGCGCGTCCGGGTAGCGGGCGGCGGCGGCACGCAGCCGCCGGGCGGCGTGGCGGGCGAACGCGTCGGAGTCGGAGACGCCGTACAGGCGGCGTCCCTCCGGGTGCGGCCCGAGGAACACGCGGCGCACCAGGTTGCGGTCACGCCGCGGCACAGCCGAGAAGTCCTCCATCAGAGCGGCCGCCAGGTCGTTCCAGGCAAGCACCTCGAGCGTCGCGGACGTGACGAACGCGGCGGACTGCGGCAGCCTCCGCACCAGATCGAGGATGCTCTGCCGCACCTCCCGCGGGGGCCCCGGCGGCGGGGCGACCGGCGAGCCGGCGAGGTGGTGGAGGTGGGCGCGCTCGGCGTCCGACAGGCGCAGGGCCCGGGCCAGCCCGGCCAGCACCTCACGGGACGGGCGCGGGCCGCGGGCCTGCTCCAGCCGGGTGTAGTACTCCGTCGAGATGAACGCCAGTTGCGCCGCCTCCTCACGGCGCAGGCCCGGGGTGCGTCGCCTGATCCCCGCGGGCAGTCCCACGTCGGCCGGGCTGATCCGCTCACGCCTGCTGCGCAGGAAGGCCGCCAGTTCTCGTCGGTCCATACCCCCAGTCTGCCCGGGGTGTGCGGACTGTCCAGGTATCGCCGGTACCTGGATGGGCCGCGCCCACCGGAGCAGGCTCGTCGCCATGGACAAGACATTCACGAACGCCACGCCCGGTGCGGGCCTGCTGGCCGGCAAGGTCGCCTTCGTCAGCGGCGGCGGACGCGGCATCGGGGCCGCGGCGGCGCGGCTGTTCGCCCGGGAGGGCGCCCGCGTGCTGCTCGCGGCCCGGACGGAGGCCCAGCTCAAGACGGTGACCGAGGAGATCCGGGCGGCGGGCGGCACCGCGGACCACGTGGTGTGCGACCTGGCCGACGCGGCCGGTGTGCGCGCCGCCGTGGGCCGCGCCGTGGACCTGTACGGCCGGCTCGACGTCGCCTTCAACAACGGGGCGACGGGCCAGGAGCCCGGCCCGATGGACCGGATGGCGGAGGCCGACTTCGACCACCTCTACGCCGTGAACCTCAAGGGCGTCTGGCTGGCCATGGTCGCCGAGGTGGAGGCGATCCGGGCCACGGCCGGCACGGGCGCCATCGTCAACAACTCGTCCGTCGGCAGCTGGGGAGGCAACCCCGAGCTGCCCGCCTACGGCGCGATGAAGCGGGCGGTCAACAGTCTCACCGAGTCGGCCGCCGTCACCTACGGCCCCGAGGGCATCCGGGTCAACGCGATCGCTCCCGGCAACACGCTCACCGAGATGATCCGCGAATGGGAGGCCAGATCCCCCGGACTCCAGGAGCGGCTCACCGCGATGACGCCGCTTCGCCGCGGAGCCGACCCGGCCGAGATCGCCGAGGCCGCCGCCTGGCTGCTGAGCGACCGCTCCTCCTTCGTGACCGGCGCCGTCCTGCGGGTCGACGGCGGCGCCCGGGTCTGAGCGGGAGCCTGAGTGGGGGGTCAGAGCGCGTCGTACGCGGCGGCCACCTTCTTCGGGACGACCATCCGCCACGCGTCGGTGACGAGCTCCCGCATCTCGGCCACGTCGATGGCCGCCAGCCGGACCCTGACCCACTGGTAACGCTCGTCCGAGGGCAGGGGCATGAGGAACTTCTCCGGCTCGGCGGCCACGAGGGCCGCCCGCTCCTCCTTGGGGAACCCGAAGCCCATCAGGGTCTCGTCCGGGGACACGGAGGCGTACACGATGCCCCTGACCCGGAACTTCACGTGATCGCGGACCAGTGCCTCCTCGGTGCGCGGCAGTGCCCGCGCGACCCGCCGTACGTCGTCGACCGTGACCATCGGACGCTCTCCTCCCGTTCCCGACGAACGGTAGCGGCGGCCACCGACATTCCGGCCGGCCTGTGGAAATCGTTCGAGGAGGCCGGCGGGGGCTGATCTGATTAGGGCATGGAACACCCTCGACTTCTTGAGCATCTCGCCAGGGACTTCTCCCTCCTGCGCGCGGCCGTAATGGCCGCCGAACCCACGGCGCCCGTGCCGACCTGTCCGAAGTGGTCGGTCGCCGACCTGACTCGGCACGTCGCCCAGGTCTACCTGCACAAGACCGAGTGCATCCGGCTGAACGCCTTTCCCGAGGCATGGCCGGAGGACATCCCGTCCGACCCACTGACCGCACTGGACAGGTACTACGAGCGGCTGACCTCGGCCTTCGCCGAGCACTCCCCCACCGATCCCGCGGCTACCTGGCACGAGCCCGACCAGACGGTCGGCTTCTGGATCCGCCGCATGGCCCTGGAGACCGTCACCCACCGCGTCGACGCCGAGCTCGCCGCGGGCGGGCCGGTCTCACCTGTCGCGAGCGACCTGGCTCTCGACGGCGTGGACGAGGTGCTGACCCTCTTCCTCGGCTATGGCAGCACCAGGTGGGACGACGACTTCGGCTCGCTGCTGGAGGCACCCGATCCGCGCACGCTCTCGGTCTCCACCGGCCACCACGCCTGGACAGTGCGGGCCGCTCCGGCCGGGGTGGAGGTCCGGGAGGCCGCGACCGGCCTCGACGGCGAGGCCCTGGTCAGCGGTGAGGCCGAGCCGCTGCTGCTGTGGTTGTGGAACCGCGGCGGCGACGGGGACGTGCACCTGTCCGGTGACCAGGCGCTGCTCGACCAGTTTCACGCCTTGCGCACCGCTGCCACACAGTGAACGGCCCGCACGGCCACCGGCGCCTTGTCGCGCACATGCCCCGCGACGCGTGTCGCGGGGCACGTGGTTCCCTCTCCGGTTCAGGACCGGGTCAGGTCTGGTTGAAGAGGGAGAGGGTGAGGGTGGAGTGGTATTCGCCGGCGGCGACGTCGACGGGGGTGCGCAGGGCGAGGTCGGCGTTGACCTTCGAGGTGCCGATCTCGGTGGCGGAGTC
>NZ_VYTZ01000022.1:0-82559 GCF_008728085.1 Microbispora cellulosiformans | reverse complement strand
TTCCGAACCCGGAAGTTAAGCCCGCCAGCGCCGATGGTACTGCACCGGGGACGGTGTGGGAGAGTAGGACGCCGCCGGACAATTTTTTGAGGGGGGCCATCCCGGTCGGGATGGCCCCCCTTTTTTTTGTGCCCAAATGGACTGGAGCGCTGCGGTGTTCGAGGAGATCCGCCGGTTGCTGGCCCGCCATCTGCCCGGGTACGAGGTCCGGGTGATCGACCGGCTGGGCGAGGGACAGGACAACGCCGCGTACGAGGTCAACGGCGAGCTGGTCGTGCGCCAGAGCAAGGCCGGCGATCCCGGCGAGCGTGGAGAGGCGGTCGACCGTGAGGCGGCGTTGCTCGCCGTCATGAGCGAGGTGTCGCCGCTCCCGGTTCCGCGGCCGGTTCTCGTCGTTCCCGAGGCGGGGGTGCTGGCCTATCCCAAGCTGCCGGGCCTGCCGCTCAACCGTCATCCCGTGCCCGAGCCGGCCCGTCTGGCGGCCCCTCTGGGCGCCTTCCTCAGCGCGCTGCACATGCTGCCCGTCCCGCGCGTGGAGGACCTGGTGCCGCGCGACGCCTACCCGTTGGGCGACCTCAGGGAGGAGGCCGAGGGTGACTACGCGGAGATCGCCGGCCGTCTGCCCGCGGAGGAGCGCGCGCTGGTCGAGGTGTTCCTCGCCGCCGAGGCGCCCGCGGACCCCGAAACGCTGACGTTCTGCCACAACGACCTGGGCAGCGAGCATGTGCTGGTGGACGCTGCGACGAGCACGGTGACGGGGGTTATCGACTGGACGGACGCCGCCGTCGCCGATCCCGCCTACGACCTCGCGCTCGTCTACCGGGATCTCGGCCCCGCCGTCCTCGCCCGGACGCTGGAGCACTACCAGGCCGGGCTGGACGACGCCGCTCGTGAACGGATGCTCTTCTACGCCCGGTGCGCGCTGCTGGAGGACGTCGCGTACGGCCTGCGCACGGGCATCGCGCCGTACGCGGAGGCCGGCCTGGCGCACCTCGGCCGGACCTTCTCCTGAGCCAAGAAGGCGGGCGGGCTCTCAGCCGCTGACGAGCCGGTAGCCGACGCCGCGCACCGTCTGGATCATGGTGTCCTCCACGTCGCCGAGCCGGGCGCGCAGGCGCTTCACGTGTACGGCGATCGTGTTCGTCGACATGCCGTCGGTCGAGTGCCAGACGTTGCGCATGATCTGTTCGCGGGTGACGGTCCTGTCCGCGTTGCGCATCAGGTAGTGCAGCAGCTCGAACTCCCGCAGCGGCAGGTGCACGATGCGCCCGCCGACCTTCACCTGGTACGCCGTGACGTCGAGCTCGACCTCGCCGATCGTCAGCACGGTCCGGTGGTTGTCCTGGCGCCGGAAGGCGGCCTGGACGAGGGGGAGCAGTTCGGGCACCCGGTACGGCCGGGCCACGCAGGCCGTCGCACCGGCCTCCAGGGCCCGCAACGCCTGCCCGGCATCGCTGCCGAGGTCGATGCCGAGCAGGACGGGCACGGTTCGTGCGAGCCGTACGGCCCGCACGAAGTCCACCGGCCCGACGATCGGGAGGGAGGCGCAGATCAGCACGGCGTCCGGCCGGAGCGCCCCGGCCTGCAGCAGTGCCTGGGCGCCGTCCGGCACGCCGGTCACGTCGACGCCCTCGGCCTGCATGGCGGCCGAGAGCTGTCGCACCAGACCCGCGTCCGGATCGGCCACCAGGAGCATGGGCGCCGTCCGAGTGTCCCCCTCCACTGCGGGTGCCGTCACCCGGTCCCTCCTATGCTCGTCGGCAGGAAGTGCGCGTCAGCCGAAGCGGCCGGTGATGTAGTCCTCGGTCGCCTTCTCTGCCGGGTTGGTGAAGATCTTCGAGGTCTCGTCCATCTCGACGAGCTTGCCGGGCTGTCCCTGTGCGGCGAGGTTGAAGAACGCCGTCCTGTCGCTGACCCGCGCGGCCTGCTGCATGTTGTGGGTCACGATCACGATCGTGTAGTCCTGCTTGAGCTTCGAGATCAGGTCCTCGATCGCGAGCGTCGAGATGGGGTCGAGGGCCGAGCACGGCTCGTCCATGAGCAGCACCTGCGGCCGTACGGCGATCGCGCGGGCGATGCACAGGCGCTGCTGCTGGCCGCCGGACAGGCCGGCGCCGGGCCGGGCGAGCCGGTCCTTGACCTCGTTCCACAGGTTGGCGCCCTTGAGGGAGTCCTCGACGATGCCGTCCAGCTGCGAGCGGGACACCCGGCCGTTGAGCCGCAGACCCGCCGCCACGTTGTCGTAGATCGACATCGTGGGGAAGGGGTTCGGCCGCTGGAACACCATGCCGATGGTCCGGCGGACCGACACCGGGTCGACCTCCGGGCCGTACAGGTCCTGGTCCTCCAGGCGGACCTTGCCCTCGACCCGGGCCCCGGGGATGACCTCGTGCATGCGGTTGAGCGTGCGTAGGAAGGTCGACTTGCCGCAGCCGGAAGGGCCGATGAACGCGGTCACCGAACGCGGATCGATGGTCATCGAGATGCCCTCGATGGCCTTGTGCGAGCCGTAGTAGGCGTCGAGGCCGGCGACCTCGATCTGCTTGGCCATTCCTTACCTCCTCCTCGCGGGCGAACGCCACCAGGTGATGAGGCGCGCGACCAGGTTGAGCAGCATGACGATCAGAATCAGGGTCAGCGCCCCGGTCCAGGCGCGGGCGACGGCGACGTCCGTCGGCAGGATCGTCTGGTTGAAGACGTACAACGGCAGACCCATCTGGGGGCCGTTGAACGGGTCGTTGTTGATGGAGTCCGTGACGAAGACGGTGAGGAGCAGCGGCGCCGTCTCACCGGCGACCCGGGCGACGGCCAGCATGACGCCGGTCACGATGCCGGGGAGCGCCGTGGGCAGCACCACCTTGACGATCGTGCGCCACTTGGGCACGCCCAGCGCGTACGACGCCTCGCGCAGTTCGCGCGGGACGAGGCGGAGCATCTCCTCGGTGGCCCGGACCACCACCGGCATCATCAGGATCGACAGCGCGAGCGCGCCGGCGAAGCCCGAGAACGACATGCCGAGCACCAGGATCCAGAAGGCCAGGACGAAGAGGCCGGAAACCACGGAAGGGACGCCGGTCATGACGTCCACGAAGAAGCTGATGATCCTCGACAACCGGCCGCCCTCGCCGTACTCGACGAGGTAGACCGCGGTGAGCAGGCCGATCGGCACCGCGATGAGCGAGGCGAGCAGCACCTGTTCGAGCGTGCCGATGATCGCGTGGTAGGCGCCGCCGCCGGCGTCCCTCGCCCCGATGTTGCGCATCGAGTGGGTGAAGAACTCCATGTCGAACCGGCCGATGCCGTTCTTGACGACGAGCCACAGCACCGACACGAGCGGGATGACCGCGAGCGCGAACGCCAAGTAGACGAGCACCTGGACCAGGCGGTCCTTCGCTCGCCGCGTCGCGGAGATGGGCTGGATTCCGGTCTGTACGGTCACGCTGCGGCCCTCGCGTACTCCTTGCGGCGGGCGATGATGAAGCGGGCGGCCATGTTCACCAGCAGGGTGATGAGGAACAGGACGAGACCCGAGGCGATCAGCGCGCCGCGGCCGACCTCGGTCGCCTCGCCGAATCCGTTGGCGATGTTGGCGGCGATGCTGTTGCCGTACGGGCCGAGGATCTGGAACGAGATCTTGAAGGTCGCCGGGAAGATGAGCGCGACGGCGATGGTCTCGCCCATGGCCCGGCCGAGGCCGAGCATCGCGGCGCTGATCACGCCGGGCCGGCCGAACGGCAGGACCGCCGTCCGGATCATCTCCCAGCGCGTCGCGCCGAGCGCCAGCGCCGCCTCCTCCTGCATCTTGGGGGCCTGCAGGAAGACCTCACGGGAGATCGCGGCGATGATCGGCAGGATCATGATGGCGAGCACGAGCGACGCGGTGAGCATGCTCTTGCCCACGATCGACTCTCCGCTGAACAGCGGGATCCAGCCGAAGTAGTCGTTGAGGAACGTCGACGGCCCGAGCATGAACGGGACGAGGAAGGTGACGCCCCACAGCCCGTACACCACGCTCGGGACCGCCGCGAGGAGGTCCACGACGTAGCCCAGCGCCGAGGCGAGCCGCCGGGGCGCGTAGTGGGAGATGAAGAGCGCGACGCCCACGGCCACCGGGGTGGCGATCAGCAGCGCGAGCAGCGAGCTGAGCACGGTGCCGAACGCCAGCGCACCGATGCCGAAGACCGGCTTGGTCGCGTTCGGCTGCCAGGTCAGCTCGGTCAGGAAGTGGGAGGTGTTCGCCTGGAGGGCGGGGACGGCCTTGACGACCAGGAACAACCCGATCGCGGCCATGATCGCCAGCAGGACGACGCCGGCGCCGGTCGAGGCGAAGCGGAACGGGCCGTCGCCGCGGCTGCGCCGGAAGGCGGACCGGCGCAGGGCCGGTCCGCTCTCCGTGGTTCTGGTTGGTGTGGCCATGTGGTTAGGAGATGGCCTCGACGGCGGTGCGGACCTTGGTCAGCAGGCTCGACGGCAGCGGGGCGTAGCCGAGGCTGGTCAGCGCCTGCTGGCCCTCGTCGCTGGAGGTGTAGCCCAGGAACGACTTGACCAGCTTCGCGTCGTCGGCCGACAGGCCCTTCTCGCAGGTGATCTCGTAGGTCACCAGGACGATCGGGTAGGCGCCCGAGGCCTTGGTGGCGTAGTCGATCTTCAGCTTGAGGTCGTTGCCGGTGCCCTCGACCTGGGCGGCCTCGACGGTCTTGGCCGCGTTCTCCGGGGTGAGCTCGACGAACTCGCCCGAGCCGTTGGCCACCTTGGCCTTCTGCAGCTGCGAGTTCTCCGCGAAGGACAGCTCGACGTAGCTGATCGCGCCCTCGGTGCTCTTGATGCTGGAGGCGATGCCGTCCGAGCCCTTCGCGCCCTGACCCTGAGCCTCGGCCGGCCACGCCTTCGCCGGCTCGTACGGCCACTCGGCGGTGGCCTTGAGGAACTTGGTGAAGTTGTCGCTGGTGCCGGACTCGTCCGAGCGGTGGAACGCCTGGATGGCGGTCGAGGGCAGCTTCGCGTCGGGGTTGTCGGCCTTGATGGCCGGGTCGTCCCACTTGGTGATCTTGCTGTTGAAGATGCCGCCGACGGTCTTCGGCGAAAGCTGCAGGCCGTCCACACCCGGCAGGTTGTAGACGACGGCCACCGGGCCGGTCACCATCGGCAGGTTGATCGCCTTGCCGGTCTTGCAGCGGGCGTCGGCCTGGGCGGGCTCGCCCTTGTCGTCCTTGAGCGCGGAGTCGGAGCCGGCGAAGGCCACCGTGCCCTGGATGAACGCCTGGACACCGGCGCCCGAGCCGCTCGGGTTGTAGTTGATGCTGACGCCGGGGTTCGACGACTGGAAGTTCTTCTTCCACTCCGCGATGGCGTTCGCCTGGGCCGAGGAACCGGCGGCGTTGATGGTGCCCTTCAGGCTGTCGTCGCCCTGGGCGGGAGCGGCGGCGCCCGCGGTGGCTCCCGCGTCGCCCGAGTTGTCATCGGTCCCGCATGCGGCGAGCGAGAGCACGCCGGCGAGGGTGGCGGCTGCGAGCCGGCCTGCATACTTCACGGTTGTTCCTCCCCTTGTCTTCTCAACACCAGGGACGGTAGGGAGCCGAGGTGACTTAAAACCTTGGTAAAGGTGAACGCGTAGTGAACGCCCCCGGTCGCTCTTGTGCGGCCTCCGGGAGATAACGAGCAGGTCACGGGCGTTATGGGAGAGACTTGAGTTCATGAAGCGTGTATGTCTGGTCTGCATGGGCAACATCTGCCGCTCCCCGATGGCCGAGGTGGTGCTGCGCCGTACGCTCGCCGAACGCGGGCTCGACGACGTCGAGGTGGACAGCGCCGGCACCGGCGGCTGGCACGCCGGGGAGCCGATGGACGAGCGGGCGCTGGCCACGCTGGCCGACCACGGGTACGACGGCTCGGCGCACCGGGCCCGCCAGTTCGACCCGGCGTGGTTCGCCGAGCGCGACCTGATCCTCGTGATGGACCGCGACAACCTCCGTGCCGTACGGCGGCTCGCGCCGCCGGACGCCGACGTGCGGATGCTGCGCTCGTTCGACCCGGCGGCCCCCGAGGGCGCCGAGGTGCCCGACCCCTACTACGGGGGGCGGCAGGGCTTCACCGACGTGCTGCGCATGGTCGAGGCCGCCTGCGAGGGGGTGGCGAAGTACCTTGAGGATCATTAGGGATCTGGGCGACGGCCACGCGTGGACCCTGCACGAGGGCCTGCTCGACGACGGCCGCCGCGTGTTCGTCAAGAAGGGCTCTGGTGACGCGGCCAGGGTCCTGGAGAGCGAGGCGGCCGGCCTGCGGTGGCTCGCCGAGCCGCGGGCCGTGGCCGTGCCCGAGGTGCTCGCCGCCGAGGGCGGGACGCTGGTGCTGGAGTGGATCGACACCGCGCCGGCGACCGCGGCGGCGGCCGAGCGGTTCGGGCGGGACCTCACCGCCCTGCACGCGGCCGGGGCCGGCGCCTTCGGCGCGCCCTGGCCCGGCTACATCGCCGAGTTGCCGATGGACAACGACCCCGCGCCGGACTGGCCGTCGTTCTACGTCTCCCGCCGGGTCCTGCCGTTCGTACGGCTCGCGCGGGACCGGGGTGTGCTCCCGGCCCGGGACGTGAGCCTCGTGGAGGAGGCGTGCGACCGGGTGGCGGAGGTGACCGGGCCGCCGGAGCCGCCCAGCCGGATCCACGGCGACCTGTGGAGCGGAAACCTGCTGTGGTCCCGCGGCGGCGGGGCCGTGCTGGTGGACCCGGCCGCCCACGGCGGCCACCGCGAGACCGACCTGGCGATGCTCGCGTTGTTCGGCGCGCCGCGCCTCGACACGATCCTCGGCGCCTACCGCGAGGCGGCGCCACTCGCCGCCGGGTGGCGCGAGCGAGTGCCGCTGCACCAGCTTCACCCGCTGGCCGTCCACGTCTGCCTGTTCGGCGAGGCCTACCGCGGCAGCCTGCTCACCGCCGCGGGCGACGTGCTCGCCCTGTGACGGGAGCACAGTGACCGGAGCACAGCGATGTGAGCCCCACGATGTGAGCACGGCCAGTTGAGCACGGCCAGTTGAGCACGGCGATTTGAGTACGGTCCTACTCATGCGGCGCCCGGCTCCCCGCGCGCACCCTCGTCTGCGGACGAACGTTGCCATACGGTGCCCGCGCGCGCATTGTTCGCGTCGGCGCGCACGCTCTTCCCCGCCGAGCCCGCGATGCTCTCCGACCTGGTGAACGGCATGGTGTCAGGCGCGGCGGGCACGGGGCGTGGCGCACCGGTCTCGTCACGCTCGGCCTGGACCCGGAGGGCCGGAGCCTCCGTACGAGTGTCGGGATCTCGCCCGGAATACCAGCGCGAACAGGAAAATCGCCGCGAATCGGAGTAGGGGCCTACTCATGTCCGGACGGGCGTCCGCGCGGTGCCATGAAGGTATGACCGGTGACACTCTCCCGCCCGTCGAGCCCAGGCCGGAGCCCGGGCCCGTGCCGGGCGACCCGCCCCAGATCTTCGAGGAGCCCGACTACGACGCGATCGACGAGGAGGTGACGCGAGGTGCCCAAGGCCGGCGAGCTGCTCCGTGAGATGAGCAGGTATCTCGGCTACCACGAGCCGCCCAGTGGCGAGACGGTGTTCGGGGTGACCTTCCGCAAGCGGAAGAACCTGCGGCCCGAGGCGGCGTTCGACCGGGGGCCGTGGTGCGACATGTTCGTGGCGCAGTGCGCGCTCGCGGCGGGCGGGCCGGCCATGCTGCGTCTCGTGGGCGACTTCAGCCTGACCACCGCCCACGCCGCCTGGTTCCGGGACAACGGGCGCTGGCGCCGCGGCGCCGCGGGCATCCGGCCGGGCGACATCGTCTTCTTCGACTGGCACGGCGAAAAGGAGCTCAAGTTCATCGACCACGTCGCCACGGTGGAGAAGGTCTTCTCGCCCGACGACATCCAGACGATCGAGGGCAACATCGGCGATTCCTGTGTCAGGCGCCGCCGGACGAGCGCCTTCGTCGCCGGGTACGGCCGCCCGGCCTACGACGGACTGCCGTCAGAGCCGGACGTCTCGCTCATCTCCGTTCTCGCCGAGCTGGGGGACGCCCCCGCGTTTCCCGGCGTCGTCCAGCTCGGCCAGAAGGGCGCGAACGTCCGGCGGGCGCAGGAGAAACTGCGACGGCGCCGGTTCGGCCTCGGGCCGTCCGGGATCGACGCCGACTTCGGCCCCGGCACCAGGTCGGCGGTCATGGACTTCCAAAGGAGTCAGGGGATCGAACCGACCGGCATCGTCGACGCGAAGACCTGGAAGGCGCTGTGGGAGGCCCCGATCACCGTCTGAGCCGTACGCCGCCGAGGGCCGCCCTCTCCCGCTTCAGGAGTCGCGGGGGAGGGCGACGCCGTGTCGCCGCCGGAGGTCAGACGGTGACCCACTCGGTCGTGAACGCGGTGTCGCCGGCCCGGCAGCGTACGCTGAACGGCCCGGACGGCACATCGCCGATGGTGAAGCGGCCGAGGCCGTCGGTGGTCACGGTGCGGGGCGAGGCCCCTCGCACCTCCACCGTCGCCTGCCGTGCGGGCATCACCTGGCCGACGACACGCCCGCCCGCGCCGGACGGGGTGATCTCCAGGTCGATCGACATCCCGGGGCCGTCGAAGGTCAGCAGCCGGGGCTGCGCACCGCCGCGCACCGGGGCAGGTCCGGCCAGGGAGTCGAAGGTCAGATCGGCGAGCTCGGCGTCGACCGCGCGGAAGGCGTAGGCCCCCCTCGCGACACGCAGGAGGCTCTCCGGCACCGGGTCGATGAGCTCGGCGGCCCGGCGCAGCCGTCCTTCCAGCTCGCGCAGCCGCCCTTCCAGCTCCGCGTCCTCGTTCACACCGCGCCTCCTCGAATCCGGCGGCTCATCCGGCGAGCATCTTCCGCAGATGCGCCAGGCAGCGGCCCCGGGTCGGTCCGATGCTCCCGATCGCGATGCCGAGGCCGGCCGCCACCTCGGCGTACGACGGCGGGGGCGAGGCCATGAGCACCCGCAGCAGGCGCCGGCAGTTCTCCGACAGCCGCTCGTACGCCTCCCAGACCCTCCGCAGCAGCGCCTCCTGGCCGTCGGCCTCCTCGGCCTCCAGGACGGCCCGTTCCGGCGACCGGTCGTCGGCGCCGGGGGACAGCACGTCCAGGTCGCTCGTCGGGATGACCCGTCGGGAGCCCCGGATGACCTTGAGGCACTCGTGCCTGGCGGTGGTGGCCAGCCACGAGCCGACCCGGTCCGGCTCCTTGATCCTCCCGAGGTTGTCGGCGAGACGGAACCAGCAGGTCTGGAAGACCTCGTGGGCGTCGGCGTCGATGAGCCGGTAGGACCGGATGACCGACCACACGAGCGGGCCGAGGCGCCTGACGAGCGCCTCCCAGGCCGCGCCGTCGCCGTCGGCCGCGGCCCGGAAGAGATGTTCCGTTGAGTCGCTGTCCACGAGACCCGTCCTCACATCCGGGGTGAGCATGGTACGCAGGATCCCCGGCGCGGTGCTACCGGACTTCCTGGTCCACGAACAGCCGCGGCAGCGGCCTTCCGTCCCGGCCCCGGACGGCCTGGGCGTCGGCCCGGTCGAGCAGCCATCGGGCGGCCTCCCCGCTCGACTCCCCGGCGGCCGACATCCGGGCGGCGATCAGCCCGGAGACGAGCGGCGTGGCGAACGACGTGCCGCTCCACCGGGCCAGGCCGTGGAAGAGCCCGTCACCGGGGCCGTCGTAGCCGTCCTCGTCCTCCGGCTTCTCCTCGAAGATCTCGTCGTCGGGGTGCAGGGGGGTGTAGGAGCCGAACGCGAAGGCGTTCACCAGGAAGGAGCCGCGGGCGTAGACGCTCACCCAGGGGCCGTGGTCGCTGTACACCGCCCGGCGGCTCTGCGTGGCGTCGAGCGCTCCGACGGCGATCACGCTCGGGTCGTGCCGGGCGTAGGCGGCAGGGTAGAAGGGGGCGGTGCTCGCGTCGTTCCCGGCCGCCGCCACCAGCACCGTCCTCTCGCGCCTGTGCAACTCCTCCATGAACTCGTCGAGGCTGCCGAGGGACTCGCCGGGCAGGGGACGCACGCCCGCGGAGAGGCTGATGACGTCGGGCCAGGCGCCGTTGCGGTCCTCGTAGTCGGCGAGGGCGTCGAGCAGACGGTGCCCGAACTCCGCCGCGTCCATGGTCCCCGCCCACTGGAGCCTGTTGTAGGTCCGCACCCTGGCTTCGGGCGCGACGCATCGCACCACCCCGGTGACGAACGTGCCGTGCCCGACGTACTCGTGGATGACGCCGTCGTCCGGCCGGCCCCTGAGCTCGCCCGCGACCCGCCCCTCCAGCCTGCCGTCCACCTGCCCGGAGCGGTCCCGCAACCAGGGGTACGCCTCGAGGTGGTCCTCCCGGTCCCAGTCCACCACCAGGCCGGTGTCGATCACGACGACCGACGTGCCCAGCCCGGCGTAGGCGTCGGTGCTCACCGCTGGGACGGGACGCGCGCTGCGCGGTATGCGGGGCTCGTCGGCCGGGCAGAGGTTCACGTTGCAGATGGAGACGAGGTAGTTGGGGGCCACCGGCGCGCCTTCTGGAAGGCTGCGCAGCGCGTCCAGCACGCGCGACCCGCCGGTCCCGGGCTCCGCGGTGAGCCGCATGACGGTCCGCGCGGACGGCTCGCGGCTCCGCGCGACGTCCTCCTCCACCCCGGGCACCAGGCGCCGCAGCATGTCGCGGCCCTCCTCGTCGTGGCAGATGAGCACGTCCTTCTCGTAGACGTAGCCGGGCTCGAAGGCGTCGAGGGGCGGAGGCGCGAGCGTCGTGAGCCCCGAGGCGAGCGCCTCGCGATACCCGCGATCCTCCGGAGCCTGGACCACGTGGCACCGGGCGACGGGACCGCCGGGGTCGCGTGTGGCGGACGCCTCGGCCACCTCCAGCCACATCCCGGCCGGAAGTTCCGCCAGGACCAGCCCGAACTGTCGCCAGAACCGGCGGTGGAGGGCGTCCGGGGAGGGTTGTGCCGGTGCCGTGTCCATGACGGTTCCCTTCCTGTGGTCGCCTGGATCCCCTATGAGGAGCGGCGTCGTCCAGCGCTGATACACCGGCCGGCGAGAGCCCTGGCGGAACCGCCGGCAGGAGGAGGGCCCCGATGGGCAGCAGTGTGGACGAACCGGCGGGCCCGCGTCTAGCATCCCTTCCGTGGCAGGGGACCCCCGAGATTCGCTCGACCTGCTGCCCCTGGTCTTCTCCCGGCCGCGTAAGGCCCTCGCGGGCGCGCGTGCCCTGCTCGCCGGCCGGCCCGGGCCGTTCGAGGCGTCGGTGGCCCACCACGTCCTCGGCCTGTTCGAACGGGACTTCGGCGACCTCACGGCCGCCCTCGGGCATCTGCGGCGGGCCCGCGCGCTGGCCCGGAGGACGGGCTCGGCCGCCCGCGAGGCCGACGTCCTGGCGACTCTGGGCATCGCCCTCGTCCACTCCGGCCGTACGCGGCCGGGCCTGGCGGCGCTTGAGCAGGCCCGCGCGCGGTCGACGGGCATGTCCGCAGCCAAGATCCTCTTCCTGCGCGCGGGGGCGCTGTGGATCCTCGGACGGCACCACGAGGCCCTCGACGACCTGCGGCGGGCGCTCCCGGAGCTGCGCAGGGCGGACGACACGATCTGGACGGCCCGGGCGCTCACCCTCCGCGCCACCCTGCTGCTCGCGCTCGGTTCCGTGGAGCGCGCGGACCAGGACTTCCGCGTCGCCGAGCGGCTGTGGGCGACCACGGACCAGGAGCACGACAAGGTCGTGGCGCTGGAGAACCGCGGTCGCGCCGCCTTCCGGTCGGGAGACCTCCCGGCCGCCCTCGGCCACTTCGACGAGGCGGCCAGACGTTACCTGGCCTTGGGCACGCCCGCCTTCGTCATGGAGATGGAACGCTGCGCCGCGCTCATGGCGGCGGGCTTGCCGCGTGAGGCGCTCGAGCGCGCGGACGCCTCGATCGACCTGCTGGACCGGACCGGCGGGCAGCCGACGAGGCGGGCGCAGCTCCTGTTCACCGCCGCGGGCGCGGCGCTCGCGGCGGGCGACCCCGAGACGGCCATCGCGCGGGTACGGCCGGCGATCCGGCTGTTCGCGGCTCAGAAGCGGGAGTGGTGGGAGACGCACGCCCGGCTGACACTGTGCCAGGCCCGCTTCGCCTCGGGGCGGATCTCCCCGAGCCTGGCCCGGGACGCCGCGGCCCTCGCCACGACGTTGTCCCGGCTGGGCTCACCCGAGGACGTCCAGGCCTTTCTGCTGGCCGGCCGGGCCGCCCTCGCACTGGGCCGGGCCGGGGAGGCGGCGCCCCACCTGACGCGAGCCGCGCGCGGGCGGTTCAGGGGACCGGCTTTCGCGCGGGCCGACGGCTGGCTCGCCCACGCGTTGCGGGCCGAGTCCGAGGGGCGGCCCCGGGGCGTGCTCGACGCGTGCCGCCGGGGGCTCGACGTGATCGACGAGCACAGGCTGACGCTTGGCGCGTCCGAGCTGCGGGCCCGCGCCACGGCCCGGGGGGCGGAGCTGGCGGCGCTCGCGCAGCGGGTCAGCCGCCGGTCCGGGGACGCGCGGCGGCTCCTCGCGTGGAGCGAGCGCTGGCGGGCGACCGCCCTGGCGGTGCCGCCCGCGCGCTCGCCCGGCGACCGGGAGTTGCTGCGCGATGTCACGGCCTTCCGTGAGATCGCGAGCCGGGCCGACGCGGCACGCTCCGCAGGCGCCCCCGTCGCCTCGCTCGATCGGGAACGGGCCCGGCTGGAGCGGGAGATCCGCGGCCGGACACTGACCATGCGCGCCCGGGGGGAGCCGGGTGGTGACCGCTTCGACGCCGGGGCGCTGCTCGGCAGGCTCGGCGGCACCGTGCTGGCCGAGATCGCGGAGATCGACGGTGACCTGCACGTGCTGCTGTGCGGCGAAGGGCGGGTCCGCGGATACGCCGCGGGGCGGATCGCCGACGCGGCGGCCGAGGTGGAGCATCTGCGCGCGGGGCTGCGACGGCTGGCCTACGAGGGAGCGCCCCAGCGGCTCGCGCTGGTCGAGGAGGCCGGGCGGCGCCTCCAGGACATGCTCTTCGGGCCGGCCGCCCGGCGTCTCGGGGAAGGGCCGGTCGTGATCGTCCCGCCGGGCCGCCTGCACGGCGTGCCGTGGGCCGTGCTCCCCGCGCTGCGCGACCGCGTCGTGAGCGTGTCGCCGTCCGCCCGCGCCTGGCTGCGGGCGGTCGATCTCGTCCCTCCGCCCACCGGCGACTCGGCGTCGGGAATCGTGCTCGTCCGGGGCCCCGGCCTGGGCAGCGGCGGGGGAGAGGTGCCGCCGCTCGCCCGGCTGTACGGCGGCGCCGCCGTCCTGGAGGACGGTGGCGCGACGGCGTCGGCCGTCCTCAAGGCGATCGACGGCGCCCGGCTCGCGCACATCGCCGCGCATGGGATCTTCAGAGCCGACAGCCCGATGTTCTCCAGCCTTCGCATGGCCGACGGCCCGCTGACCGTGTACGAGTTCGAGCGGCTGGGCCGGGCACCCCATCAGATCATCCTGCCGAGCTGCGACTCCGGCGGCCTGCAGCCCGTGGGCGCCGACGAGTTGCTCGGCCTCGCCGCCGCGCTGCTCCCACTGGGAACGGCCGGCATCGTCGCGGGTCTCGTCCCGGTGCACGACGAGGCCGTGATCCCCCTGATGCTGGCGCTCCACGCCGGGCTGAGCGCCGGGCGTTCCACCGCGGAGGCTCTGCGCGACGCCAGGCGGGAGATCCCGGACGATCCACTCCACCAGGCGACCGCGTGGTCCTTCACGGCGATCGGCGCGGCCTGACGGGAACGTTCCTACGCCAGGCCGATCAGTCGTCCCAGAGAGCCCCTGTCGCTGCTGCCGAGCCTCTGGTAGGCGCGGCACAACTGGTTGCCGACGGTGCGGATCGACAGGCCGAGCCGCTGGGCGATCTCCCTGTTGGTCAGGCCGGCCGCGGCGAGCGCGGTGATCTGCCGCTGCCGCGGGGTGAGCCGAGGGGTGGCGAGGCCGAGCAGCACCGGGGTGCGGGCGCCCTGGCAGGCCTGGGCCAGGGCCGACGCGTGCGCCAGGGACGCCGCGGCGGCGCGACCGTTCCGGTGGGCGTTCGCGGCGTGCCCGGCGGCCTCGGCCGCGTGCAGCAGCAGGCCGAGGTCGGCGAGTCTGCGCGCCGTCTTGTCGAGCGCCGCCCCGTCCCGCGCGGCCAGCGCCGCCGCGTGCTCGGCGAGCACGGCGGCGAGGTCGCCCCTCATCGTCTCAGCCAGGCCGTCAAGCCGCCTCGTCACCAGTTCGGGTGCGCCGAGCCGGGCCACGTCGTGCAGCGCGAACAGGTCGTCCGCACCGTCGTGTCCCGCGCTCCCCGCCGCCGCGAGCGCGCACCGCAGCGCCCCGTCCAGGTCGCCCCGCGCGGCCAGGACCCACGCGCGGGCGGACGCGTCGTCCCCGCACCGGCCCAGCGCCTCCTCGGCGGTGCGCAGGTCACCGATGTGGGCGGCCGCCCGGGCGAGCTCGGCGGAGCAGGCGTGGTGCCCGGGGACGCGCCGCGTCCCCTCGCCGCTCCAGGCCACCGCCTCCCGGACCTCCCCCCGCAGCCGGGCGAGCCACGCCCTGCGGGCGCAGAAGTCCGCCATCCCGGGCTGCTCCCAGCCCGCGTCGTCCTCGGCGAGGCGCTCGCCCGCACCGGGGGTGAGCCCGGTGAGATCCCCCGCGTAGGCGCGTGCCGTCAACTCCGCGACCTGCGCCGAAAGGGCCCACGCCACATCCTGCGGCGGCCGGGCCGCACCGGCGAGCCGCCGCGCCCGCAGGCGGCCGGCACCGGCGCGCAGAAGGGCGCCGAACAGGGGGTGGACCAGCCGCACCCGTAAGTCGTCGTCGATGACGACGAGGCCCCTGGCCTCCAGCCGCTCCAGCACGGGAGCGGCGGCGGCCCCGGCCACCAGCGGTTCGGCGAAGGCGACGAGCTCCAGGGCCTCCCGTTCCGCGTCGTCGACCTCCCCGATCTCCGCCGACACCAGATCGCGCAGGGTCGCCGTGACCGGCACCTCGCCCCGCCAGCGCCACACGCCGTGCACCCGGTCCAGGGCGGACGCCTCACGGGTGGCGGCGACCAGCTCGCGCAGCAGCCGCAGATCACCGCCGCAGACCCGGTGGAACCGCCGTACGGTGAGCTCTTCGACGTGGGCGCCGAGCACGCGGGCGAGGAGCTCGCCCGTCCGGTGCACGGAGAGGGGCGTGAGGTCGAGACGGGGCAGCACGTGCCGCCGCCATAACTCCGCCACAGCCTCGGGCACCGGTTCGTCCGCACGGACCGTGACGAGCAGATGCGCGTCCCCGTGCGCGGCGAGGTGGTGGACGAGGGCCGCGGACGCGTCGTCGAGCAGGTGGGCGTCGTCGATCACGAGCACCCGCACCCAGCGCAGCGCCCGCACGGCCCGGCTGAGCGAGTCGGCGGCCGAGCCCGGCAGCAGATGGGCGAACGCGCCGAAAGGGAGCGACGCGCTCCCGCGGGTGCCCGTCACCCAGACGTGCGCCAGACCCGCGACGGCCTCCGCGGCCAGGCGGCTCCTCCCCGCGCCCGCCTCGCCGGCGACGACGATGCCGCGCCTGACACCGCGTACGGCGGCGCGCACCGTCTCGAGCTCCTCCGCCCGGCCGCAGAACCGCCATGGGTCTCGTGGATCGTTCATGTCCTCATGAGCTCCGGGGCGGGCACCTGATACATCCTCTCTGTGAGTAGGGGGCTACTCTTGGCGGGCCCGCGGGCCGTTCTTACCGTCGCCCCATGAGACGCCGCAGGACAGCGATTCGCAGAGCCGTTCAGGCACGGGCCGAGGCGAGCCCGCGACACCGGTGGACCTGGATCCTGCCGGTGGCGCTCGTCGTGATCGCGCTGGCCGCCTGTGATCCGCAGGAGGACGAAGGAGCGGCCCCGGCCGCGACCACCGGTGCCTCGACCGGCGCGGCGGCCGGCGGCGGCAAAGGGCTGAAGGGCGGGACGGGGTCCGGAGGCGGCGGGGGAAACGGGCGCAAAACCGGGCACTTCACCCTCACGTCGGGCCCGACGCTCGACGGCGACTTCAGCGGCCCCCAGGGTACGGGGGGCGGCGGCAGCGTCTGCGTGACGCTGTCCAGCCCCGTCCCCGGCGAGGTGCGGGTCGTGCGGGTGCGCCTGGCGCAGGACGGCCCGGGGGAGATGGTCGCCGTTCCCTCAGGTTATCCCTGTACGTTCGACGGCCCGGCCGCTTCCTGCGAGGGGACGGTGCTCACACCGGGGGGTTCCGTGTGCCGGTTCGGTCTCGACGGAGAAGGAGACGCCGACTCGAGGGCCCGGCTCGTCCTGACGCTGGAGCGGACGTGCGTCGACCACGAGGCCCCCGTCTGCGACGGCATCTCCGCGTCCCCCTCGCCCGCCCATCCGGCCGTCGTGACCTGGAAATACACCTTCACGTACTACTACTGTCCCAATCCGGCCGTAGGCTTCCCCGGCATCCACACCATCCCCTGCCCCCCGCCGTCGGGGCAGCCCGGCCAACTCGCGTCCACCACGCCGACCCTCACCGGCGAGCCTACCGAGCCGGCGCCCACTGATCAGGCTCCCACTGACGAGCCGGCACAGGGGTGAGGCATGACCGGGGAGAGGGAGGAGGAGGCCCCGCAGCCGAGCCCGCTCGAACGCAGGTTCGCCGCGTTCGCGCAGGCCGTGGGCATCGGCGCGCTGCCGCCGAGCATCGCAGTCGGCCTGCTCTTCTACTTCGGTTACGTGTCGAGCCGCCGCCGCTTCGCGCTGTTCGGCCTGGATCTCGACATGCTCGACCTGTCGACGCAGGCGGTACTGCTGTACGGCTCGGAGGCGCTGTGGTTCCCCCTCACCGCGCTGTTCCTCGTCGCGCTCCTGGCCCTGTGGGGCCACGTCGAGGTCAACCGCCTCGTACGGCGCCGCCGGCGCGCGTCGATCGACGATCCCGCCGTGCGGTCGCCCGCGCTCACGGTGACCGGATGGGCGTTGCTCGTGGTGGGCGTCCTCCTGGTCGGCAGGGGTGTGGCGGGGACGCTCGCCCCCGACGTCGCCGCCCGCGAGACGCCCGGGACCAGCGCGCTCTGCCTCGGCGCCGGGATTCTGCTCGGCGCCTACGGCCGCTGGCTGGTCACGTGGCGCCGCGTCCATCGGCAGCGGCTGTTCGAACGTGCCGCGGCCGTGGCCGTCGTCTCGCTGGCGGTCGCGAGCCTGTTCTGGGCCAGTGCCGGCTACGCGATCGCGTACGGCAGGAGCCGCGCGGCCGACTTCGTCGCCGGCCTCGACCGCCGGCCCGAGGTCGTGCTCGACACCACCGAGCCGCTCAACCTGGGACCGCAGTTCGCCGGCGTCACGGAGTCGAAGCTCCCCGCGGGTAAGGGCCGCCGGTTCGCCTACCGGTACCGTCACCTGCGCCTGCTCACCGAGTCCGGCGGCCGCCTGTTCCTGATCCCCGCCGAATGGCCGACCGGATCACGGTGGCCCCTCGTCTGGCGGGGCGGCGGCACGCTCCTCGTGCCGTACGACGATCACGTCCGGCTGTCGTTCCTGCCGTACGCCGGTCCCTGAGCCCGGTCAGCGGGGGCCGTTCAGCGGGGGGACAGGCGCTTGAGCACCTCGTCGTGCAGCAGGCCGTTGGTGCAGACGAGGTTGCCGCCGTCGAGCGGGGAGGCGCCGTCGAGCGAGGTGCAGGAGCCGCCGGCCTCCTCCACGATGATCGTGAGGGCCGCCATGTCCCACGGCGACAGCTCGGGCTCGGCGGAGACGTCCACCGCGCCCTCGGCGACCATCATGTGCGACCAGAAGTCGCCGTAGCCGCGGCTGCGCCAGCACTCCCGGGTGAGGTCGAGGAACGGTTCGAGCCGCCCGGCCTTCTCCCATTCCTCCAGGTCGGAGAAGGAGAACGAGGCGTCGTCGAGCCGGCCCACCGACGAGACCTCGCAGCGGGACGCCTTGCTCAGGCTGCGGCCGGTCCACGCGCCGCCCCCCTTGGCGGCCCACCAGCGGCGGCCGAGCGCGGGAGCCGAGACCACGCCCGCGACGACCCTGCCGTGCTCCATCAGGGCGATCAGCGTGGCCCACACGGGCACCCCGCGGACGTAGTTCTTCGTCCCGTCGATCGGGTCGATCACCCACGAGCGCATGCCGTACCCGGTCGTGCCGAACTCCTCGCCCACGACGGCGTCGCGGGGGCGGGCGCGGCGGAGGGTGCCCCGGATCGCCTCCTCCACCGCCCGGTCGGCGTCGCTGACCGGGGTGAGGTCGGGTTTGGTGTCGACCCGCAGGTCGACGGCCTTGAAACGGCGCATCGTGATGTCGTCGGCGGCGTCGGCCATCAGATGCGCGAGGTTCAGGTCGTCGCGATACTCCGTCACAGGCTCCAAGGTATCGCGCCCTCATCGTTCGCATCGGCGGACGGATCACGCGGGCCGTACCAGTCGCTCGGGCCGTACCAGTCGGTAACATCTCGGTCATGGACATCGCCGCCTTCCTCCTCGACAGCGTCCCCTTCGCCCGGCTGCTCGGCATCACGTTCGACTCGGTCGGCCCCGGTACGGCGGTCGCCCGCATGGCCGACCGGGCGGACCTGCGCAACCACGTCGGCGGCCCGCACGCCGGCGCCCTGTTCACGCTCGCCGAGACGGCCTCGGGCGCGGCGATGCTGTCGGCGTTCGGCGACCAGCTCACCCGGGCTGTGCCCCTCGCGACCGGGGCGGCGATCCGCTACCTGAAGCTCGCCACGGGCGAGGTCACCGCCGCCGCCACCCTGCGGGCCGCGCAGGAGGAGGTCGTCGCGCGCCTGGACGCGGGCGAACGGCCCGAGTTCGAGGTCGGCGTCGAGATCCGGAACGCCGAGGGCGTCGTCGTCACCGAGATGACCGTCTCCTGGACCCTCCGCCTTAACCGGGCCACCTGAGCCGGTCCGCGTTCAGCCGGTGTTCAGTCCGCGAGGACCTCATCGGGGGAGGACCTGGCGAGCCGGGCGAGGGTGGCCAGGGCGGCGTCCAGCGTCTCCGCCGGAGGGGAGGCGAGGCCCAGGCGGACGGCGTTCGGCGCGCGGTAGTCGCCCACGGCGAACGCCGCCGCCGGGGTGACGCCGATGCCGTGCCGCGCCGCGGCGGCCACGAATGTGTCGGCCCGCCACGGGGGCGGCAGCTCCCACCAGCAGTAGTACGACCTCGGGTCGGCGCGCACCGCGAACCCGCCGAGACGACGCGCCGCGATCTCCTGCCGCGCCTCGGCGTCCCGCCGCTTGCCGCGGCCCAGCGCGTCCAGGACACCGTCCGCGGCGAGCCGGACCGCCGCGTCCAGCGCGAACCGCGACGGCGCCCAGCCTCCCGAGTGCAGCGCGGCGGTCACGGCGGGGACGACGGCCTCGGGTACGACGGCGAACCCGACGGTCAGGCCGGGCGCCACCCGCTTGGAGAGGCTGTCGACGCCGATCACGCGATCGGGCGCCAAGGCGGCGAGCGGGGGTAGTTCGGGCCGGAGGAACGACCAGACGCCGTCCTCGACCGCGGGCAGGTCCAGCCGCGCGAGCACGTCCGCGAGTTCGGCGCGGCGCTCGACCGGCATGGTGACCGACAAGGGGTTGTGCAGCGTCGGCTGGACGTAGACCGCCTTCAGCGGAGCCCGGCGCGCGGCGGCCTCGACGGCGCCGGGGACGAGGCCCGCCTCGTCGGTCGCCAGGGGCACGAGGGTGACCCCGAGCCGGGTCGCCATGGTCTTCAGGACGGGATAGGTGAGCTCCTCGACCCCCAGCCGCGCGCCGGGAGGGACCAGTGTGGCGACGGCGGCCGCGATCGCCTGGCGCGCGTTGCCGGCGAACAGCACCCGCGCGGGGTCCGGCCGCCGGCCCGCGTGGGCGAGCAGGTCCGCGACGACCTCGCGGGCGTCGGCGGTGCCCGCCGCGCCCACCGGCCGCAGGGACGCCTCCAGCAGGTCGGGGCGCAGCAGCCGCCGGATGCCGTCTCCCAGCAGAACGGCCTGCTCGGGGAGGAGGGGATGGTTGAGCTCCAGGTCGATCCGGGTGGCGCCGGGCTCGGCCAGGACCGTCCCGGCGCGCCGGGCGGAGGCGCGGACGAAGGTGCCCCGGCCCACCTCTCCGACGGTCAGGCCGCGCCGGGTCAGCTCGGCGTAGACCCGCGCCGCCGTGGACCCGGCGATGCCGCGCCGCCGGGCGAAGTCCCGCTGCGGCGGCAGCCGGTCGCCCGGCCTCAGCCGCCCGGCCGCGATGTCGGCGGCCACCTCGTCGGCCAACTTCCGGTAGTCGTCCACGATGCCCTCTTCTCAATTGCTCCGAGAGCAATATAAACATTGCACTCGATGAAGCGCGTGGAATAGCCTGAAAAAGCCTTCCGGACCGGCATCAGCGAATTTCCCGAC
Source organism: Microbispora cellulosiformans (assembly GCF_008728085.1). Taxonomy (NCBI): domain Bacteria; kingdom Bacillati; phylum Actinomycetota; class Actinomycetes; order Streptosporangiales; family Streptosporangiaceae; genus Microbispora; species Microbispora cellulosiformans. The sequence goes on along the minus strand of NZ_VYTZ01000022.1, from coordinate 62,227 downwards.
GAAGAAGGCGGCATCGATGGTGGAACGGAACGCGGTGCTGGGCGTGGTGTCCGTGGCGCTCGGAATGGTGCTCTCCCCGGGCCCGAACATGATGTATCTCGTGTCGCGCAGCATCGGCCAGGGGCGCCGGGCGGGCCTGATCTCCCTGAGCGGGGTCGTCGCGGGCTTCCTCGTCTACCTGGCCGCCGCGAACCTCGGGCTGGCGGTGCTGCTCGCGGCGTTCCCGCAGGTCCTCGCCGTGATCCGGCTGGCCGGGGCGGCCTACCTGCTGTGGCTCGCCTGGCAGGCCGTCCGGCCCGGCGGCGTCTCGGTGTTCGCCGTACGGGACGTGCCGCCCGATTCGCCGCGGCGGCTTTTCACCATGGGCCTGATGACGAATCTCCTCAATCCGAAAATCGCCGTGCTGTATGTGTCCGTCATTCCGCAGTTCGTCGACGTGAGCCGGGGAGACGTGCTGCTCCAGGGCGTCGTTCTCGGCGGTCTCCAGATCGCGGTGGCCGCCACGGTGAACTCCTCGATCGTGCTGGCCGCCGGCGGCGTCGCGGGCTTCCTGGCACCCCGGCCGGGGTGGCTGCGGGCACAGCGGCTCGTCACGGGCGGGATGCTCGGAGCGCTCGCCGTCACGATCGCCGTCCCAGGCGGCGCGTCGCACCTGCTCGCGGGGTGACCGTCTCAGGCCCCGTTCAGGCCCCGGTCAAGCCTCGTCCCGGTCCTCGGCTTTGTCCTCGTCAGGGGCGCCCTCGCGGCTGGCGAGCAGCCGCCGCAGGGACTCCAGGCGTACGGGGTCGGCGTGCCCCTCGGCGACGTAGCCCACGAGCGCGCAGTCGTCCCCGAGATGGGTGCAGCCCTTGGGGCAGCCCGTCGTGGCGTCCACGAGATCGGGGAACGCCGCGAGCACGGTCTCCACCGAGACGTGGGCGAGCCCGAAGCTGCGCACCCCCGGCGTGTCGATGATCCAGCCGCCCTCGGGCAGTTCCAGCGCGACCGCCGAGGTGGAGGTGTGCCTGCCCCGGCCGGTGACCGCGTTCACGTGGGACACCGCCCGGCGGGCGTGCGGCACCAACGCGTTGACCAGGGTCGACTTGCCGACGCCCGAGTGGCCGACCAGCACGCTGATCCGGTCCGCGAGCGCCTCGGCCAGGTCGTCGAGCGCGCCGCCCCTGCGGACCACGACGTACGGCACGCCTAGGGGCTCGTACGACGCCACGAGACCGGCGGCGGGGGCGAGATCCGACTTGGTGAGGCACAGCAGCGGCTCGATATCGGCGTCGAAGGCCGCGACGAGCATCCGGTCGATCATCCGGGGCCGCGGCGGAGGATCGGCGAGCGCGGTGACGATCACCAGCTGGTCGGCGTTGGCGACGATGGGCCGCTCGATGTCGTCGGTGTCGTCGGCGCTCCGGCGCAGCATCGACGTCCGCTCCTCGACACGGACGACGCGCGCCAGCGTGTCGGGCTGCCCGGTCACGTCGCCCACCAGCGCGACGCGGTCGCCCACGACGATGCCCTTGCGGCCGAGCTCGCGCGCCTTCATCGCGACGACGAGCGTCCGCTCGCCCTTCCGCCGTCCGGACGTCCCGGCGCCGGGCACGCCCTCGCCGACCAGGCAGGTGTAACGCCCGCGGTCGACGGCCACCACGAAGCCCTCGACCGCCTCGCTGTGGGCAGGCCGGATCCGCGTCCGGGGCCGCGAGCCCTTGCCCGGCCTGATCCTGACGTCGTCCTCGTCGTAGCGTCGTCTGCTCAGTTCCCGCGCCCCGATCGTCCCAGTGCCGTCGGCGGTGTCACAATCAACGCCCCTCGCTGCCCAGCATCGCGGCCCACATGCGCGGGAACTCGGGCAGCGTCTTGGCGGTCGTCGCGATGTCCTCGACCTCGACGCCCGGCACGACCAGGCCGATGACGGCGCCAGCCGTGGCCATGCGGTGGTCGGCGTAGGAGTGGAAGACGCCGCCGGTCAGCGGCCGGGGACGGATCTCCAGGCCGTCGTCGGTCTCCCGGGCGTCGCCGCCCAGCCGGTTGATCTCCGTCGCGAGCGCGGCGATCCGGTCGGTCTCGTGGCCCCGGATGTGCGCGACGCCCCTGATGCGGGAGGGGCCCTCGGCCAGCGCGGCGAGCGCGGCGATCGTGGGCGTGAGCTCGCTGACGTCCCGCAGGTCGGCGTCGAGGCCGCGCAGGGACCCGGTGCCCGTCACCCGCAGGCCCTCCGGCACCCGCTCGACCCGCGCGCCCATCTCGGCGAGCAGCCCGCGCAGCGCGTCGCCGCCCTGCGTCGTCTCCTCCGGCCAGTCCGGCACGATGACGGAGCCGCCGGTGACCAGGGCGGCCGCGAGGAACGGCGCGGCGTTGGACAGGTCGGGCTCGACCGTGACGTCCTGGGCCCGGACCGGCCCGGCCTGCACCCGCCACACGTCGGTCTCGGTGTCGTCCACCTCGACCCCGGCCCGGCGCAGCATCTGCACCGTCATCTCGATGTGCGGCATCGAGGGGACGGGCGGGCCGTCGTGCCGCACGGTAACGCCCTTCTCGAAGCGCGCGCCGGCCAGCAGCAGGCCCGAGACCATCTGGGAGGAGACGGACGCGTCGAGGACGACCTCCCCGCCCGTGATCGGCCCGTGGATCGTGAACGGCAGCGCGTCGTTGTCGACCGACGCGCCGAGCGCGCGGAGCGCGCCGAGGATCGGGCCCATCGGGCGCTTGCGCGCGTGCGGGTCGCCGTCGAAGAAGACCGGGCCGTCGGCGAGCGCGGCGACCGGGGGCACGAACCGCATCACGGTCCCGGCCAGCCCGGCGTCGATCGACACCCCGCCGCGTACGGGACGGGGGGTGACGGACCAGTCCACGCTGTCGGCGCTCTCGTTGGACGGCGCCATCTCGGCGCCGAGCGCGCGCAGCGCCGCCGCCATGAGGTCGGCGTCGCGGCTGCGCAGCGCGAGCCGTACGGTGCCGGGGGCGTCGGCCAGCGCGGCGAGCACCAGCGCGCGGTTGGTCACCGACTTCGAACCGGGCAGGCGCACCGTCGCGCGGACCGGCCCGGCGGCCACCGGGGCGGGCCAGAGTGGCGCGGTGATGCTGTGCTCACTGACACTGTGCTGACGGGTGGCATGCGGCTCGGCGCCGCCGGACGCGGACTGCGGAGAGGCCATGCCGGCAAGCTTATCGGGACCCTCTCCGGCGGCCGTACGCCGCGCGGGGCCCGTCGGATCGGCGGTCTTTGTGCCAGTCTTGATGGCATGTGCGGGAGGTACGCGTCTGCGCGCAAGAAGCAGGAGTTGCTGGAGGAGTTCGAGGTCGAGCTGGACGGCGTGCCCGACCAGGAGTTGCGGCCCGACTACAACGTCGCGCCCACCAAGACCGTCTACGCGGTGATGTGCCGGGTGCCGAAGGACGAGGGCGGCGAGAGCGCCGGCGACCAGGCGGTGCGGCAGCTCCGGCTGGTCCGGTGGGGGCTCGTGCCCAGCTGGGCCAAGGATCCGTCCGTCGGCTCCCGGATGATCAACGCCAGGGTGGAGACGGTGGCGGAGAAACCGTCCTACCGCAGGGCGCTGAAGTCGCGCCGCTGCCTGCTGCCGGCGGACGGCTACTACGAGTGGATGCCGGTCGAGGGGAAGAAGAAGCAGCCCTTCTTCATCCACCCCGCCGACGGCGGCGTGCTCGCGATGGCCGGGCTGTACGAGTTCTGGAAGGACCCCGGCCGGGCGGACGACGACCCGCTGAAGTGGCTGTGCACCTGCACCGTGATCACCACCACGGCCGAGGACAAACTGGGCCGCATCCACGACCGCATGCCGATGATGGTCGAGCGGGAGCGCTGGGCCGAGTGGCTCGACCCCGGCGTCACCGATCCCACCGGGCTCCTCGTCCCGGCCGGCCCGGACCGGCTGGAGGCGTACGCCGTGTCCGACGTCGTGAACAACGTCCGCCACAACGGCCCCGAACTGGTCGAGCCCCTGGAAGGGGACGACGTCCCCAGGCTCTTCTGACGGGTGTAAGCGGCGCGCGAAGTGGGAATCCGTTCGGGAAGGCGGTCGCACGGAAAGTGACCGGCCGCTGACCGACCGGGAGACCGGGGGCTCCTGGGCGGATGACTCCCCACTCCCGGAGGTGCGGATTCGTGGATGTCGCGACCGCGCGTATGCGCCTGGAAAGCATGCTGCACGAGCTCGACCGGTCGATCGGCGTGCTGCGTGCGGGCACGGACGGGCACGGCGACCGGTACGGCGGGTCCTCCGCGGACGCGGGAGCCGGCCTCACCGACGCCGACCGTGCCCGGGCGATGCTCGACGCCGCGGCCCGGCAGCGTACGGCCGTGCTCGCCGCGCTGCGCCGGCTGGAGGACGGCGGTTACGGGCGGTGCGTCGACTGCGGGTCGGCCGTGCCGGAGGGCAGGCTGGAGGCCCGCCCCGAGGCGGCGCGCTGCGTGCAGTGCCAGTCCCGGGCCGAACGCCGGCGCTGACCGGGCGACCCGGCTGACCGGCCGGCTGATCGTTCCCCGGCGCTCAGGACGGCTTGCGCACGCTGGCCACCAGGTGGATCCCCACCGTGTCGTCGCCGTCCGCCTGGGTCTCGAGCTCGGTGCGCACCAGCCAGGACAGCGACCTGCTCTCCGTGCTCAGCACGTGGTCCACGGTGGACGGGGACAGTACGGTGCGCGGGCGCACCCACTCGACCTCCAGCCCGGCGCCGGTGACCAGCTCGCGCACCTGCTGGGTGGTGAAGCAGCGCGTGATGCTGCCGTCCGGCCAGGGGATCAGCATGACCTCCCCGGTCTGGCACAGGTGGGCCCAGTAGTTCTGCTCGGCCAGGATCGCCATCCCGAGGACCAGTGAGTCGACGCACAGCAGCGCCCGCCCGCCGGGCCGCAGCACCCTGGCGACGTCCTCCACGACCGACTCCGCCATGATCTCGACCGACAGCACGCGCTCCTCGGCGATGACGCCGTCCACGCTGCCGTCGGGCAGGAAGCCCAGATCGTCGGCGCGCACCTTCTGGATGCGCTCGGAGGCGTCGCGCAGCCACGGATCCGCCGGCCTGCGGAAGTCCACGACCTCGACCACCCGGTGCCCGGCGCGCGCCGCCTGGGCCGGCCACCGCCCTCGTCCGCCGGACAGGTCCAGCAGCAGCGAGGGGCGGGCGGGCAGCCACCGCCGGAGCTGCTCGGCGACCACCGCGTGGTAGAAGGTCCAGTACGGCCCGAGTGTGCCCGAGCCGTTGAGTTCGTTGGCCGGTATAGGCAGCACGAGCGGCTCCTGCACTCTGGCCGTCCCCGCGCACGCGCGTGGAACGGCGAAACTCGGTCTCCGGGCCACCTCGGTCGTGTCCGGCACGCGCACGCGACGGACGGCACTGGCCGGACACTCCCTCGCCGGTGCCTGGTTTTTTCCCCGCACCGGGTCGTTCGTCACCTCAATCTGCACCGGGAACAGACTCTACGCCCGCCCTGTTGCAGTTGTGCATGAAGACGTTGGTGCTGTCAGAAGGCCTCGACTGGCCCGGCCTGGGCGGACCGGTATCCTCGGCTGGGTACGGCGTCCTGAAGGGGGTGGGTCCGGTCTCCAAGACAGCCGAGGAGACTCTGGAGCAGCGCAGCGAGCGGTTCGAGCGCGACGTCATGCCGTTTCTCGACCAGCTCTACTCCGCCGCGCTCCGGATGACCCGTAATGCAGCGGATGCGGAGGACCTCCTGCAGGAGACCTTCGCCAAGGCCTTCGCCTCCTTCCACCAGTTCCAGGAGGGGACGAACCTCAAGGCCTGGCTCTACCGCATCCTCACCAACACCTTCATCAACAGCTATCGGAAGAAGCAGCGGGAGCCCAAGCAGGCGGGCACCGAGGAGATCGAGGACTGGCAGCTGGCGCGGGCGGAGTCGCACACGTCCAGCGGGCTGAAGTCGGCCGAGATCGAGGCGCTTGAGCATCTTCCCGACAGTGACGTGAAGGATGCTCTCGCCGCACTTCCCGAGGAGTTCCGCATCGCCGTCTACCTGGCGGACGTGGAGGGCTTCCCGTACAAGGAGATCGCCGAGATCATGGGCACGCCCATCGGGACCGTGATGTCGCGCCTCCACCGCGGCCGCCGGCAGCTCCGCAACCAGCTCGAGGACTACGCGCGCGAGCGCGGCCTCGTACGGCCGGACTCCCGCGGTGCGGATCAGGGCGGGACGGTTGGCGAGGAGGAGCGATGAGCTGCGGGAAACACCATGACACGCCGTGTGGAGAGGTGCTCGACAAGGTCTACACCTACCTGGACGGCGAGCTCGACAACAACCGGATCGCCGAGATCAGGAAGCACCTCGACGAGTGCGGCCCCTGTCTTGAGGAATACGGCCTCGAAGAGGCCGTCAAGCGTCTCGTCGCCAAGCACTGCGGGTGCGACCCCGTGCCGCAGGACCTGCGGGCCAGGGTCCTGACCCGCATCCAGCAGGTCCGCGCCGAGATGGCCGACTAGGCCGCGTCCCCTGGGCAGTGAGAGGACCGGGCGCAGTGCGAGGCCCGGGCCGCGGCGCGGCCCGTTAGGATCTTCCCCGTACGGGGCCGGGAGGGGGCGGGGCATGCGTGCGCTGGTCACGGGCGGAGCGGGCTTCATCGGGTCGACCCTCGTCGACCGGTTGCTCGCGGACGGCCACGAGGTCGCGGTGGTGGACGACCTGTCGTCCGGGCACACGCGCAACCCCGGCTCCCCCCTGCACGTGATGGATGTGCGTGACCCCGCGCTCGCGGAGGTCGCCGCGCGCTGGCGGCCGGAGGTCGTCTGCCACCTCGCCGCGCAGATCAGCGTCCGCAGGAGCGTCGCCGACCCGCTGACCGACGCCTCGGTCAACGTCGAGGGCACGGTGAACGTCCTCGAGGCCGCCCGCCGCGCCGGCGCCCGCAAGGTCGTTTACGCCTCCTCGGTGGCGGTCTACGGCAGGCCGGCCGTCATCCCGGTCCCCGGCGACGCGCCCACCGATCCCCGTTCGCCGTACGCCGCCTCCAAGCTCGGCGGCGAGCTCTACCTCGCGACCTACCGCGCGCTGCACGGCCTCGAATACACCACGCTCGTGCTGTCGAACGTCTACGGGCCGCGCCAGTCGCCCGAGGGCGAGGCCGGGGTGGTCGCCATCTTCACCGACGCGCTGCTGACCGGGAAACCCACGGTCGTGTACGGCGACGGCGCCCAGACCCGCGACTACGTGTTCGTCGACGACGTGGTGGACGGCTTCGCCCGCGCCTGCGGCGCCGGCGGCGACGGCCGCCGGTTCAACCTCGGCACCGGCGTCCGGACCACCGACCGGGAGCTGCACACCCTGGTCGCCGCGGCGGCGGGCGTCCCCGACGAGCCGCGCTTCGAGCCCTCTCGGCTCGGCGACCTCCCCGACATGGCCGTCGACCCCGTGCCCGCGCTGGAGGGCCTCGGCTGGCGTCCCCGCCACGACCTGGCCACCGGCCTGAAGGCCACCGTCGAATGGGCCCGCGAGGCGTCGGCCTGACCGTGTCGATCTCCTGCAATTGCACGCGGTGTGATTGCTTGGTTACGTTTTGGCTGCGATGGTCGCGACATCCCGGACCGGCCCGCGCCCCTTCTGTAGCCTGAGGACGCAATCGACGTGGAGGCGGCGCAATGTTTGGGAAGACCGTCGTCAGGCTGACAGTGGCGCTGGCGCTGCTCACTCCGGTGGTCGCTCTGGTCGGCCTCGCTGCCGGCACCCCGGGGATCTCCTGGACGTAGTCACTGCCTGTGGGCCGGTCACGGACGGCCGGCCCACAGGTCCGATCCGCATTCGAGGTGGCCGCCAATGCGGGAACTTCCGTGGCCCGCCAGGGTCTATTTCGCCGCGCTCGTCGGGACCGCCGGCGTCGTGATCGCGCGCGGCCTGCTCGCCCGGCACGGGCTCACGCCGGAGGACTGGTCGACGCTCCTCGTCCTCGCACTGCTGTTCCTGCTGTGCGAGTCGGTGCCGACGCTGCTCAGCGTGCCGAACGTCGCCGTTTCGGTGAGCTTCTCCGCCGCCCTGGCCGCCGTGGTGCTCGTCGGCCCGGAGGGGGCCGCCCTGGTGGGGCTGGCGGCGGTGGTGAGCGCCCGCCCCGGCCTGGAGCTGGTGAAGCGGCTGTTCAACGGCGCGCAGTACGCACTGTGCGGATACGCCGCCGGATGGGCCTACGAGAGCGCGGGCGGGGTGCCCGGGCTGCCCGAACCGGCCGACTTCCCGGGCGTGCTCGTGCCGTACGCCGCCGCGACGGCGGCCTTCGTCGCCATGAACTTCGCGCTCACGGCGGTCATCCTGCGGCTCGCCACCGTGGTGCACCGCGACCAGGTCTCGCTCCGCGTGATGGTGCAGTTCCTCAGCTCCTACGTCGGCTTCGCCACCTTCGGCCTGCTGATCGCGGCCCTGTGGTCGACCGTGCAGTCGATCTCCGCCGTGCTCGTGCTGCTGCCGCTGTTCGTGGCCCGGTGGGCGCTCGGGCACTACCACGCCGAGCAGCGCGCGTACGACGCGACCATCGCGGCGCTGTGCCAGGCGGTGGAGACCAAGGACTACTACACGCGCGGGCACTGCACGCGGGTCTCCGCGGCCTCGTCCATGATCGCCGAGGAGATCGGCATGGGCACCGAGCGGCTCCGCGCGATCCGGTACGCCGGGATGCTGCACGACGTCGGCAAGCTCGGCGTGCCGACCAAGGTGCTGCAGAAGGAGGGCCGGCTCACCGAGGAGGAACTCGCCGCGATCCAGCTGCACCCGATGCGCGGGCTGGAGATCGTGCGGGGCATCGACTTCCTCGACGAGGCGTTCGCCGGGATCATGCACCACCACGAGCGGCACGACGGCAAGGGCTACCCGATGGGGCTAGCCGGGCCGGAGATCCCGGAGTTCGCCCGGATCATCGCGGTGGCCGACGCCTTCGACTCCATGACCTCCGACCGTTCGTACCGGAAGGCCAAGCCGATCGAGGTCGCGGTGGCCGAGCTGCGCAAGAACGCGGGGACGCAGTTCGACCCCGACATGGTGGCCCGGTTCGTCAGGGCGCTCGACCGGCACGGGTGGCAGCCGGCCCAGCCGGCGCCCGTCCCGCCGGACGACGCCGCCGCCGTGGAGACCACGGCCAAGGACCACGACGACCCGACGACCCCGATCCAGGTGGTGTCGGAGCGGTGAGGACACGCAGGCCTGCCACCGCGCAGCTGGGGCTCGACTCGGGTCAGCTCCTGCTGATCTGCGCGGCCGGGATGCTGACCGTGGCGGGGATCGCCCACACCGCGGCGCACGGGCTGACCGACGCGCGGGTCGCCATCGGGTTCGGCGCGCTCATCGCGGCCGGAGAGCTGGCCCGGCTCACCATGCCGGGCAACCGCGAGGTCGCGCCGATCTCCACCGCGGCCTCCCTCGGCTACGCCCTGCTGCTCGACGTCGGCGGGCGGCCCGCGGGCCACTCGGCCCTGGAGGTCGTGGCGGTGATGTCGGTCGGCATGATCGCCGGCGGGCTGCCGCATCTGGCGGTCGGCCGGCCGCCGCGCCTCGACGCGATGGCCCGCAGGCTGCTCGCCGGGTCGCTGCTCGCGTTCGCCTACCGGCCGCTGACCGGCTCGCTGGAGGCGATCGCCCGGGACACCGGCGAGGGCAACTGGTGGCCGGCGCTGGGGGTGATGGCCGTGCTGGTCACGGTCATGCTGGTGGCCGACGTGGTGATCGCGGCCATGCTCCGGGCCAACCAGGTGAGGACGGCGTTCGCCGTCGCCGTGCGCGACGAGATCAGGATGGCCGCGCCGCTCGGCGCCGCCGTCGCGGCGTCGGGCATCCTGCTCGCGCTCGCCTCGCACAGCATGGACATGACCGCCCTGCCCGCGTTCGCCGCGCCGCTGCTCGTCACACAGGTGGCCTTCCGCAAGTACGCCGGCATCCGGGCGACCTACCTGCAGACCGTGCGCGCGCTGAGCCGGGTCACCGAGGTCGGCGGATACGTGGAGCCTGGCCACTCGCGCCGCGTCAGCCGGCTGTCGGTCGCCGTCGGACGGGAACTCGGCATGTCGGAGCCCCAGCTGCTGGAGCTGGAGTACGCCGCGCTCATGCACGACATCGGCCAGCTCTCGCTGCGTGATCCGATCCCCGGCGGGGCCACGGTGCTGGCCGACGCCGATCAGGCCCGGCGGATCGCCGGCCTGGGCGCCGAGGTGATCAGGAAGACCGGCGTGCTGCACGGCGTGGCGGAGATCGTCCGGCGGCAGTGCGACACGCTCGGCGAGTCGCCCCCGACGGCCAGCCGGATCATCAGGGCCGCGAACGCGTACGACGACCTCGTGGGCGCATCGACCGACCGGGACAGGGCGGCGGCCGCGCTGGAGCGGCTGCGCCTCGACGGTGGCTCGGCCTACGATCCCGGCGTGGTGGAGGCCCTGGCGCGCGTCGTCGACCGGCTCGTGCTCGTTACCCGGTTGTAGCAGACGTAACACTGCGGCACCGCCGGCGGCACGCCGATGTCATCATCGTTGTCGCGACCCTACAGATTCGCCCGCCGGGTTCAGTCGGAACGGGCGGGGGGAGCCGGGCGGGTGATCCGCCTAGAGTTGGCTGCGTGCTCGACTCAGTTCTGATCGCCAATCGCGGGGAAATCGCCCGGCGGATCATCCGTACGGTCCGGGGAATGGGGCTGCGCGCGGTCGCGGTCCACTCCGAGGCGGACGCCGACCTGCCGTTCGTCCGCGAGGCGGACGACGCCGTGCTCCTCGGCCCGGCGAACCCGGCCCAGAGCTATCTCGACATCGACAAGGTCCTCCAGGCCGCCCGTACGACGGGGGCGCGGGCGGTCCACCCCGGTTACGGGTTCCTCGCGGAGAACGCCGCGTTCGCCCGCGCGGTGATCGACGCCGGGCTCGTCTGGATCGGCCCGGACCCCGAGGCCGTCGAGCGGATGGGCGACAAGATCAACGCCCGGAACCTGATGGAGGCGGCGGGCGTCCCGGTCGCCGCCGGGACCAGGGAACCGGTGTCCGACCTCGCGCAGGCCGAGCGGGCCGCCAAGGAGATCGGCTACCCCGTCATGGTCAAGGCGTCCGGCGGGGGCGGCGGGATCGGCATGGGCGTCGCCCGCGACGACGACTCGCTGGCGAAGGCCTTCGAGCAGGCCTGCCGGGCGGCCGCCCGGTTCGGCGGCGAGCCGGCCATCCTGCTGGAGCGGTACGTCGAGCGGGCCAGGCACGTCGAGGTGCAGATCCTCGGCCTCGCCGACGGCAGGGTGGTCGCACTGGGCGAGCGGGACTGCTCGGTCCAGCGGCGGCACCAGAAGGTCGTGGAGGAGAGCCCGTCCCCCGGCGTCACCCCGGAGCTGCGTGAGCGGATGCTCGCCGCGGCCGTACGGGCGGGGGAGGCGGTGGCCTACCGCGGCGCGGGCACGGTCGAGTGCCTGGTGGACGCCGACGCCCAGGACTTCGTCTTCCTGGAGATGAACACCCGCCTCCAGGTGGAGCACCCCGTCACCGAGCTGGTCACCGGCCTCGACCTGGTGGAGCACCAGATCCGGATCGCCGCCGGGGAGGTCTACTCCGTCGAGCCGCGGAGCAGCGGCCACGCGATCGAGTTCCGCGTCTACGCCGAGGACCCCCGCCGGTTCCTGCCCGGCCCTGGCAAGATCGGTGTGTGGGAGGAGCCGGAGGGCGAGGGGGTGCGGGTCGACTCGGGCTACACCGCGGGCAACACGGTCACGCCGTTCTACGACCCGCTGATGGCCAAGCTCTGCGTCACCGGCGCCACCCGCGAGGAGGCGCTGGAGCGGGGGCGGGAGGCCGTCGGGGCGTTCCGGGTCGAGGGTCCCAAGCACAACCTGCCCTTCTGCGCCGAACTGCTCGATCATCCCGAGTTCGTGAGCGGGGACTACGACACCGGTCTGGTCTCCCGGATGAGAAAATCCTGATCTGCTGAATCGTGTTGAGGGGAGTGTCCGGGTGGCCGAGGTACACGCCGAGATGGTGGCGAACGTCTGGAAGATCGTCGTGAGTGAGGGCGACGTCGTCGACGAGGGCGACACGCTGGTGATCCTGGAGTCGATGAAGATGGAGATCCCGGTCCTCAGCGAGGACCCGGGGACCGTCACCAAGATCCAGGTCAAGGAGGGCGACGTCGTCCAGGAAGGCGACCTCATCGCCGTGGTCGAGTGAGCTGATCGGACTGGTGTGATCGGGCGGTTCGGAGACGGGCTCAGAGGCGGGCGAGGAAGCGCTCGCGGTCGACGACGACCCGCTCGATCGTGCCGGTGGCCACCAGGGCGCCTGCCTCGTCGGCGGCGCTGACGGAGAAGACGAGGCGCCTGCCGTCCACCTCCGTGAGTTCGGCGACGATCTCGACGTGCGCGCCGACGGGGCTGGGCAGGCGGTGCTCGATCAGCACCCTGGTCCCCACCGAGGTCCGCCCGGGCTCCAGGTGCCGCTGGACGGCCTCGACCGTGGCGCCCTCGGCGAGCGCGAGCAGCCGGGGGGTGCCCAGCACCGGCACGTCGCCGCTGCCGACCCGGATGGCCGTGTCCTCGTGCTCGACCACGATGCGGACCTCGGCGCGCAGACCCGGAGCGAGACTCATGCCGTCAGCCTATTGGGTCGCCCTCCGATCGGAACCGGTCGCAACTTTTCGCGGCGCGGATACGTCTTAGGGAGAGGCGTCCCAAGGAGCGGCGCCTCGGACAGTGATGTCTTGAGCAGTGGTGTCTCAAGGAGGGGGAAGAGCAGGCGGCCACCGGCTAGGGTGATGCACTGTGGACCTCTTCTGCGATCACTGCGGCCGTCCGGCCGAGGACGGTGATCACGCGGCCTGTCCGGCCGCGAGGGAGATGGAGCCACCGCGCTACTGCCCGCAGTGCGGCCGGCGACTGGTCGTCCAGGTGACGCCCAGGAACTGGTCGGCCCGGTGCTCGGTGCACGGTGTTAGGGGCGGATAACAGGTAAGCTCGACATCCGGCCCCCGAGCCCGGAGCCCTCGCCTAACGGGGTTCCGTGATCCTGTCGTTATCTTCCCGCGACGCGAGCCTGCTTTGTTGGACACCTTCGGGGGTCGAGTGACTTAGGGGGTACGGGGCGCAAATGGTGGCCCAAGGGATGACCCTGGCCGGGCGCTACCGGTTGGACGCCCGGCTCGGCGCCGGGGGCATGGGCGAGGTGTGGCGTGGTGAGGACACTGTCCTCGCGCGCACGGTCGCGGTCAAGGTGCTGCTTCCCGGCCGCCTCGACGACCCCGGATTCGCCGTGCGCTTCCAGGGCGAGGCGCGGGCGATGGCGACCGTCAACCACCCCGGCGTCGTCGACGTCTACGACTACGGTGTGACCGACGTCCCCGGCGACGGCTCCACGGCGTACCTCGTGATGCGGTTCGTGGACGGAGAGCCGCTCGACCGCCTGCTGACCCGGATCGGCCGCATCGGTCCCGAGCCGGCGATGGAACTCATCGCGCAGGCCGCCTCCGCGTTGCAGGCCGTGCACGAGCGGGGGATCGTGCACCGGGACATCAAGCCCGGCAACCTGCTCGTCCGCCCGGACGGCGCGCTGGTGCTCACCGACTTCGGCATCGCCCGCGCCGACTCGGGCAGCCGCCTCACCGACGCGGGCATGGTGCTCGGCACCGCGGCCTACTGCGCTCCCGAGCAGGCCGAGGGGGCTCCGGTCACGCCCGCCGTCGACATCTACGCCCTGGGCGTGGTGGCGTACGAGTGCCTGGCCGGGCAGCGCCCCTTCGACGGTGACTCGCCGGTGACGATCGCGCTCAAGCACATCCGCGAGGAGCCGCCGCCGCTGCCGCCGGACGTGCCGCCCGCGGTGCGGGCCGTCGTCGAGCGGGCCATGTCCAAGGACCCGGCGCTCCGCTGGCCGTCGGCCGCCACGATGAGCCAGGCGGCCCGGCAGGCGGTGCAGCCCGGTGCCGGAATACACGGTGCCGGAATACACGGTGCCGGAATACACGGCACCGGTGCTGTGATTCCCGGCGCCGGCATGACCGGTGCGGTCTCCCGGGCGATGGCCGCCCCCGGCTCGCCGACGGCGGCCGAGGCCGGCCCCTACCCGGGCGGGCCCGAGCCGGTCCCCTCCACCGGCCACACCTACCGCGTCACCCGCGAGTCGTGGGACGACGCCCCGGCCGTGCCGCCGGCGACCGTCGCGACGCCGCAGCAGGGCACCCGGACGTCGCGGCGCGCGGCGGCGAGAGACGCCGCCCAGCGGTCCCGGAGGGGCCGTGGGCTGCCGCTCGCGGCCGGAGTGGCGGGAGTGGCCGTCGTCGGGGCTCTGGCCGTCGCGGGGATCAACATGGCCTCGGCCGGGTCCGGCGCGCCCGAACCCTCGAACACGGGGCCTCTCATCGTGGAGACCCCCACACCCAGCCCGTCGCCGTCCCGCTCCCCCCGGCGTCCCCGCAGGACGCCCACCCCGGCGGTGTCCGTGCCGCAGGTGGTGCCCAGCTCGTCCAGGCCGACGCCGACCCCGACGCCCACTCCGTCGCCGAGCCCGTCCGCCTCTCCCACGCCCTCTCCCTCGCCGAGCCCGTCCGAGGACCTCGTCGAGGTCCCGTCCGTCGTGAAGGTCACCGAGAGCGTCGCGCTGGCGCGGATCAACAAGATGGGCCTCAAGCCCAGAGGCACCACGACGGGTGAGGGCAAGTGCCGGGGCCTCGTCGTCAGCCAGAGCCCGGCCGCCGGGACGAGGAAGCCCGAGGGCTCGGTGGTCAAGTTCGTCGTGGAGCTGAAGCCCTGTCCGTCCGCCTCGCCCAGCGCCACGCCGAGCGCGTCCCCGGCCCGGACGCCCGCCCCCTGACGGGCACGCCCCGCCCGCCGTGTGGCGGGCGGGGTCTTTCGTGCCCGTCAGAGCGCCCCGTCGGACACCCTCGTCAGACGCCGGAGGTGGTGCGCGGGTAGGCGACGGCCGGGTCGGTCGCGATGTTCACCAGGTACGGCACGCCCGAGTCGAAGGCGCGGCGCAGCGCCGGGCCGATCTCGTCCGGCGACGTGACCAGTTCCCCGCCGCCGCCGAGCGCGGTGACGACCTGGTCGTAGCGGCACTGCGGCTGGAGCTCGGCCGCCACGTCGTAGCCGTACAGCATCTGCATCGGGTGCTTCTCCAGCCCCCACATGCCGTTGTTGCCGCAGATCATGACGACCGGCAGCCGGTGCCTGACCAGCGTGTCGACGTCCATCAGCGAGAAGCCCGCGGCGCCGTCGCCGAGCAGCAGCACGACCTGCGACGACGGCCGGGCCAGCCGGGCCGCGATGGAGTAGCCGAGCCCGGTGCCGAGGCAGCCGTACGGCCCGGGGTCGAGCCAGCTGCCCGGGCGGCGCGGCTCGACGTACTTGCCGGCGTAGGAGACGAAGTCGCCGCCGTCGCCGATCACCACCGCGTCGTCGGCGAGCACCTTGTTCAGCTCGCCGTAGATGCGCATGGGGTGGATCGGGTCGGCGTCCGACTCCAGCAGCGGCGTGTCGTCGGCGATCGCCGCCGCCGCCGTCTCACCCAGCCGGGTCACCCAGGGCGCGTACGCCTTGGGGTTCACCCCGGCGGTGCCGCACGCGGCGCCGAGGCCCCAGAAGAGGAGGGACAGGTCGCCCGACGCCGAGCCCGACAGGCCGGTGTGGGTCGCGAGCTGGGACGGCGCGTCGACGATGTGCACGACCCGGGCCAGCGGCGCGCCCTCCTTGCCGCCGAACCAGCCGTACGCGAGGCGGAAGTCGAGCGGGGTGCCGACGACGATGACCAGGTCGGCCTGGCTGAACGCGAGGCCGCGGGCACGGGTGACGAGCAGTTCGTGCCCGGCGGGCAGGATGCCCCGCCCCTGGCCGTTGGGCACGACCGGCAGCCGCCACTCCTCGGCGAAGTCCCGCGCCGCCTCCTCCGCGCGGTCCATCCACACGTCCGAGCCCAGCACGAGCAGCGGACGCTCGGCCTCGGCGATCAGCCGGGCGATGCCGGCGAGCGCCTCGGGGTCGGGCTCCAGCGGCGACGGGGTCAGCGTCTCCGAGTCGTACTCGGCCGACGGAGCGAACAGGTCGTCCATGTGGACGTCCAGGAACACGGGGCCGCGGTGCGGGGCGAGCGCGGTCCGGAAGGCCATCTCCACGTCCTGCCCGATGGAGTCCGCGCCCGAGCCGGTGAAGGCGAGCTTGGTGACGGTCTCGAACAGCGGGGGATGGTCCATCTCCTGCAGCGCCCCGGAGCCCCAGCGCGAGCGCGGGGCGCGCCCGCCGAGGACGACGACCGGGGAGCCGTTGAAGTGGGCGGTCGCCACCCCCGAGACGCCGTTGGTGACGCCGGGGCCCGCGGTGAGCACCGCGAGGCCGGGCTTCCGGGTCAGCCGGGCCGTCGCCTCGGCCGCGAACACCGCGCTCTGCTCGTGGCGCACGTCGAGGATGCGCATGTTCTGATGGACGGCCCCGTCGTACAGGGGGAAGACGTGCCCGCCGGAGAGCGTGAACATCGTGTCCACGCCGTAGGCCTGGGAGACGGCGACGGCGATGTCGCCTGCGTGTTTGGGGGACTCCATAGAGTGAAACCTACCAGTCGGTCTCTTTTGCGAACAGAAGGACGGCCAATGCCCTCCAGCCACGGGAGAACGTCGGTCACCTCCGCTGATGCCCGTTGCGGCCCGGGATAAGCCCGATCAGAGCGTCTGGGAGAGCGCCTTGATGGGCATCTTGAGATCGGCGAGCAGCTCCAGGTCACGCTCGGGCGCCCGGCCCAGGGTGGTGAGGTAGTTGCCGACGATGACGGCGTTGATTCCGCCCAGCATGCCCTCCCTCGTGCCGAGGTCGCCGAGGGTCAGCTCACGGCCTCCGGCGTACCGCAGGATGGTGCGCGGCAGGGCGAGGCGGAACGTGGCGATCGTCTTCAGCGCCTCGGCGCCGTCGACCAGCGGGTGATCGGCGAACGGCGTGCCCGGCCGGGGGTTGAGGAAGTTGAGCGGCACCTCGTCCGGCGCCAGCTCACCGAGCTGGGCGGCGAACTCGGCCCGCTGCTCCGGCGTCTCGCCCATGCCGACGATGCCGCCGCAGCACAGCTCCATGCCCGCCTCCCGGACCATGAGGCAGGTCTCCCAGCGCTCCTCCCAGGTGTGGGTGGTGACGACGCGGGGGAAGTGCGACCGGGCGGTCTCCAGGTTGTGGTTGTAGCGGTGCACCCCCATCTCGGCCAGCTCGTCCACCTGCGCCTGGGTGAGCATGCCGAGCGAGCAGGCGACGTTGATCTCCACCGCCTCCCGGATCGCCCGGACGCCCTCGCGGACCTGGTCCATCAGCCGCCGGTCCGGGCCGCGTACGGCGGCCACGATGCAGAACTCGGTCGCCCCGGTCGCGGCCGTCTCGACGGCCGCCTTGACGAGGGAGGGGATGTCGAGCCAGGCCGCGCGGACCGGAGAGGAGAACTGCCCGGACTGCGAGCAGAAGTGACAGTCCTCCGGGCATCCTCCGGTCTTGAGCGAGACGATCCCCTCCACCTCGACCTCGGGGCCGCACCACTTCATCCGCACCTCGTGCGCCAGGGCGAGCAGGTCCGGCAGGCGGTCATCGGGTAGCGTCAGGCACTCCAGCGCCTGCGCCGCGTCGAGCCCTCTGCCCTCGTCGAGAACCTGGACGCGGGCGATCTCCAGGATGTCGGTCTTCACGCGGCACTCCCGTCGGTCAGGTGGGGCACTGCTGTCACAGGGGCAGCATAAAGGTCGAGCGGAACGCGGCCGGGTCGAACATGCCGCCGAACGCGGGAGCCAGGCACGCCCGCGCCACGCGGGCGAACGCCTCCGGGCCGAGCGACCCCGCGCCCTCCGGCAACGCGCCCGACAACGGGCGGGCGGCGAGCATCTCCAGATCGGCGACGTTCGAGCGGTCCGCCAGGCCCGGAGCGGCGGGCCAGGAGCCGATCACGACGCCCGCGAGATCGAGGCCCCGGCCCGCCATCGCCTCGAGCGTCAGCGCCGTATGGTTGAGGGTGCCCAGCCCGGCTCGGGCCACCACGAGCACCGAGGCGTGCAGGCGCCGGGCGAGGTCCGCGAGCGTGCCGCCCTCCTCGTCGTACCGGACGAGCAGCCCCCCTGCGCCCTCCACGAGCACCAGCCGGTGCGACTCCGCCAGCTCCCCGATCCGGGCCGCGGCGGCCGCGAGCGACAGCGGCGGCAGGCCGGAGACGCGGGCCGCCGCCGCGGGGGAGAGGGGATCGGGATACCGCGCCATCTCGAAGGTCGAGGTAACCCCGGACAGGCGGATCACCTCGTCGAGGTCCCCGGCCTCCCCGGCCGCGACCCCCGTCTGCGCCGGCTTCACGACAGCGGCCGTCGCGCCCCGCGCCACCGCCAGCGCCGCGAGCGCGGCCGTCACCACCGTCTTCCCCACCCCGGTGTCCGTCCCGGTCACCACCAGAACACTCACTGTGTTTCCCGCTTCACTCTCGGGGCGCTCACTTCCGCCAGGTCGTGCCGGAGGCGCGCCATGACTCGCCCTCGTCGTTCGGGAGTTCGTTCCTCACTCCCTCTCTCCTCAGTCCAGATCGGCGGCGCGCCCCTCGGCTCGCTCGGTGACCATCAGGGGCGGCGGAGGCGGGTGACGAACTTGTAGCGGTCGCCGCGGTAGAGCGACTGGGCGTACTCGACCGGGTTGCCGTCGGCGTCGAAGGCGTGCCGGGTCAGCAGCAGCATCGGCAGGCCGACGTCCACCCCGAGCACCTGCGCGTCGTACGGCGTGGCGAGCACGGTCTCTATGACCTCCTCCGCGTCGGTCAGCCGCACGTTGTAGGCGTTGTGCAGCGTCTCGTACAGCGAGGAGTGCACCTCCAGCTCCCGCCGCAGCCGGGGGAAGCGGCGGGCGGACAGGTGCGTGGTGTCGATCGACATCGGCTCGCCGTTGGCCAGGCGGAGACGATGGATGCGCAGCACCCGGCTGCCGGGGTTGACGGCCAGCCGTCGGCCGAGCGTCTCGTCGGCGGTGACGTAGCTGATGTCGAGGATCTTGGTGTCCGGCTCCAGCCCGACCGTGCGCAGGTCACCCGTATAAGAGGTGAGCTGGAGCACCTGCGCGACCTTGGGCTGCGCGACGAACGTGCCCTTGCCCTGGATGCGCAGCAGCCTGCCCTCGACCACCAGCTCCGACAGCGCCTGCCGGACCGTCGTCCGCGAGGTCTCGAAGCGTACGGCCAGGGCGCGCTCGGGCGGGAGCGCGCTGCCCGCGGGCAGGCTCTTGGTGAGTTCCAGGAGACTCCGCTTCACGTCGTAGTACTTAGGCACGCGAGGAGAGTCCTCGCTGCGCTCCGTCACCTGTCCCACCCTCGACTCGGCCCTTTCGTCAACTCGGCCACAGCGGTGAGCGCACCCCGGACCACCACGAGATCATCGGACCGCAGATCGGCACGTGCGGTCAACCGCAGACACGCGCGGCCCTGGGGCACCGACGGTGGGCGGAAGCATCCCACGCGCACCCCGTGATCCGCACACAGTGCCGCCGCCTCGAGCGCGAGCCGGGGCGGGCCGAGCACCACCGGCACCACGGCGGCGGCGGGGTCGGCCGTCTCCAGGCCGAGCCTGCGGGCCAGCGCGGCCAGCTCGCGCGCCCTCTCGCGGGCGCGGGCGGGCAGGCCGGGAGACGCCTCCAGCAGGTCGAGGGCGGCCAGGGCGGCCCCCGCGCACCCGGGGGCGAGGCCGGTGTCGAAGATGAACGACCGGCCCGTGTCGACGAGCGTGCCGATCACCTCGGGGGCGCCCAGGACCGCGCCGCCCTGGGAGCCCAGCGACTTCGACAACGTGACGGTCCGCACGACGTCCGGCCGGTCGGCGAGCCCGGCCGCGTGCGTCGCGCCCCTGCCGTGGTCGCCGACGACGCCGAGCGCGTGGGCCTCGTCCACCACGAGCAGCGCGCCGTGCCGTACGGCGGCTTCGTGCAGGGCGCGCAGCGGCGCGACGTCTCCGTCGACGGAGAACACGGCGTCGGTGACGACGAGGGCGTGCTCCTCGTGCCGTTCGGCCAGGACCTTGGTCACCGCCTCGGCGTCCCCGTGCGGCGTGACCACGACCCGCGACCGCGACAGCCGGCAGGCGTCCACGATCGAGGCGTGGTTGCCGGCGTCGGAGACGATCAGCCCGTCCCGTCCGAGGGCGGCGACGGCGGCGAGGTTGGCGAGGTATCCCGACGAGAACACCAGGGCGCCGGACGCGCCCGCGAAGGCGGCGAGCCGGTCCTCCAGCTCCGCGTGCAGCCGGGTCGACCCGGTCACCAGGCGCGACCCCGTGGAGCCCGCCCCCCATTCGCGGGTGGCGCGGACGGCCGCCTCGACGATCCGCTCGTCCCGCGAGAGGCCGAGGTAGTCGTTGGAGGCGAGGTCGAGCAGCCCGTCGTGGTCCGGCGTGCGCGGGCGCAGGGCCCGCCGCAGGCCCGCCTCCTCCCGCCGCGCCGTCGCCGCGCGCAGCCTGTCCATCGGCCCTGTCATATCGGCCCCGTCATATCCGCCCTGTCATGAGGTGCATCCTGCCAGGTGACGAAGGTCGATTCGCTTTCGGCCCGGCAGGCGGCGCATCATGCACACGTGCCGACTCTCAGCGACCTCGTGTCGCGTCACACCGCACTCGAATCCGCCGACCTCGACTGGATTCACTCCCTGGTCTCCGACTGGCAGCTGCTCGCCGACCTGTCGTTCGCCGACCTGATCCTCTGGGTTCCCGACCAGGGCGGCACGAGGTGGCTGGCGGTGGCCCAGATGCGTCCCACGACCGGTCCCACCGTCTACCACGACGACGTGGTCGGGATGTCCGTGGCCGCGGGAGAGCGGCCGCTGATCGACGTGGCCTGGGCCGAGCGCCGCATCTGCCGGGAGGGAGACCCCGACTGGTCGAGCGGCGTGCCGGTGCGTGAGGAGACCATCCCCGTACGGCGGGGCAGGGAGGGCTCGATCATCGGGGTGATCCAGCGGTCCACGAACCTGTCGTCGGCGCGCACCCCCTCCCGGCTGGAGCTGACGTACCTGCAGAGCGCCTCCGACCTCGCGCAGATGGTGGCGGAGGGCAGGTTCCCGTTCGCGGAGGAGGAGCCGATCCTGGTCAGGTCGCCCCGCGTGGGCGACGGCCTGCTCCGGCTGGACAAGGCCGGCCGGGTCACCTACGCCTCGCCGAACGCCCTGTCGGCGTACCGCCGCCTCGGCCTGCACGCCGACCTCGTGGGCGCGGACCTCGGGAAGACGACCGCCGACCTGTGCTACTCGGACGAGCCGATCAACGAGGATCTGATGCTCGTCGCCAGCGGGCGGGCCCCCCGGGAGACCGAGGTGGAGAACGGCGGCACGGTCGTGCAGCTACGGGCGATCCCGCTGATCGTCGGGGGCGGCCGCATCGGCGCGCTGGTGCTGATCCGCGACGTGACCGAGCTGCGGCGGCGCGAGCGCGAGCTGCTGACCAAGGACGCGACGATCCGGGAGATCCATCACCGGGTGAAGAACAACCTGCAGACCGTGGCGGCGTTGCTGCGGCTCCAGGCGCGCCGCCTGAACAATCCCGAGGGGCAGGAGGCCCTGAACGAGGCGGTGCGCCGGGTCGGGTCGATCGCGATCGTCCACGAGATCCTGGCGCAGATGCCGGAGGAGATGGTCGAGTTCGACGACATCGCCGACCGGGTCATCGCGATGACGGCGGAGGTGGCTGTCGCGCAGGTGGCGATCAAGCGGACGGGCGGCTTCGGCGTGCTTCCCGCGGCGGTCGCGACCCCGATCGCGATGGTGCTGACGGAGCTGCTCCAGAACGCGGTCGAGCACGGCTTCGCGCATTCCTCGGGCAACGTGCAGGTCGTCGTCAGGCGGGACGCCGACCGGCTCGAGGTGGTGGTGGCCGACGACGGCAAGGGCCTGCCCGCGGACTTCGACCTGGAGGCGACCGGGAGCCTAGGGCTCCAGATCGTCCGCACGCTGGTCGTCGGCGAGCTGTCGGGCCGCCTGGGCGTGGCCGGGAGGGACGGCGGGGGGACCGAGGTGCGGATCAGCATCCCGGTGCAGCCCGCCTGACACGCGTGAGGGGCACCCCGCCTCAGCGCGGCGGTGTGGGGGATGCCATAGTAGACGCGATGACCGGCAGAACGCGATCGGCACGGTGCGATCAGCAAGGTGGTCGGCACCGTCGATCGACCGGTGCGAGCCACCATGATGCGACTCACCATGCGACTCACATGGCGCGACCGACGTGATGAGCGCGACGAGCGTGCTGACGAGCGCGCGCCGCCGTCCGGTGAACGCCGCGAGGGCATTCACCGAGGACGGTCGCGTACGGCGGCCGGACGGCCGTGGTCAGACGTGTGATCAGACGGCGGCACGGGCGCGGGCACGAGCGGTGCGGCGCTTGAGTGCGCGGCGCTCGTCCTCGCTCAGTCCGCCCCAGACGCCGGCGTCCTGGCCGGACTCCAGGGCCCACTTCAGGCAGGAGTCGGCGACCGTGCATCGCCGGCACACCTGCTTGGCTTCGTCGATCTGCATGAGCGCGGGACCGGTGTTCCCGATCGGGAAGAACAGTTCGGGGTCCACGTCACGGCAGGCAGCGCGGTGGCGCCAGTCCATGCGTTCCACTCCTTCGTCAGATGGAGCCGTCGTGGCTCCGCTGGCCGTCAACTTTGTGAACTCTTTCACTAACTAGGGCGGACGTTTACCCGGTTCCAGGGTTAGGGGCCGGGGCGCGTCCACGCGATCGCCGGGGGCCCTTACAGAGGCTGTGGTCTCCGTAAAGGTCCTACGTTCCGACGTCGTGATTCAGCTTTTCAGCCGTACCAACACCACACAAGAGGTTTGGGACAAGGTTTTGCCCGCCGTGGCTGTCGGATGCGTCACACTATGACTACATGTAACAGCTTAGACGAGGACTTGTAACGCGTCCGGGATAGCGCGAAAGATCACCCACTCGTGTTCTCCCAGGTAGTCGCCGTCGAGCTGGAAGGCCACCGGCCGGGAGGCGAGGAGGGTGAACTCCTCTTCGTCATGCGTCTGAACGAGGTGTTTACCGCGCGGCAATCCCCGGTGCTCTCCGATGATCTGGCGGACCAGCGAGAGCATGGCGGGCAGATTCAGCCTGCGGAGCCCGAGTAGATCGAGCCCCGTCTCGAAGCCGGCCCATGGTGTCGGGTTGATCGGACGTGTACCGGCGTACGTCCAGGGCGCCGTGTTCGACACGATCGCCTGGAAAATCCCATCCTCTGTGGGCAGGCCGGGACGCGCCAGCCGGATCGCCGGACGCCGCCGGTCGGTCACGAAGAAGTGACGCACCGCCGTGCTCACGTAGAGGGCGGGCAGTGCGCGGTATCCCGCGCTCCGCAGACCCTCCACGGCCCGGACGACCTCCGCGTCGTATCCCAGCCCTGCACAAAATGTGAAATATCGGGACCTTTGATGGTCAGGGCCCGCTCCTGCCCCCGGATCGGGGCCCGAAACCTCATCGTGCCAAATCGCCTGTCCGAGTCCGATGACGCGGCGCCGGTCCTCGCGCAGCGCCTCCAGGACGGCTCCGGTCGCCTCGACCGGGTTGTTGGGCAGCCCGAGGGCGCGGGCGAAGACGTTCGCGCTGCCGCCGGGGATGACGATGAGGGCCGGCCGCTCGCTCGCGCGCCCGCCCGGATGGGCCTGGAGCAGTCCGTTGACGGTCTCGTTGATCGTTCCGTCGCCGCCGAGCACCGCCACCGCGTCGAACCCCTTGGCCCGCGCCGTCGCGGCGAGGGTGGTCGCGTGGCCACGGTAGGCGGTCTCCTCGACCGACAGGTCCACGGCGGCGCCGAGCGCCCGGATCAGCACGTCCCGCGTGCGCCGGTGCGTCGAGGTGGCCTTGGGATTCACGAGGAGGAGAGCCCGCATGCCTGAAGGTTAACGAACCGTTTACCGCTTCCGCCGGGTGACGCCTCTCCCGGGAGGCCGGCCATCTGTACGGGTAGGGTTGGGCGTTGTGATCAGCAGTTCCGCCGGCCGCCCCGCGACGCTCACGGTGGCCGCAGCCGTCCTGGCCGCCGAGGGCCTGCTCGCCGTCGTGATGGGCGGCTATGTCGGCGTCGAGACTTTGGTCGGCAAGCCCACCGACCTGGTGACCGGCATCGCGGTGGCCGGGTTCGGCGTGCTCGGCGGGGCCGGCCTGATCTGGGTCGCCTGGGGCCTGTGGCACGTGCTGCGCTGGAGCAGGGGACCGGCGGTCGTCACCCAGATCTTCGCGCTGCCTGTCGCGATCACGCTGATCCAGTCGGCGCAGTACGGCTTCGGCGTGCCGCTCGTCGTCGCCGCCGTCACGGCCCTGGTCGCGTTGCTCGCTCCGGCCTCGACCCACGCGCTGATGGGCGAGGACGCCTCCTGATCCGGCAGGGCCCACCCGGCTGACCGAGCGCCGCCGGGGGGAGTGCGGCGTCTCAGTCGTTCCTGTCCGGCTCGCCGGTCCGGATCTCAGTCCTCGGCGGTCAGGCCCTCGCGGAGCTGGGCCAGGGTCCGGGCGAGCAGCCGGGACACGTGCATCTGCGAGATGCCCAGCTCGGTGGCGATCTGGGACTGCGTCATGTTGCCGAAGAAGCGCAGCAGCAGGATTCTCTTCTCCCGCGGCGGCAGGCGCTCCAGCAGTGGCTTGAGCGACTCGCGGTACTCCACGCCCTCCAGCGACTCGTCCACGATGCCGAGCGAGTCGGACACGGCGGGAGCGTCGTCGTCGCCCGAGTCGGGCGCGTCGAGCGACACGGTGGAGTAGGCGTTGGCCGACTCCAGGCCCTCCAGGACCTCCTCCTCGCTCATCCCCAGGTGGACGGCGAGCTCGGCGACCGTGGGCGCCCGGCTCTCCCGCTGTGACAGCTCGCTTATCGCCTTGGTGAGCGAGAGCTTGAGCTCCTGCAGCCGGCGCGGCACGCGGACCGCCCAGCCCTTGTCGCGGAAGTGCCGCTTGATCTCCCCGACGATGGTCGGGGTCGCGTACGTGGAGAACTCCACGCCGCGGCCGAGGTCGAAGCGGTCGATCGACTTGATGAGACCGATCGTGGCGACCTGCGTCAGGTCGTCGAGCCACTCGCCCCTGTTGCGGAACCGGCGGGCGAGGTACTCCACGAGTGGCAGGTGGAGCTCGACCAGCTCGTCGCGGATCCGCTGGCGCCTCGGGTCCTCCGGCGGCAGCTCCGAGAGCTCGGCGAAGAGCGTGCGCGCGCGTACGCGGTCCGGCACCGCCGCCGAGTCGCCGGAGGCCATCGCACTCGTCCTTTCCGTCACGACGGCCCCGCCGCGCTCCGGCGCTTACGCAGCATGATCGCCAGATGGTCGGCGTGGTCGGAGATGGCGTCCACGTCGTCGGCCAGCGCGGTCAGCACCATCCAGGCGAAGTCCTCCCGGTTGGGCGAGCTGACGCCGAGGGTGTTCACCTCGACGCGCACCGTCATCTCCGGGCCGGTGAGTTCGAACTCCGCGAGAA
Organism: Microbispora cellulosiformans; assembly: GCF_008728085.1. Classification (NCBI taxonomy): domain Bacteria; kingdom Bacillati; phylum Actinomycetota; class Actinomycetes; order Streptosporangiales; family Streptosporangiaceae; genus Microbispora; species Microbispora cellulosiformans. The sequence continues at coordinate 36,864 of NZ_VYTZ01000022.1, read as the reverse complement.
GGTCCGTTCCGGGTACGGCGTGCCGCAGCAGCATGGCGCAGGCCTCGTCCACCGCGATGCGCAGGTCCTCGATCTGGTCGAGGGTGAAGTCGAGCCGTGCGGCGAGCCCGGCGGTGGCCGTGCGCAGCACGGACAGATAGGCGCTCACGGCGGGCAGCCGGACACTCACAGCGTCGCGAATCCCGGTCAGATCCACCGCAGGCGTCTCGGTTTCCTCGGTCACGTTCCTCCTCGCCCCTTCGAGCCGGCTCACTGCCGCTGACTGCAACTTACCGCCACTTGGACGGTGCTGCCCCGGCCAGACGCGCCGATTATGGCGTTCCTTGGAGGTAACTCCTCGTAAATTCCGTAGTACCGAATACGAAGCCTCTATGGGGTTTCGTCGCGCCTGACGTACATGCCCTTGTCACGTGCTCTGGGATGCTTTCCGGGGCCGCTTTCCGGGCAACCCGGCCCCGCGCGGCATGGCCGTGCGGGGCCGGGTCGCACCCGGCTCAGGCGGCCTTGGTCTCCCAGAAGATCTTGGAGATCTCCTCGATCTTCGCCAGGAGGTCGTCGGCCAGCCCGGGGTCGACGGTGCCCTTGGCACCGGCCGCGCCCGCGAGCTTCGTGGCGTCCCAGAAGAGCTGGTGGAGCTGGGGGTACTGCTCAAGGTGCGGCGGCTTGAAGTAGTCGGTCCACAGCACCCAGAGGTGATGCTTGACCAGCTCGGCCCGCTGTTCCTTGATGAGCAGCGCGCGCGTCCGGAAGACCGGGTCGTCGTTGTCGGCGTACTTCTTAATGATCGCCTTCACCGACTCGGCCTCGATACGGGCCTGCGCCGGGTCGTAGACCCCGCACGGCAGGTCGCAGTGAGCGGACGCCTCGTGCCGGGGTCGCAGCAGTCGTGCGAGCATCGGAATCCTTCCTTAGGAATGCTGATGACAGCACCGTTCCAGAACCGACCTTACTCGTCTCGAAAACGCCACGCGGAGGGGGATGTGCTCACCGCCGTATGTGTCTCCGGCGACTCGATGCGGCCCGCGCTGCGGCCCGGAGACTGGCTGCTGGTACGGCTCGGCGCCGCCGTGCGGCCCGGCGACGTGGTGGTCGCCAGGCGGCCGCACGGGCTGATCGTCAAGCGGGCCTTCCGGCTCACCGGCGACGGCTGGTGGCTGGAGAGCGACAATCAGTCGGCCCCCGGGCGCCGCGACAGCTGGGACTTCGGCGCGGTGCCCGAAGGCGACGTCCTGGGCAGGGTCGTGCTGCGCTACTGGCCCCGGCCCGCGCTGCGCTTCCCCGCGCCGCCCGCCTGACGCGGGCGTCGGGTCAGGCGGGTCAGGCGCCGCGCTTGCGGGCCCGGTACGCCGCCACGTTGGCCCGGCTGGCGCACCGCTCCGAGCAGTAGCGGCGTGACCGGTTGGAGGAGGTGTCGATGTAGGCGTTGCGGCACGGCGACGCCTGGCAGAGGCCGAGCCGGTCCACGCCGAGGCGGGTCACCACGCTGGCGAGGCCCATGACCGACCCGACCGACAGGGCGTCGGCGACCCGGCCGCCCTCGGTCAGGTGCAGGTGCCAGGGCTGGCCGTCGTGGCCGGAGATCTGCGGATGCACGGGATGCCGGACCAGCAGGCCGTTGAGCCGGTCGACCACGTCGACGTCGTCTCCGCCCGCCGCGGCCTCGAACACCCCCGTGAGTTCCTCGCGGAGCTCCCACAGCGCGTCGACGTCACGCCGGGTGAGGCGGGAGGCCGCCTCCGTACGGCCCGTCTCCTCCAGCAGCGACCGCAGGGAGAAGGGGTTTCTGAGCTCGTCGCCCATGTTGACCAGCTGAACGGCCAGCTCGGCGTAAGACGTCAAGTCCACTGGGGCGCCCATGTACGTAAGAGATCACTGGCAAAGCCGAGTATTACACGCCTCGTGGCCTGGGGGAACACCAATAGGGGCAACGATCTGGGGTCGCCGGGGGAGGGGTGTGCGGTGGTTCGTGTGGCACAATCGGGAGACGGGTGACCCCCGTACCCCCTCAAGAGACGACCGTCAACGACGACGGCCTCCGGCGGCTACCGAAGCCTGGGCTCTCGTTCTCTTGACGGCGTCTACCGAAGGAACTCGTCCTTTCGACACTGGGGTCGCTGTGACCGTTACGCCTGATTCCTTGACTTCTCTCGATCTGGATCCCGCTTTCGCGCTGCACCGCGGCGGCAAGCTGGAGGTCCGCTCCACCGTCCCGGTCCGCGACGCCGCAGACCTGTCGCTCGCGTACACCCCGGGCGTCGCCCGCGTCTGCACCGCCATCGCCGACAACCCCGACCTGGTCAACGACTACACCTGGGTCTCCAACGTCGTGGCCGTGGTCTCCGACGGCACCGCGGTGCTGGGGCTCGGCGACATCGGGCCCGCCGCCGCGATGCCCGTGATGGAGGGCAAGGCCCTGCTGTTCAAGCAGTTCGCGGGCGTGGACGCGGTGCCCGTCTGCATCGACTGCACGGACGTGGACGCGATCGTCGAGACCGTGGTCCGGCTCGCGCCCTCGTTCGGCGGCGTCAACCTCGAGGACATCAGCGCCCCCCGCTGCTTCGAGGTGGAGGACCGCCTGCGGGCGCTTCTCGACATCCCCGTCTTCCACGACGACCAGCACGGCACCGCGATCGTGGTCCTCGCCGCGCTGCGCAACGCGGCCCGCCTCACCGGGCGGTCGCTCGGCGACCTGCGCGCCGTCGTCGCCGGCGCGGGCGCCTCCGGCGTCGCCGTCTCGCGGATCCTGCTGAACGCCGGGATCGGCGACATCGCGGTCGCCGACTCCAAGGGGATCATCCACCCCGGCCGCGACGACCTGAACCAGGTCAAGCGGGCGCTGGCCAGGGACACCAACAAGGCGGGCCTGACCGGCTCCACCGAGGGGGCCCTCGCCGGGGCCGACGTGTTCGTCGGGCTCTCCGGCTCCACCATCTCCGAGCGGGCCGTCGCCGGGATGGCGCGGGACTCGATCGTGTTCGCGCTGTCCAACCCCACGCCCGAGGTCGAGCCCTCGGTGGCGGCCCGGTACGCCCGCGTGGTCGCCACCGGCCGGTCCGACCACCCCAACCAGATCAACAACGTGCTGGCCTTCCCGGGGGTCTTCCGGGGCGCTCTCGACGTCCGCGCCAGGACCATCACGGAGAACATGAAGGTGGCGGCGGCCGAGGCGCTCGCGGCCGTGGTCGGGGACGACCTGTCGGAGAGCTACGTGATCCCCTCGCCGTTCGACGCCCGGGTCGCCCCCGCGGTGATCGCCGCCGTCGCGCGGCAGGCCCGCGAGGACGGCGTCGCGCGTAAGTGATCCCGCCCCCTGACCGGGCGGAGGGGCCGGGCGCCGTGCGGCGCCCGGCCCTTTTTCCGTCGCCGGCCCTTGGGAATCCCTTTACCTCGTCACTGTAGGTGCTATAAAGAAAGCTCTCCGTAACCCCATCGGCTGTTGCCTGTCCCCGGTTGGAAGAGCGATGCGACGTGATCTCGACCGCATCAGGTGCCTGGCCCGACGGCTCGGCGGCCTCGGCGTGGGACAGCGGTTCCCCCATTCGTGGCAGGAGGGTGTGGCAAGCGTGACAGCACTGTGGAGAGCCGATGTCGAGCGGCGCAGGTTCCTGCTCGACTCCACCTTCGCCCTGGGCGCGGGTTCGGCGGGACTCGCTCACTGGCTGGCGGCGCCGGCCGCGGAGCGGCTCTCCGCGGCCGGGCCGCGCCGGGTCGGGGCCTCGGACGTCGCCGCGATCCGGGAGGTCACCCGGTCGTTCGGGGAACTCGACAACCGGTTCGGCGGCGGCAGCGTGCGCGGGCCGGTCGTGCGTTACCTGCACACCGCCGTGACGCCGCTGCTGCGCGAGGGCGCGTACGGCGAGGCCACCGGGCGGTCGCTCGCGACCGCGGCGGCCGAGCTGACCCGGCTCGCCGGATGGATGGCCTACGACCTGGAGCGGCACGGGCTCGCGCAGCGCTACCTCATTCAGGCGCTCGGCCTGGCGCGGGGCGCGGGCGACCACGCGCTGAGCGGCGAGATCCTGGCCGGGATGAGCCACCAGGCCGTCTACATCGGGCACGCCCGGCACGGGCTGGAGCTGGCCAGGGCGGGGGTCGAGGCGGCCCGGCGCTCGGGGGTCCGCACCCTGCTCGCCGAGACGCGCGTGCTGGAGGCGCACGCCCTCGCGCTGCTGGGGGACCGGGCGGGGTGCGGAAACGCGCTGCACGAGGCCGAGATCGCCTTCGGCCGGCGCTCTCCGCAGAACGAGCCCCGTTGGATCGGCTACTTCGACGAGGCCTACCTGGCCGCGAAGTCGGCCCACTGCCTGCGCGACCTCGGCGACGGCGGAGAGGCCGTACGGCAGGCCAGGCGGTCGCTGGTGATGGACGGGCGGTACGTGCGGGGGAGGATGTTCAACCTCGCGCTGCTCGCCTCGGCCCTGATCCAGGAGGGCGAACTGGAGGAGGCGTGCCAGGTCGCGTCCTCGGCGCTCGACGCGGCCGAGGGCATCCAGTCGGCGCGCACCCGGACCTACGTGGCGGACCTGCGCCGGCGACTGGCGCCGTACGCCGCGGATCCGCGGGTGGCCGCGCTGCTGGAGCGTGACCGGCGTACGGGCAGGGCGGCGGTCGGCGTGTGACGCCGCCGCCCTCCCCGTACGCCGGGAGAACGGGTGCCCACGGTGGGGCCGGCCGCGAGGGACCGGACCCCACCGGAGGCGGGCGTCACTCGGACTTGGCCTCGGTGATGCCGATCGTGCCGTCCTTGCGGACCAGCGAACCGGACCACAGCGAGTAGGCCGCCTTGTAGACGCCGAAGGTCTCGCCGTCGAAGTACGGGGAGCTGATCATGTCGCTACGGCTGTTGCCGTCGGTGTCCCCGCCGAGGCTGGTCACACCGTTGATGTAGCCGAGACGACGGGCGCTGCTGTACTTGAGGATCCAGGGGCCGCCGGACGAGCCGCCGGTCATCGAGCACTTGAGGCCCACCTGCTCCTCGGCCTTGACCGAGGGCTCCTTGACCGGGAAGTACGGCTTGCCGTAGCACCACTTGAGCGTCTGGCCGGTCCACACGTAGTCGCCGTCGCCCTGCGGCGCCGAGGGGTAGCCGAACACGAAGACCGGCGCGCCGACCTTCTGGTTGTAGGCCAGGCCCTGGCCGCCGACGTTGTTGCCCAGCGGGCCCCGGTCGACGAACTTCTTCTGGAGGTCGTACCCGATGCCGTTGTAGACGGTGACGAACGCGTAGTCGCGGTCGGCGTCCTCGTACACGTCGAAGTCGTAGTGCGTGAACGCCTGCTTGCCGACGTACACGCCCCAGGGGGCCTTGCCGTCGTAGTAGCCCGGGATGAAGATCCAGTTGTCCACGACGTCGTGGTTGGTCTCGATGTCGTAGACACAGTGACCCGCCGTGGCGACGAGGTTGTGGTACGCGGACTGCACCGACGAGGCGGAGCAGGAGTAGAGGCCGCTGCCGATGCTGAAGAAGACCCGGCCGACGGTCTTCGGCAGGTTGACGTTCTTGGACTTCGCGGCGGTCATCTTCTCGTCGCCGATCGCCGGCACGATGCCCGGCTTGCCGTCGGCGGCGGGGGCTCCCTTGGAGACGTGCTTGGGAACCCGGTTGTGCTCCATACCGTACGGGTCGGCCGACTTGAGCTTGTAGCCGTTGCCGTCGAGCCAGAACTTCACGACGTCGCCGACGCCGGCCGCACTGGCGAGCTTGTCGCTGCTGGTGACCTTTCCGGCCTGGGCCGGAGCGGTCATGGCCGTCGCCGCAAGTCCCGCGGCGACGATCGCGCCGATCGGGAGAAGCACGTGCTTCTTCATAGGGGGGTCGCTCCTCGCGCTGTACGTGGGACGTCACTTACGCCCCATGCGTCAGTAAAGGGATGTCAAGGAACTTACAGCACAAGAGCTTGTTGTCATAAGTCGTAGATAAGAAGACGTGTCCGGAATTAAGGGCCTTTTTGTGTCCAGTATGTTTCGCGGCGGGTCACGGGTCGAAGCGCTCTCAGGCGGGAGAAGTGACGCGCTCGTGCCGGGCGGCGTCGTACACATGGAACAACTCGCCGTCGAAGTAGGGCGAGAGGGCGATGGACTGGCCGGACGTGCCGATCGTCAGGCCGTTGAGATAGCCGAGCCCGCGCCCGCCCCGATACGCGGCCAGCCACGGCGATCCCCCCGCGGAAACGAAGGGCGCGTGTACGGCCACCAGTTCGTCCGCCTTTTGGGTCAGATCCCAGACGCGAAACGGTCTTCCGTACGACCGGTGCAGACCGGCGGGCGCAGTGCCGGCGGCGTGACCGACGGGATAGCCGAAGACGGCGAGAGATCCGCGGACCGGGAGGTTGTAGGCCAGGCCCTGCTCTCCCACCTTGTCGCCGAGGCGACCCGCCCGGGTCAGCAGCACGCCGGTGTAGCCCGTCCGGGTGCGGTACTTCGGGCCGGTGAAGACGGCGTACCGCGCGGCGCCGGAAAGCGCGACCCGGCGAGGCAGCACGCCGTCGTGGACGCTGACGAAGGCGTAGTCGCGGTCGAGGTCGCCGTAGCGGGTGAAGTCCTGGTGGGCGAAGGCCTGCTTGCCGGGATAGACGCCGAGAGGCGCCGTGGCCCCGGAGAAACCGGGCACGAAGACCCAGTTGCGGTAGGTCCGGGGCGCCACGGAGGGCCGCCGCCCGGGCTCGTACACGCAGTGGCCGGCGGTCGCGACGAGGTTGCGGTGGTCGGCCTGGACCGAGGTGCCCGCGCACCAGTGCGGGCGGTGGTCGGCGCCGACGAAGAACACCCTGCCCGCGGTTCGCGGCAGGTTGACGTTCCGTGAGGCGCCGGGCACCCGCCTGGCCCCCGCGACGGCGGGCACGACGCCCCGGTCGCCGCCGGGCTCCGCGTCGCCGCGCGGGACGGGGGTGGCGGCGATCGTCACCGGCAGGAGATAGGGCGTCGCGCCGGCGAGCGCACGCGCGCCGTTCCCGAGCCAGTAGGCGAGCGTGGAGGAGACCTCCGCCTGGGGGACCAGCGGGCTCGTCACCGTGATGTCGTAGGCCCGCGCGGGCGCGGGGACGCCCACACCGAGCATGGCGAACAACGCGGACGTCGCCACCGCCCCTGACAGCGGGGCGAGGATGCGCTTCACCCGATCTCCTTGCCGTGGAACGTCTCCCGCGCGGCACACGTCGACGCGATGCGAAGGAACATACAGCGCACAGGCCTCACGTCGGAAACAACCGCGAAAAAAGGAACAGGGCCCGGCCGAAGCCGGGCCCTGTGGGTCAACCTGCGTGTCAAGCGGATCGGTCAGAGCGCGTGAGCACTCAGGCGATCGAGCCGGACCAGTTGTTCTTGGCCGCGCTGTAGACGCCGTAGGTCTCGCCGTCGAAGTACGGGGAGACGGAGGTGTCGTAGCGGTCGTTGCCGTCGGTGTCGGAGACGCCGATGGTCACGCCGTTCAGGTAGCCGAGGCGACGGCCGTTGTTGTACTTGAGCAGCCACGCCGAGCCGAGCGAGCCCTCACCGGTGAAGGAGGACTTGACGCCCTGCAGCTCCTCCGCCTTGATGGCCGGGGCCTGCGCGGGGAACGTCTTGCCGTAGCTCCACTTGAGGGTGTTGCCGGAGAAGGCGTGGTTGCCGTCCGGGTGCGAGCCGCTGGGGTAGCCGAACACGAAGACCGGCTGGCCGATCTTCTGGTTGTAGGCCAGGCCCTGGCCGCCGACGTTGTCGCCGAGGCGACCCGCGTCGACGAACTTCCAGACGTAGTACTTGCCGCCCTCGGTGCCCGCGAGCAGGAACGGGAAGTTCTTGACGTAGGAGTCCCACGTCGCCTTCGGAACCTCGGTGCGGTTCACCGGGGCCGAGCGGTCGGCCGTGCCACCGTTGACCTTGAGGCCGTTGTAGACGGTGACGAACGCGTAGTCGCGGTCGCCGTCCTCGTAGACGTCGTAGTCGTAGTGGGTGTAGGCCGTCTTGCCGACGTACACGCCCCACGGGGTCTTGCCCTGGTAGTAACCCGGGACGAACACCCAGTAGTTCATGGTCGCCTTGTTGGACACCGTGTCGTAGACGCAGTGACCGGCGGTGGCGACCAGGTTGTGGTAGGTCGACTGCACGGAGGTGGCCGAGCACCAGTGCGGGTTGACCGCGACGAACTTGGGCTTCTCGCGGGTGCCCACGTTCTTGAACCCGTCCGCGAAGAACACCTTGCCGGTGGTCTTGGGGAGGTTCACGTTCTTCGACTTGGCGGCGGTCTTCTTCTCGTCGCCGATCGCCGGAACGATGCCGGGCTTGCTGTCGGCCGACGGGCCACCCTTGGAGAGGTGCTTGGCGGCGACCTTGGTCTCGACGTTGTACGGCGTGGCGGCGATCAGGTTGGCCGCGTTCTCCGCCAGCCAGAAGGCGGCGATGTTCTTGGCCTGGATGCCGGTCGACGCCAGCGGGTCGCTGGCGACGTCGCCGGCCGCCTGAGCGGGGGCGGAAAGGCCCGCGGCCAGGAGGCCTGCGGTGGCCACGAGGCCACCAAAAGCAAGAGTGCGCTTCATGGGGAAACTCCTTGGTCTGGCGTGAGACGCCTCATGCGCCCCATCCGTCAGTGAAGGGATGGCTGGACCATACATGGATGATCTTGAGATGCGGTAGCGGTTCCCGCGCCGTCTCGGGCCGCCGACAGGCCGAGATCAATCCGTAATCTTCACGCCATGGAGCATTTTTTACGGCTTGAACCGACATTTGCCCAGATAGCCGGTCAAGCGTGAGGGTGGGGGAGGAGGGGCCGGTGAGGTGATTGTTTCGGTCCACAAAAACGACGGTGTGATGCAAATCACATGAAACGGATGACACCGGATCGGCCTGCGGCGCGTCTAAGGGGCCCCTGAAACGCGCCGAGCCCCGGCGCAGGCGCCGGGGCTTCGGGTGCGATGGAACCGTTCGGTCGCCGCCGAGGGGTTCTCCGCCGGCCGGACGGGGGTGGAACGGGGTGTCACGGGTGCGGGCCGGTGGGTTCGCCACCGGCCCGCGGTCGTGCGGTCGTCCACGCGAGCGAGACTCACGCAAGTGGGACTCGCGTGAGGACTACTGTGCGGACTACTGGGCGGTGATCTTGCCGGACCAGTTGTTCTTGGCCGCGTTGTAGACGCCGTAGGTCTCGCCGTCGAAGTACGGGGAGACGGAGGTGTCGTAGCGGTCGTTGCCGTCGGTGTCGGAGACGCCGATGGTCACGCCGTTCAGGTAGCCGAGACGACGGGCGCTCTTGTACTGCAGCAGCCACGCCGAGCCGAGCGAGCCCTCACCGGTGAAGGAGGACTTGACGCCCTGCAGCTCCTCGCCCTTGATGGCCGGAGCGGTCGCGGCGAAGGTCTTGCCGTAGCTCCACTTGAGGGTCTTGCCGGAGAAGGCGTGGTTGCCGTCCGGGTGCGAGCCGCTCGGGTAACCGAAGACGTAGACCGAGCTGCCGATCTTCTGGTTGTAGGCCAGGCCCTGACCACCGACGTTGTCGCCGAGGCGGCCGACGTCCTTGATGACGAGCCTGCGCTTCTCCCACGACGGGAGCACGCCGTTGTACACGGTGACGAACGCGTAGTCGCGGTCGCCGTCCTCGTACACGTCGTAGTCGTAGTGGGTGTAGGCGGTCTTGCCGACGTAGATGCCCCACGGGGTCTTGCCCTGGTAGTAGCCCGGGACGAACACCCAGTAGTCCATCGTGGCCTTGTTCGACTCCGTGTCGTAGACACAGTGACCCGCGGTCGCGACCAGGTTGTGGTAGGTCGACTGCACGGAGGTGGCGGTGCACCAGTGCGGCCTGCCGTCGGCGCCGCGGAAGAACACCTTGCCCGTGGTCTTGGGCAGGTTCACGTTCTTCGAGGTGCTGCTCGACTTCTTCTCGTCGCCGATGGCCGGGACGACGCCGGGCTTGCTGTCGGCCGAGGGGCCACCCTTGGAGAGGTGCTTGGCGGCGACCTTGGTCTCGACGGCGTACGGCGTGGCCTTCTCGAAGTTCGACGCCCGCTCGCCCCGCCAGTACTTGATGACCTGGAGGGCCGCGGGGTTCGTGGCGGCCATGTTGTCGTGGGACCAGCCCCTGCCGGCCGCCTGGGCGGGGGCGGCGAGACCGGCGGCGAGGAGGCCGGCGGTGGCGACGAGGCCACCGAAAGCCAGGGTGCGCTTCATTGAGGGTGTGCTCCTTGCTCTGTCGTGGGGCGCCTCATGCGTCCCATGCGTCAGTAAAGGGATCGCCAAGGAACATACCGGGCAGATCTTCATGACAGAAAGCGTTCGGAGCACCGCGGAGGGGAGCCTCCGGCGCGTTACCGTTCCGTGATAGAGCACTCTTCCGGTTTGGGGTGGCCGAAACGGGGCCGAGTGCGCAGGTGGGGCGGAAGGCTGAATCCTCGCTGTGAGGGAGGGCGGGTCGGGGGCGGATGTGAGGTATGTGACCTAAATCACATCTCTGGAAGGGAGCGGAATCGGCGGCCGAACCGTCTAATCGCGCCCGGAATCCCTGCCTCCGGTCCCCGGAGACGCCGAAAGGGCCCGGCTCGGAAGCCGGGCCCTTCGGGTGGACCGTGTCAGGGTGTGGACCCCTGACGGGTGACCGCTTGCGCTCTCAGGGAGAGTTAGGCGATCGAGCCGGACCAGTTGTTCTTGGCCGCGCTGTAGACGCCGTAGGTCTCGCCGTCGAAGTACGGGGAGACGGAGGTGTCGTAGCGGTCGTTGCCGTCGGTGTCGGAGACGCCGATGGTCACGCCGTTCAGGTAGCCGAGACGACGGCCGTTGTTGTACTTGAGCAGCCACGCCGAGCCGAGCGAGCCCTCGCCGGTGAAGGAGGACTTGACGCCCTGCAGCTCCTCGGCCTTGATGGCCGGGGCCTGCGCGGCGAAGGTCTTGCCGTACGTCCACTTGAGGGTCTTGCCGGTGAAGGCGTAGTTGCCGTCCGGGTGCGACCCGCTGGGGTAGCCGAACACGAAGACCGGCTGGCCGATCTTCTGGTTGTAGGCCAGGCCCTGTCCGCCGACGTTGTCGCCGAGACGACCCGCGTCGGTGAACTTCAGCACGTAGTAGTGCTTCTTGCCGTGCTCGTCGACCTTGTAGCCCGCCGGGAGGGCGTCCTCCTTGACGTAGGCGTTGTAGGTCGCCTCGTCGACCTCCTTGAAGCCGACGTACTTCTCGACCTCAGACCAGTCCTTGGTCCACATCGCCTTCCGGATGATGGACCAAGCCTCGGCGAACCCGTTCGGCGGGAACTTGATGCCGTTGTACACGGTGACGAACGCGTAGTCGCGGTCGCCGTCCTCGTACACGTCGTAGTCGTAGTGCGTGTACGCGGTCTTACCCACGTAGACACCCCACGGGGTCTTGCCCTGGTAGTAACCGGGGACGAACACCCAGTTGTTCATCGTGGCCCTGTTGGACACGGTGTCGTAGACACAGTGACCGGCGGTCGCCACCAGGTTGCGGTAGGCCGCCTGCACCGAGGTCGCCGTGCACCAGTGCGGGTTGATCGCGACGGGCCGCTTGTACTCGAACTGCCGGCCGTCGACGGTCCGGCGGACGGTCTCGAACTTCCACCCGTCGGCGAAGAACACCTTGCCGGTGGTCTTGGGCAGGTTGACGTTCTTCGACTTGGCGGCGGTCTTCTTCTCGTCGCCGATCGCCGGCACGACACCCGGCTTGCTGTCCGCGGACGGCCCGCCCTTGGAGATGTGCTTGGCGGCGACCTTGGTCTCAACGGTGTACGGCGTGGCGGCGATCAGGTTGGCCGCGTTCTCCGTCAGCCAGAAGGCGGCGATGTTCTTGGCCTGGATACCGGTGGCGGCCAGCGGGGCGCTGGCGACGTCACCAGCCGCCTGGGCGGGGGCGGAAAGGCCCGCGGCCAGGAGCCCGGCGGTGGCGACGAGGCCACCGAAGGCGAGAGTGCGCTTCATTTGGAACTCCTTGGTCTGTCGTGAGACGCCTCATGCGTCCCATGCGTCAGTAAAGGGATAGGCAGAACCATACAGCGCAGGCCTTTCGCGGGTATGTCGGCTTTTGGTGCCAAACCCGGCATCGCCCTCTTGTAGCTATTTCGTTACATGATCGGCAGAGAGGGGCCGGCCGTCCCGGGTAGGCCGTTGCCGCAGCTAGAGAATCTTCCTTCCAGATTTTCACCATCAACTGTGGAAATCCCTGTGTGGCGCCGTCAGGAATCGCTGTGACACGAATCACACCACGTCGATGGCACTGGTCGGGCGGCTGATCCGTCTAAGGCGCCCATTCCTCACGTACGGTGGCCGAATGGTGGCGTGACGCCGCGGATGGGAAAGGCGCGTTTCCGGCCACGTCGCTCGAGGTCCTCGCTCGGTTTACTTCTACCGCGGGCGAATAAGGCCGGCATCGCACGTTCGGAGAAAACGAAAGAGCCCGGCCTGGGGCCGGGCTCTTCGTCAAGCCTGATCCGCTGGGATCAGTGGTTCAGCGGGTTCTCGAAAGGCACCGCGATGGAACCGGACCAGTTGTTCTTGGCCGCGCTGTAGACGCCGTAGGTCTCACCGTCGAAGTACGGGGAGATGGAGGTGTCGTAGCGGTCGTTGCCGTCGGTGTCGGAGACGCCGATGGTCACGCCGTTCAGGTAGCCGAGACGACGGCCGTTGTTGTACTTGAGCAGCCAGGACGAGCCGAGCGCGCCCTCGCCGGTGAAGGACGACTTGACGGCCTGCAGCTCCTCGGCCTTGATGGCCGGGGCCTGCGCGGCGAAGGTCTTGCCGTACGTCCACTTGAGGGTCTTGCCGGTGAAGGCCTGGTTGCCGTCGGGGTGCTTGCCGCTCGGGTAGCCGAACACGAAGACCGGCTGGCCGATCTTCTGGTTGTAGGCCAGACCCTGGCCACCCACGTTGTCGCCCAGGCGACCCGCGTCCACGAACGCCCACACGTAGTAGTGGCCGTTGTTCTGGTGGCAGAAGCCGGAGGTGCGGTACCACGCCGGGAACTTGTTGAAGGTCTCCTTGGAGACCTCCTTCCAAGCACCGGGGTTGGCCGGACCGAAGGGAGCGATCACGCCGTCGTGCGGCATCTTGAGGCCGTTGTACACGGTGACGAACGCGTAGTCGCGGTCGCCGTCCTCGTACACGTCGTAGTCGTAGTGCGTGTACGCGGTCTTACCCACGTAGATGCCCCACGGGGTCTTGCCCTGGTAGTAACCCGGGACGAAGACCCAGTTGTTCAGCGTGGCCGCGTTGGACTCGGTGTCGTAGACACAGTGTCCGGCGGTCGCGACCATGTTGTGGTACGCCGACTGCACGGAGGTGGCGGTGCACCAGTGCGGCCTGCCGTCGGAGCCGTTGAAGAACACCTTGCCCGTGGTCTTGGGCAGGTTCACGTTCTTCGACTTGGCCGCGGTCTTCTTCTCGTCGCCGATCGCCGGCACCACGCCGGGCTTGCTGTCCGCGGACGGCCCGCCCTTGGAGATGTGCTTGGCGACGACCTTGGTCTCGACGGTGTAGGGCGTCGCGTTGACCAGGTTCGCGTACGCGTTGTTGAACCAGTACGCGGCCGTGGACCAAGCCGCGATGCCGTTGTTGGCGAGTGCGTCGCTGGCGACGTCCTGCGGGGTGGCCTGAGCCGGGGCGGCGAGGCCCGCGGCCAGGAGGCCGGCGGTGGCGACAAGGCCACCGAAAGCCAGAGTGCGCTTCATGGGGAACTCCTTGGTCTGTCGTGAGACGCCTCTTGCGTCCCATCCGTCAGAAGAGGGATGGCCAGACCATACAGCCCCGATTTGGACCGAAACAGGCGAACAAGCTGGGGTCCGGACCCCCGCAGGACGCCGAGATCTTCGCGTTACCTGACTGACGGTGCGCAAACCCTTCTGTCGACCCGTCCCCCGGATCATTTCCGCAGTCTGGGAGTTCCCTGGGAGTTTTCTGACCGAACGCTGTGGAGAGAAGTGACGGCGAGGCCAGGTTTCCGATGTGATACAAATCACATCGAATAGATGGAACGGATCGTGTCGACGCGGATTGACCTGGTCATTCGCATCGGGCAGAGTCGCCTTTCCCCATTGCTGGGTTTACACCTCCCGCACAGAATTTCCGTCGGTACGCCGGAAGGCCCGGCTGAGGACAGCCGGGCCTTCCGTGGGGGGTGTCGCCGCAGTACGACGATCAGGCGGATCAGGCGATGGAGCCGGACCAGACGTTGGCGGCGGCCTTGTAGACGCCGTAGGTCTCGCCGTCGAAGTACGGGGAGACGCTGGTGTCGATCCGGTCGTTGCCGTCGGTGTCGGAGACACCGCTGGTGACGCCGTTCAGGTAGCCGAGGCGGCGGCTGCTCTGGTAGTTGAGGAGCCACGCCGAGCCCGAGGAGCCCTCACCGGTGAAGGAGGACTTCACGCCCACCAGTTCCTCGGCCTTGATGGCCGGGGCCTTGGCGGCGAAGGTCTTGCCGTACGACCACTTGAGGGTGTTGCCGGAGAAGGCGTGGTTGCCGTCCGGGTGCGAGCCGCTCGGGTAGCCGAACACGTAGACGTACTTGCCGACCTTCTGGTTGTAGGCGAAGCCCTGGCCGCCGACGTTGTCGCCGAGGCGACCGGCGTCGGTGAACTTGACCACGTAGTACTTGCCGCCCTTGGCCTTGCGGATGAAGCGGTCGTACCTGTCGTACTCCTTCTTGCTGACCTGCTTCCAGCTCCACTCGGCGACGTTGCGCAGGTCGCCGCCACGGCCGGCCTTGATGCCGTTGTAGACGGTCACGAACGCGTAGTCGCGGTCGCCGTCCTCGTAGACGTCGAAGTCGTAGTGGGTGTAGGCCGTCTTGCCGACGTAGATGCCCCACGGAGCCTTGCCCTGGTAGTAGCCGGGCACGAAGACCCAGTACTTCATGGTGGCCTTGTTCGACTCGGTGTCGTACACGCAGTGGCCGGCGGTGGCGACCACGTTGTGGTACTTCGACTGCAGCGAGGTGGCGGTGCACCAGTGCGGCCGGTGGTCCGCGCCGACGAAGAAGACCTTGCCGGTGGTACGCGGCAGGTTCACGTTCTTGGAAGAGCCGCTGGCCTTGGTACCGCCGCCCGTGGGGGCGACGGTACCCGGCTTGCTGTCCGCGGACGGCCCGCCCTTGGAGATGTGCTTCGCCGGGACCAGGGTCTCGTGGTCGTACGGGGTGGCGTTGACCAGGTTGGCGGCCTTCTCGCTGAGCCAGAAGGCGACGATGTTCTTCGCGGCGATCCCGCTCGCGGCCAGGGTGTCCGAGGCCGTGTCACGGGCGGCCTGAGCCGGCACTGCCAGGGTGGCCCCGACGAGGCCGGCGGCGGCGATGCCTCCGATGGGGAGGAGCAGGCGCCTGACTCGGGTGTTCATGAATCTCCAGGTGCTGTCGTGTGGTACGCCTCAGGCGTCCCACCCGTGTGTAAAGGGCTAGTAAAGACAGTACCTGCGCTCTTTACCCCTGTTTTGCGTGCTTTCCGGGTAGTCCCGCCCGTTACTTGACGGTTATCTTCGACAGTCCTTGTCAGGAAGAGGATCACGAATCGGCATCGGCGCAGGTCCGGTCGAGAGCGGTCCGTGTAAAGATCGGTACACAGCGCGACTACAGAGAGATCGCGATGTGAGCTAAATCACACCCAGAACATGAGCCGGGCTCAGCCGGTGCCCTGTCGACAGGCTTGCGTGTACACCCGCCTGGTGAGCGTGTTGAAGTACGGCGTGGAGGCGGCGTCGAGACGCCCGCCACCGCTGAGGTTCCAGGTCAGGCTGGTGACCCCGGTCAGGTAGCCGGTCCGCTTGGCGGAGTTGTAGCCGGCGACCCAGGGGCCGCCGCTCGCGCCGGCGGTGAAGGCGCAGCCGGGCAGGCGCACCCCGTGCTCCAGTTGCCAGGTCGGCGCGCTGACGGTCTTCTTCTCCGTCGTGCCCGAGCAGGTCCGCACCGTCTGGCCGTCGTACGGGCGGGTGCCGTCGGGGTGGGCCCCCGCGGGGTAGCCGAAGGCGCTGACGCGCCGGGCGAGCGGCTTGGCGGAGGTGAACAGGAAGGCGCCGGCCTTGTCCTCCAGGCGCCCCACGTCCACGGCCCGATACTTGAACCTGCCCTGCTCCGTGTACGGCTGCCAGGTGAAGCCCCGGTGCACGGTCACGAAGGCGTAGTCGCGGTCGAAGTCGCCCTGGCCCGCGAAGTCCTCGTGCATGTAGAGCGTGTGGCCGACGAAGATCCCCTTGGGGGCCACCCCGTCGTGGTAGGACGGGATGAAGATCCAGTTCTCCACCGGCTTGTCCTGGGCCAGCGCGTACGCGCAGTGCCCGGCGGTGGCGACGAGGTTGCGGTGGACCGAGTGGACCGCGGAGGCGGAGCACCAGTACTGCTTGTCGCCCACCTTGAAGAAGACCTTGCCCACCATCGGCGGGGCGTCGCCGAGGGGGGAGGCGGATGTCCGCCGGAGCGGAGTCGCGCCCCGGCTCACCTCGCCGGGGACCACCTCCAGCGCCGAGGTGGTGCTCTTCGCCGACGGCGACGGCTTCGTGCTCGGCACGTAACTGCTCGCCTGCTTGAGCCGCTCGGGACTCCAGTACGCCGCCACCCGCTCCTTGTCCGCCTGGGCCGGCGCGAGGGCGAAGCTGCTGACCCCGCTCCTGCTGAGACCGCTCACGACGGAGACCGGGGCGGCGGCGATGTGGGGCGAGGCCGTCGCGGGTGTGGCCGGCCCTTGGCTCCAGAGCACGGCGGCCAGGCCCGCGGCGGCGGCGGCGCCACCGGCGAGTGCGAGCTTCCTGGTCACCGTGGACCTCTCAGATGGGAGATATGGATAGTAAGGGGTGATTTTTCCAGATCCACACGGTTCAGGCACAGCTTCTTGCCCAGCTCGTTATGAAACCAGCGGAACCGAAGCGGTCTGTGGTACGTCAGGTTTCCTTGTGGCGCGGAGTGTGCGCTTGCTCGGAGGCACCCCCATGAGAACGCTGGCACCAGCGGAAACGGGGGGATCGAATGAGAACGCTGCTTGTCCTGCTCGCCGGTGCGGCCTTGGCCGCCGGCCCGTCCGGCCACGCGTCGGCGTCCGGCCACGCGTCGGATTCGCACCACGGGCGGGCGGGAGGCCTGCCCACGCCGCCGTGGCCCGAGATCGCGCGCTTGGCTCAGCCGTCCCCGGCCGCCCGCGTCCGCGTGGCGATCCTGACTGTGGCGAACGGCGTGCAGGCGGATCCGCCGGCCCGCTCGGCCTTCCTGAACTGCGCTCCGGTGGGAGGGTCGCATCCCCGTCCGGCCGAGGCGTGCGCGCGGCTGGGCAGAGCGGTCCTCGACCCGGCGAACCCGTGGCCGCCTCCGAGCGGGCCCTGCGCGACGATCTACGCACCTGTGACGGTCACCGCCAGCGGTATCTGGGACGGGAAGTACTTCCAGCTCCGGCGCACCTTCGGCAACGACTGCGAGATGCGGTCGTCCACCGGCGCGCTGTTCGACTTCTGAGTTTGGGCGTCTTACGCATTCCACCGCATCCGGCGTAGGCGGGACGTAAGCATGCGAAGGGCCCGGCGGTCGCCCGCCGGGCCCTCGTCCACCTGGACGTGCGCGCCTGACCGAATGGCTGTGCGGTCAGACCGCCCGCGTCACTGCGTCCACCGGTTGGCGGCCGCCGCGTAGACGTCGTAGGTCTCGCTGTTGAAGTACGGCGAGGAGATCCGGTCGTACCGGTCGTTGCCGTCGCTGTCCCAGGCGACGCTGTTGATGCCGTTCAGGTAGCCCTTCCGGGTCCTGCTCTTGTAGTCGAGCAGCCACGGGCCGCCGCTCGCGCCGGCGGTCATGCCGCACCTGAACCCGATGTGCTCCTGGAGGTTGTACTTCGGTGCGGCCGGCATGGGAGTCGTCCGGCCGTAGCACCACTTCATCGTCCGCCCGGTGAACGGCCGGTCGCCGTCCGGGTGCGGGCCCGCCGGGTAGCCGAACGAGAACACCTTGACCTTCGTGCTGCGGTTCCAGGTGAAGCCCTGGCCGCCCACGTTGTCGCCCAGGCGGCCCGCCGGGGTGGTCGTGTACTGCGTGGCGGAGCCGACCTTCTTCGGCGTGAGCCGGAAGCCCGACGACACGTTCACGAACGCGTAGTCGTAGTCGTAGTCCTCCTTGACCACGAAGTCGTCGTGCGCCTGGAACCACTTGGCGGGATAGATGCCGTACGGCGCCTTGCCCTCCCACACCTGGTTGCCGTCCCAGTAGGAGGGAATGAAGATCCAGTTGTCGTAGAACTGGTTCGACACCGGGTCGTACACGCAGTGCGCCGAGGTGGCGACCACGTTGCGGAACCTGCTCTGCACGGACGTGCCGGAGCAGTACTTCCAGCTCCGGGGGTCGAGCGGGTTCTGGCCGGGCAGCGTGAAGAACACCCGGCCGACCGTGTTCGGCAGGTTGACCTGCCGGGACACCCCCGCCTTGGCCTTCTCCGCGCCGATCGGCGGGACCGTGCCCGGCTTGCCGTCCGGGGTGGTCGTGCTGACCTTGCCGAAGCCCTTGACGGAGTTGCCGAGTTCCTCGCTGTAGTCCTTGGCCGTCCGCATCCGTTGCGGGGACCAGAAGGAGACCGCCTGGGCGGGCGTCTGGGGCGCCGCCTTCACGGTCACGTCACCGGGACCGGTCTGCGCCGAGGCCGCCGGTTGGGTGACGCCGACCACGCCGACCACGCCGGCCGCGACGAGCGCGCCGGTGAGGGGGATGGTCAGGCGTCGTGCTCGGGGGATCATGAAGCTCCTTTCCCTGGGACGATGAGGGTGCGTCCCATTCAGCAGGAAAACGCTCCGAAGATTAACGACCGGATCTCCCCGGCTGTGGTGCTTATAACCAGAACAATCGCAGATTGCCCTATCTGTTATCGATAGCGGCTGGTTATGGCTCACGTATGCCCAGCTCAGCGGGGGTGTGCTGAGGTATGTCGTCTTACCGGACGAAGGGTTCACCGCCATTCTTGACGGGTCTTGATTGATTTCCGGCGCTCTGGTCCCGGTGATGTCCCCGTTTATCAAAACGGACAGATCAAAACGGATAGGCCAGGCGTGCGCGGTAGTGTGCTGGCATGTTCGCCGTCACCGCCACACAGACCGATCCGGACGACCCGCTGAAGGGCCTGACGCTGGGCGAGCGCCCCGAGCCCGCCGTACCGGAGGGCTGGACCACCGTCACGGTCCGGGCCGCCTCGCTCAACCACCACGACCTGTGGACCCTCAAGGGCGTGGGCATCAGCCAGGACCGGTTGCCGGTCGTGCTCGGCTGCGACGCCGCGGGAGTGGACGAGGACGGCGAGGAGGTCGTCGTCCACGCCGTGATCGGCACGCCGGTGGACGGCGACGAGACCCTCGACCCGGCCCGCTCGCTGCTGTCGGAGAAGTACGACGGCACGTTCGCCGAGAGGGTCGCGGTGCCCCGGCGCAACCTGGTGCGAAAGCCCGCCGCCCTCTCCTTCGAGGAGGCCGCCTGCCTGCCCACGGCCTGGCTGACGGCCTACCGCATGCTGTTCGACAAGGCCGGGCTGGAGCCGGGCTCGACCATCCTCGTCCAGGGCGCGGGCGGCGGCGTGGCGACCGCGCTGATCGCGCTCGGCCGGGCCGCCGGATACCGCGTCTGGGCGACGAGCCGGTCGGAGCACAAGCGGGAGCGGGCCCTCGGCCTCGGCGCCGACCAGGTCTTCGAGACGAACGCCCGCCTGCCCGAGCGGGTGGACGCCGTCATGGAGACGGTCGGCGAGGCCACCTGGAAGCACTCGCTCAGCTCCCTGCGCCCCGGTGGCCGCATCGTCACCTGCGGCGCGACGAGCGGCATGGTCGCCCCGACGCAACTCGCGCAGGTCTACTTCCTGCAGAAGTCGATCATCGGCTCGACGATGGGGACGCGCGAGCAGCTCGCGCGGCTCGCGGTCTTCCTCGAGCAGACGGGCGTACGGCCGGTGATCGACCGGGTGCTGCCGCTCACCGAGGCGGAGGAGGGCTTCGCGGCCGTGCACCGGGGCGACGTCTTCGGCAAGGTGGTCTTCACCCTCTGACGGCCGTCCTGAGCCCGGTGAGCGCGGTCAGGAGCGCATGGCGCGGCGGATCCGTTCCGCGGCCTCGTCGAGAGCGGCCCGGCACTCCGCCAGCGCCTCCTCACTGGGCGCGCCCGTCCCGGAGGGATCCCCGGGAGACTCGGCGAGAGAGCGGTGGACGTCGGTGACGAAGTCGGCCAGCATCCGGCTGAGAGCGGGGTCGGGACCGGTGCGCGGGGCGCCCTCGCGCCGGCTTCCGCCGAACCCCCAGGACTCCTCCCAGATGCGGCGCCACTCCTGCTGCCAGCGGTCGCGCTCCTCCTGCCACTCGTGCTTGTGGCGGCGCCACTCCTCCTTCTGCCTGCGCCACTCCTCCCTGGCCTGGTCGCGGTGCCGCTGCCACTCCTCCTTCTGGGTCCGGCCCAGGTCCCGGCCGTCGTCGCCGATGTCCCTGGCCATCTGGGTGAGCTCGTCGCGCAGGGACCGCACGGTCTGGCGCACGTCCTCCTTCACCTCCCGGGCGATGTCCTGGACCGAGGCGGTGATCTCCTGCTCCAGCTCGGCCAGCTCGTCCATCCGGTCGGCCAGCTCGGCCCGGCCCTTGTCGGTCAGCGTGAAGACCTTCTTGCCGTCCACGACCTCATGGGTGACCAGGCCCTCGTCCTCCAGGCGGGCCAGCCGGGGATAGATGGTGCCGGGGGAGGGGGAGTAGACGCCGAGGAACCGGTCCTGCAGCAGCCGGATGACCTCGTATCCGTGCCGCGGGCTCTCCTCCAGCAGCTTCAGCAGGTACAGCCGCAGCCGCCCATGCCCGAAAACGGGACTCATGCCACCTCCTCGCCTTCGGCTCGGAGTTCGGTCGTGCCGGAGGCGCGCGATTCGGCAGGTCGCCAGACGCTGTGCCTGTTGATTCGCTCGCTTCGCTCGCTTCGCTCGCTCATGCCTTTTCCTCCTCTTCCCGCCCGCCGGTGGGGGGACCGCTCAGCAGGGTGACGTCGCCCGACATGGTGGTCGCGGAAAGCGAGGCCATGCCGCCGCCCAGCCGGCCGCCGAGCGTCCGGACGCCGGGCACCGTGGTGGGCTCCAGCCCGGGGAACGCCGACTCGACCCTGCCGGAGGTCGAGCGGACGGTCACGTCGGCGTCCACGGAGCGCGGGAGCCGTACGACGACGGCGCCGGACACGCTGTGCATCGTGACGTGCCCGGTGGGCGTGAGCTCCAGGTCGGCGGTGATCCGGCCGGACACCGTGTTCGCGCGCAGCCGCCGCGGCCTGCCTCCGGCGACGGTCAGCTCACCGGAGACGCTGCCGAACGACAGGTCGCCGGCCATGCCCCGGCTCTCCACCGAACCCGAGACGGTCTCGGCCTGCACCTCGCCGCTGACGCCGTCGAGGACGATCTCCCCCGAGACGCTCTTCACCCCGGTGGTCCCCTCCATGCCGGTGACCAGCGCGGAGGCCGAGACGACACCGGCCTGCACGGGACAGGTGCTCGGCACGGTGAGCGTCAGCGTGGTGCGGCGCGAGCCCGGGCGTAACCACCCGAGGATGCCGTCCCACGTCAGGTCCTTGTACGTGACGGTCAGGCGGCCGTCGGCCTCGTCGTGGGTCACCAGCAGCGGCGCCCCCTCCACCTCCGTCACCTCCAGGGTGGGCGGGCCGTCACTTGCCAGCACGGCCAGCCGGCCGGCCACGATCCGCACGTTCAGCGCGGTCACCTTGCCGAACGTGAGCTGCCCGGGGGAGTCGATCGTCCATTGGGGCATCGCCGAGCCCTTCCATGCGAAGTCCTGCCGTCCACAAACACGATATATCGCGTCTGTCGAAAGTCAAGATGTATCGCGTTGGGCCCGGCGGTCTCAGTCCCTCGTCCTCGGCTCTCGTCCTCAGTCCTCGTCGTCGTCCAGGCGGGCGAGCCAGGTGGCCAGCCGTTCCACGGGCACCTCGAACTCGGGATTGAGATCCACGAACTCGCGCAGCCGCTCGGCGAGCCAGCCGATGCCGACCTCCTCCTCGCCGCGCCGCTCGACGAGCTCCTCGATCCCCTTGTCGGTGAAGTACATGCCTCGCTCCAGTGAATTACCTGATCATGAGGAGAGGTCCCCCACATGTCGCGGGGGACCTCCTCAATCCTGCGGGAACGCCGGTCAGCCGAAGATCTCGTCGAGCATGCCGCGCAGCTCCGCGTCGTGCTTGGAGTGGGAGCCGACGGCCGGCGACGAGTTCGGCGTACGCGAGACCCTGCGGAGGGCGCGGCCGCCGAGCAGGTCGGGCCGTTCGGTCAGCTTGAGCGCCAGGTAGGGCCACGGACCCATGTTGACCGGCTCGTCCTGCGCCCAGAGCAGCTCCGCGTCGGTGCCGTAGCGGGACAGCTCGGCCTTGAGCGGGTTCTCCGGGAAGGGGTAGATGCGTTCGAGCCGGACGAGCGCCACGTCCTTTCTGCCGTCCTTCTCGCGCTTGGCGAGCAGGTCGTAGTAGATCCTGCCGGAGCAGACCACGACCTTCCGGACCGCCGCCGGGTCGACCGTCGCGTCGCCGATGACCGGGCGGAAGGCGCCGGAGGTGAACTCCGACGTGGCCGAGGCCGCCGCCTTGAGCCGCAGCAGCGACTTGGGCGTGAACACGACCAGCGGCTTGCGCCGCTCCGACAGCACCTGCCAGCGCAGCAGGTGGAAGTAGCTCGCCGGGGTGCTCGGCTGCGCCACCGTCATGTTGTCCTGGGCGCACAGCTGCAGGTAGCGCTCGATCCTGCCGGAGGAGTGGTCCGGCCCCTGGCCCTCGTAGCCGTGCGGCAGCAGCAGCACGACAGAGGACCGCTGGCCCCACTTCTGCTCGCCCGACGAGATGAACTCGTCGATGATCGACTGGGCGCCGTTGGCGAAGTCGCCGAACTGCGCCTCCCAGAGAACCAGGGCGTCCGGGCGGACCACGCTGTAGCCGTACTCGAAGCCCATCGCGGCGAACTCGCTGAGCAGCGAGTCGTACACGTAGAACTTCGTGGTGCCGTGGTTGAAGGTCTTGAGCGGCGTGTGCTCCTCGCCGGTGGTCCGGTCGACCAGCACGGCGTGGCGCTGGCCGAAGGTGCCGCGGCGGGAGTCCTGGCCGACGAGCCGCACCGGGTGGTCGTCGATGAGCAGCGAGCCGAACGCGAGCATCTCACCGGTCGCCCAGTCGATCGCGTCCTCGGCGATCATCGCGCCGCGGCGCTGGATGACCGGGGCGAGACGCGGGTGGACGGTGAAGCCGTCGGGCAGGTTGAGCTGCGTGTCGACGACCCGCTTGACGACCTCCTCCGAGATCGCCGTCTTGGTGTCCTCGTGCGACCACCGGAAGACCTCGTCGGGCTCGGGCACCACGACCGCGCCCGGGTCGAGCGGGTGCCTGGTCGCCTCCCGGGTCTCGGTGAAGGCCCGCTCCAGCTGCTCCTGGTAGTCGCGCAGGGCCTGCTCGGCCTCCTCGACCGTGATGTCGCCGCGGCCGATCAGCGCCTCGGTGTACAGCTTGCGGGTCGAGCGCTTGGCGTCGATCAGGTCGTACATCAGCGGCTGCGTGAAGGCCGGGTTGTCGGTCTCGTTGTGACCGCGCCGCCGGTAGCAGATCAGGTCGATGACCACGTCCTTGCGGAACGCCTGGCGGTACTCGTAGGCGAGCCGCCCGACGCGGACGACGGCCTCGGGGTCGTCGCCGTTCACGTGGAAGATCGGCGCCTGGATCATCCGGGCGACGTCGGTCGCGTACACGCTCGACCGCGAGGACGCGGGGGAGGTGGTGAAGCCGACCTGGTTGTTGACCACGATGTGCACGGTGCCGCCGGTGCGGTAGCCGCGCAGCTGGGACAGGTGCAGGGTCTCGGCGACCACGCCCTGCCCGGCGAACGCCGCGTCGCCGTGGACGAGCACGGGCAGGACGGTGAAGCCCTCCTCGCCGCGCTCCAGCAGGTCCTGCTTGGCCCGGACCACGCCCTCCAGGACGGGGTCGACGGCCTCCAGGTGCGAGGGGTTCGCCACCACCGACGTGCTGATCTTGTTGCCGTCGGGGTCGGTGAAGTCGCCGCTCGCACCGAGGTGGTACTTCACGTCGCCCGAGCCGTGCGCGCTGCGCGGGTCGATGTTGCCCTCGAACTCGCCGAACACCTGGGCGTACGACTTGCCCACGATGTTGGCCAGCACGTTGAGCCGGCCGCGGTGGGCCATGCCGATGACGACCTCGTCGAGACGCTCGCCCGCGGCGGAGCAGATCACCGAGTCGAGCAGCGGGATCAGCGACTCGCCGCCCTCCAGCGAGAACCGCTTCTGGCCGACGTACTTGGTCTGCAGGAACGTCTCGAACGCCTCGGCGGTGTTGAGCCTGCGCAGGATGTGGAGCTGCTCCTCGCGGTCGGGCTTGGCGTGCGGCCGCTCCACCCGCGCCTGGATCCAGGCCCGCTCCTCGGGGTTCTGGATGTGCATGTACTCGATGCCGACCGTGCGGCAGTACGAGTCGCGCAGCACGCCGAGGATGTCGCGCAGCTTCATCAGCGGCTTCCCGCCGAAGCCGCCGGTCGGGAACTCGCGCTCCAGGTCCCACAGCGTCAGGCCGTGCGACTGGATGTCGAGGTCGGGGTGCTTGCGCTGGCGGTACTCCAGCGGGTCGGTGTCGGCCATGAGGTGGCCGCGGACCCGGTAGGCGTGGATCAGCTCCAGCACGCGCGCGGACTTGGCGACGTCGTCGTCGTGGGTGGCCGAGATGTCCTGGACCCAGCGGACCGGCTCGTACGGGATGCGCAGCGACTCGAAGATCTCGTCGTAGAAGCCGTCGGAGCCGAGCAGGAGCTGGTGGATCCGGCGCAGGAAGTCACCCGACTGGGCGCCCTGGATGATCCGGTGGTCGTAGGTCGAGGTGATCGTCATCACCTTGCTGATGGCCAGGCGGGACAGCGTCTCCGCGGAGGCGCCCTGGTACTCCGCCGGGTACTCCATCGCGCCGACGCCGATGATCGTGCCCTGGCCGGGCATGAGACGCGGCACCGAGTGGACCGTGCCGATCGTGCCGGGGTTCGTCAGGGAGATCGTGGTGGCCTGGAAGTCCTCCACGCCCAGCTTGCCCGCGCGGGCCTTGCGGACGATCTCCTCGTACGCCGTCCAGAACTGGCGGAAGTCGAGCGTCTCGGCCCGCTTGATCGAGGGCACCAGGAGCTGGCGGGTGCCGTCGCTCTTCTGCACGTCGATGGCGAGGCCGAGCCCGACGTGCTCCGGCTTGACCAGGATCGGCTTGCCGTCCACCTCGGCGTACGAGTGGTTCATCTCGGGCATGGACTCCAGCGCCCGGACGATCGCGTAGCCGATGAGGTGGGTGAAGGAGATCTTGCCGCCGCGCCCGCGGGACAGGTGGTTGTTGATGACGATGCGGTTGTCGATCAGCAGCTTGGCGGGCACCGCGCGGACGCTGGTGGCGGTCGGGACCGCCAGCGAGGCCTCCATGTTGGCGGCGGTGCGCGCCGCGGCGCCGCGCAGCTTCTCCTCCGCCGCGCCGGCCGGAACCGGGGTGGAGGCCTGCTTGGCGGGCTGCTTCGCCGGCTGCTTCGTCGGCTGGACGGCGGGCTGCCTGGCCGGCGCGGGCGCCGTGGCCTGAGGAGCGGGCTGCGTCGTCTGCGGGGCCGGGCTCACCGGGGCGGGAGCCTCGGGAGCCGCCGTCGTGGCCGCGCCGTTCGCGGCACCGGCGGGCTTGGGTGGAGCGGGCTTGCCCGTCCCGTTGTAGTCAGCGAAGAAGTGCCACCAGGCCTGGTCCACAGACTCGGGATCTTCGAGATACTTCTGGTACAACTCGTCGACAAGCCACTCATTTTGCCCGAAGCTTGCCAGCGGGTTTGTCCGCGACGACTCAGACGACACGGCGGAAATCGCCCTCTTCCGCAGATCGGCGTTGATGTTTGGTGAACCTGTCCAAGGCTACTCGCCTCACACACCGAGGTGCGCCCGCGCGGGTCACCGGTCCCGGCCCATCCTCCCAGGATCGATCAAACAGGTCACGCGCGGATAGTCCGTCTGGGTGGTGAGGTGTCCCTCACCCTCTGGTCATCACGACTGGCTCACCCGAGGAGCCGCGACTCGATCCGGATATCGGGAGCTATAGCGGACAGCATACCCGCGAGGTCCTCACCGGCCGCATGCAGTGCCGGGATGGAGAGAGGTTCGAGCCGTTCCAGGAGGAACAGCGCGTCGGCCGTCTCCTCGGTGATCCTCGTCCTGACGCACTGCCGCCAGTTCCACCTGCGGCAGGTGACGCCCTCGTCGTCGCGCCACACCACCTCGCCGATCGCGGGCTCGCCCAGCGCCTCCTCCGACGGCTCGTCGCCCGCCGCGCGGACCAGCCGGGCGGTGCCCCGGTAGCGGCGCAGGTCCTCGCCGCCGATCGGCAGGCCGTGCCGTACGGACACGGCGTTGTAGGCGTCGACCACCAGATTGATCTCGGGCAGCGGCAGGCGGCGGACGAGCGCGTCCACCGACGGGCGGGTCCGCTGGGGCTTGGCCCCGAAGGCGCGGTACGCCGAGCGCCACGCCTCGATCCTCTCGTCGTCCGGCGGCACGGCGCCGGCCGCCGCGTCGGCCAGCCACTCCCGCGAGCGGTCGTCGGAGGGGCCGTTACGCAGGCCGTACGCGCACACGACCAGGACGGCGAAGTCCGGACGCAGCGCCGTGACGGCGTCGTCCACCCAGATGTCGTCGATCACGCCCCACAGCGTAGTGCCCGGGTCCGCCGGCCTCGCCGGAATGGAACCGGCCGCCGCCTCTGCTGAGGCGGCGGCCGGGGTCGTGGGTCACGGCGACGTGCTGATCAGGCTGATCAGCCTGATCGGACTGCTCAGGAGGAGCAGGCGGCGCCGTTCAGGGTGAACAGGTCAGGCGTGGGGTTGGCCCCCGGCGCCGGCGACTGGCCGTTGAAGCCGAGGACGACCGTCTGGCCCGGGTAGAGAGTCTTGTTCCACGCCTGGTTGGAGGCGGTCACGGTGGCCGCATCCTGCGAGAAGTCGGCGCTCCAGCCGTGGTCGACCTTCTGCCCGCCCAGGAAGGACCACCGGAGCTTCCAGCCGTCGATGGCCTTCGTACCGGTGTTCACGAGCGTGATCTGGGTGGTGAAACCGGTCGGCCAGGACCCGTGCGTGGTGTAGGTGACCTTGCACGTGCCGGGGGCCTTGACCGTGCCGTCGCCCTGGTCGGCGATGAACGCCGAGATCCACGACATCGGCGAGTTCCAGTTGATCGTCAGCTCGTTGGTCGCCCACGAGCCGATGTCGTCGATGTAGCAGAACTGCGCCACGCAGCCCCTCAGCTTCGCCTGGGCCACCGGGTCCTGGATGCTGGAGTTGGGGCCGCCCGCGAGCGTGCCGCGCGGCGGGTTCGGCAGCGAGGTGTCCAGCGAGTGGGCGTACCACCTGCTGTGCTGGTTCTTCGACGCCACCTCGCCGTAGCCGGTCACGTACGACTGGTTGAGCGCGTTGCGGCCGAGGATGTAGTCGACGCCCTGCAGCACGCCGTCGCGATACTTCAGGTCGCCGGTGATGTCATAGGCCGTGGCCATGACCACCATGTTGTTGAGGACGATGCTGTTCGATCCCCAGTCGTAGGACGCCGCGTCGTACGGCAGGCCGTACGGGTGGGCCTTCAGCGTGGCGAGGTACTTGTCCGCGCCGGCCACGACCGAGGCGCGTACCTCGCTGCGGCCGGGCAGGGCGTTGGGCACGGTCGCCAGGTCGAGGCGGCCGAGCGCCGCGACGTTGCCCCAGTCCATGGCGCCCGTCTTCCAGATGTCGGCCGTGTGGACCGGCGAGGCGAGGACGTAGTCCTTGTACTCCTTGTCACCGGTGGTGATGTAGAGCTCGGCCGCCGCCCAGTAGAACTCGTCGCTGACGTTGGCGTCGTCGTAGGTGCCGCCGCCGACGCCGTCGGAGGGGGAGGCGAGCAGGTTCGGGTTCGCCTTGGCCGCCGTCCACGCCTTCTTCGCCGCCGCCAGGTTCTTCGCGGCGAACGCGGCGTCGTACGGCGCGAAGATCCGGGCCGCCTGGGCGGCGGTCGCGGCGAGGTTCAGCGTCGCGGCCGTGCTGACCGGGTGCAGCTCGCGCTTCTGCGGGTCCAGGTGCGGCAGCAGCGGCAGGCCGGTCCAGTTCTCGTCGTGGATCTTGTGGTGGACCATGCCGTCGGACCGCTGCATCTTCAGCAGGAACTCCTGCTCCCAGCGGGCCTCGTCGAGCACGTCGGGAACGGCGTCGCCGCTCTCGGGGATGTTCAGGCTGCCGATGGGCTTGGCGGTCGAGGCGTTCTTGGTCCGCTCGAACTCGCTCATGAGCTGGGCGACCGAGATGCCGCCGTTGACCACGTACTTGCCGTGGTCGCCCGCGTCGTACCAGCCGCCGGACACGTCGAGGCGGTAGTCGCAGACGCCCGGCTGGCAGGGGACGTTCTTGTCGCCCTGGTTGGGAGCCACGTCCACGTGACCGGCGGGACGGCCGTACCCGGGCCGCAGCGCGTCGTCGATCGCGATGCCGCTGCGCTGGGTGTAGTAGAACTTCAGCGCGTCGAGCTTGAGGTCGGCGTACGCGTCCGGCTTGATGTCGAACGGCCGGCTGGTCTCACCGTCGGCGGTGAGCGTGTAGCCCGTGCCCGCCTTGACGTACGAGCCGAAGTCGATCGAGTGGACGTTCTGCCCGGAGCTGGCGTCCACGCCGCGCGGTGTCGTCGTGCCGTGCGCGACCACGGTCCCGGCGGAGTTCTTGAGCTGCCAGGGCAGCGCGCCGGTGGCGTCCGTGACCACGGTGGCGTTCTTGGGGCCCTTGGGCAGGTAGGCCACCTGGTTCACCCGCACCCGGGGACCGGTGTCGGGCTTGTAGACGTCCGGCGGCGCGCCGCCCTTGAGCGAGACGTTGTCGACGCAGAAGCGCCACGGCGTCGCGCTGCCGCCGATCTGGAAGACGACCTGGGCGTTCGGCAGGTCGACCGGCGAGGTGAACGTGTAGCTGTAGGTGTTGCCCGAGACGCTGACCTCGGGGGCCGCCGCCACGTACTGGGTGTACGGATCCGTAGGCAGCTGGACGAACGCCCTGGCGACCTTCGCCGGGTCGGCGGTGGCGAAGAAGCTGAACGCGTAGGACTCGTCCTTCACCAGCGGGATGTCGTTGACGCCGATGATCGCGTCCCAGGGATTGACCGTCCCGCCGGGGACGTTCGTGCAGAGCCGGCCGCCGGACAGCTCGAAGTCCAGGTTCGAGGTGTGCCACCACGGGTCGGCGGTGGTGTCGAACGTGCCGTTGGGGATCTGTTCCGGGCCCTCGTCCGCCGTGACGGGAGGCGCGCCGGTCAGGCTGGCCGCGGCCAGTGCCGCCACGGCGAGAATGCCGATTCTTCTGAGCACAGTGGTCCTCGGGGTGGTCCTCGGGATGTCCGCGAGGGGGTGATGGTGGAGAGTCGTATGTGGGAGCGGTGGTGTGGGAGCGCTCCCAAAGAGGAGCGGCACTGATGTTTCCGCCGGATTTCCAGGGGAGTCAACGACGGCCGCGGTCCTGCCCGCGTGACCGGTGGTCGGGGAAGCGCGTCGCTGAAACTTTCATTTCCGCGAAGGGGCGGCTTCGCGAAGCACGGGGGTTGCCGGCGTCCCCGGCGTGGAGCAGGAGGTCTTCCGCGTACGGGACCCGGTAGAACGACATTCGGTTCAGCGCGGCACAATCGGGCAGCGGAGCTGTGAGAGGGGCGTGGACCGGTGAGCAAGGAGAGCGTGACGGCGGCGAACGAGGCGCAGCGCGCGGCGTGGCGTGGCGGCGGGCTGCCGGAGGTCGAGCGGGTGCGTCCGGGGTTGTGGTCGATCCCCGTCCCGATCCCGATCAACCCCTTGCGCTACGTCCTGGTCTACGCGCTCGAAGTCCCCGATGGAGTGGTCATCATCGACGCCGGATGGAACACCGGCGAGGCGTACGCCGCGCTCGTGGCGGGGCTCGGGACGGCCGGATACGAGATCACGGACGTGAAGGCCGTGCTGGTCACGCACATCCACCCCGACCACTACGGCCTGGCCGGGCGCGTACGGGAGGTCTCGGGGGCCTGGATCGGGCTGCACCCGGCCGACGCCCGCCTCATCCGAGGCCGCTACGACGACTCGGCGATCGACGGTCTCGTCGAGCAGGAGCGCGCGCTGCTGCTCCGCTGCGGCGTGCCGGACCTGACGGCGCAGGAACTCGCGGGCGCGTCGGTCATGCTGCGCCAGTTCGTGACGATGGCGGCGCCCGACCGGCTCATCGAGGACGGCGACCGGCTCGATCTGCCCGGCTGGGACCTCCGGGCGGTGTGGACCCCCGGCCACTCGCCCGGCCACCTGTGCTTCGCCGAGCCGGAGCGCAGGCTGCTGTTCTCCGGCGACCACGTGCTGGCGAGGATCACGCCGATGGTCGCGGTGCACCCGCAGTCGCCGCCCAACCCGCTGGCCGACTATCTCGACGCGCTGCGCGCGGTGGGCAAGCTCGACGTGGAGGAGGTGCTGCCCGCCCACGAGTACCGTTTCCTGGAACTGGACGCCCGGGTGGACCACGTCATCGCGCACCACGAGGAGCGGCTCGCGGAGATACGGCGGGTCGTCGCGGACGGCGACGGCCCCGCCTGCTGGGACATCGCCACCCGGCTGAGCTGGTCGCGCCCGTGGGAGACGATCCCCACGCACATGCGCAGGACGGCCAACGGCGAGACCCTCGCCCACCTGGTCTGGCTGGAACATCGCGGCCAGGTCACCCGAGTGCCCGGCGAACCCGACCGCTGGTACCCCGCCGACTGAGCCGTACGGAAACGCCCTTCTGAGCCGCCCCCGACAGCGGAGCGGGCACGGCCCGTCAGGCCAGCCGTACGGCTCCCCGGCCGGTGGCGAGTGGAAGGTCGAGGAGCGTGCGGATGCCCGGCGGGGCCGCGCACACGGCGGCGATCGAGTTGACCGCGTGGGCCGCCGCCCCGGCCAGCCCCTGGGTCATGTCGTCGATCGTGACCGCCATGCCGGGCCGTCCCTGGACGTGCATGGTGAAACCGAGGTCGCCCCACTGCGGCACCCGGCGGCCGTCGGCCTTGTAGACGCACTCGACCGTGATGAACGGCCGGCCGCGCGCCAGTCCGGTGAACACCCAGCGGGACGCGCAGATCGTGCCCTTGCGCACCTCTCCCGCCGCGATGTCGAAGTCCTCGGTCGCGAGCAGGTACTCGTCGGTCTCCTCCACCTCGTCCAGCGGTACGTCCAGCGCGGCGGCGACAAGCTGGACGCTCTCGCCGAACAGCGCGCGCTGGAAGGCGCGGAACGGCCGGACGGACGTGCTGTAGTCGTCGGGCTCCCGGCCGAAGCCCATCAGGTCGGCGGCGATGTGCGGGGAGGGATGACCCCGGTAGTCCGAGCACTCCCGGACGTAGATGTGGTCGAGCCGGTCCGACAGCCCGGTCAGCGCCAGGGGCAGCAGGTCGCTCATGAAGCCCGGGTTGATGCCCGTGCCGTGGAGGGACGTCCCGCCCCGGGCGCAGGCCGCCTCGAGGCGGTCCACCAGCCCCGGGCCGTACGCGCGGGGATAGACGAAGCCGGTGGTGGTGACGACGTTCTTGCCCGAGCCGAGCAGCGCGCAGATGGTCTCGGCGTCGGTCCCGGGATCGCCGCCGAAGTAGGACGCGGGCAGTGGCATGTGCAGCACGCAGTCGGCCTCGGTGGCGAGCATCCGTTCGGCGTCGTCGGTGCAGGCGACCCCGACGGGCCCGAGCCCCACCAGTTCGCCGGCGTCCCGGCCCACCTTGTCCCGGTCGTAGACGAGCACCCCGGCGAGCTCGAACTCCGGGCGCGTGATCACGCTGCGCAGGGCGCGTCCACCGACCGCGCCCGTGGCCCACTGGATCACGCGCAGGGGAGCGGACGAGGACATGCGTGCCTCCAGCGGGTTCGCTCGGGCGTGACCGCGCGGTGAGAGGGGAGTCGCCGATCCGCGCCCAGTTCGGGACAGGAACTGAGGAACGTTCACGAGCACGCTCACTGTACGCCGCCGGGCCGCCGTGGCCTGCCCGAACGGGGATATCACCCGGGGATGTCGCCTCAGGGAACCACCGGGCGCCGGGGCGGCGGCTCACGGCCGGGCGGCTGCGTGATCCCCAGTTCGGGAAAGGGCGGCGGCGGGTTGCTCCGGGACTGCGGCCGCGCGCCGAGCGTCAGGTTCTCCCCGTGGTGCGCCAGCGTGACCGGCGAGCCGTGCAGCAGCCGGTACGTCGTGCCCTCGGACGTGACGTCGACCCGCAGCAGGCGTCCGCGGTAGCGCATCCGGAAGGTGAGCCGGGTGATCCCCGAGGGCAGGCGGGGGGCGAAGCACAACCGCCCCTCGCCCGCGCGCATGCCGCCGAACCCCGCCACCAGCGCGATCCACGCCCCGGCCAGCGATGCCATGTGGACGCCGTCGCGGGTGTTGTGCTGCAGGTCGCGCAGGTCGATGAGCGCCGCCTCCCCGAGATAGGCGTAGGCGAGCCCGAGCTGACCGACCTCGGCGGCGAGCACGGCCTGGGTGGCGGCCGACAGCGAGGAGTCCCGCACCGTCAGCGCCTCGTAGTAGGCGAAGTTGCGGGCCTTCTGCTCCGGCGTGAACGCCTCGCCGCACAGGTGCATGGCCAGCACGAGATCGGCCTGTTTGACCACCTGCTTGCGGTAGAGGTCGAAGTAGGGGAAGTGCAGCAGCAGCGGATACCGGTCGGGCCGGGTGTTCTCGAAGTCCCACACCGCGTGCCCGGTGTAGCCCTCGCTCTGCGCGTGGACCCCCAGCCGCTCGTCGTACGGGAGGTACATCGCGGCGGCGGCGTCGCGCCACATCGCGGTCTCCTCCAGGGTGACGCCGAGCTGCCCGGCCCGGTCGAGATGGCGGACGGTCGCGGCGGTGGCGGCGCGCAGGTTCCGGCGGGCCATGAGGTTCGTGTAGAGGTTGTTGTCGGAGACCGCGCTGTACTCGTCCGGGCCGGTCACCCCGTCGATGCGGTAGCGGCCCTCGGCGTCGTGGTGGCCGAGCGCGCACCACAGGCGCGCGGTCGCGACCAGCAGCGGCAGGCCGACGTCCCGCTCGAACGCGGTGTCCTCGGTCGCGTCGACGTACCGTGTCACCGCGTCGGCGATGTCGGCGTTGACGTGGAAGGCCGCGGTGCCCGCGGGCCAGTATCCCGAGCACTCCTCGCCGTTGATCGTGCGCCAGGGAAACGCCGCCCCGCCCAGCCCGAGCAGTTCCGCCCGCGCCTCGGCGAGCGGGAGGATGGACGCGCGCCACTCCAGCGCGTCGCGGGCCGCCCTGGGATAGGTGTACGTGGCGACCGGCAGCACGAAGCTCTCGGTGTCCCAGAACGCGTGCCCGTCGTAGCCGGAGCCGGTCAGACCCTTGCCGGGAATGGGCCGCCGCTCCAGCCGGGCGCCCGCCTGGAGCAGGTGGAACAGCCCGAAGCGTACGGCCTGCTGCACCTCGGCGTCGCCCTCGACCTCGACGTCCGCGCCCGCCCAGTA
The DNA here is from genome assembly GCF_008728085.1 of Microbispora cellulosiformans. Taxonomy (NCBI): domain Bacteria; kingdom Bacillati; phylum Actinomycetota; class Actinomycetes; order Streptosporangiales; family Streptosporangiaceae; genus Microbispora; species Microbispora cellulosiformans. The sequence continues at coordinate 3,426 of NZ_VYTZ01000022.1, read as the reverse complement.
GTCGTCGAGGAAGGCGCGCTGCTCGGCGCACAGGCCGTCCCAGCCGGTGAGCCGCGCCGCGGCCAGCGCGGCAACCACCTGGTCGTGCATCGCGGGCCGGGAGCGCTTGGCCGACCAGCCGTAGGCGAAGAACTTGTCCAGCCGCAGCCGCTCTCCGGGCTTCAGCCGGGTGGCGACCGTCACCCGGCTGACGTTGCCGCCGCCGTCGGAGTCGACCCGGGTGCCCTCGGGGCCGTCGACCTCGTGACGCATCGCGGCGGCGACCCGCAGCCGGCTGGCCCGGGTGGAGTGGACCATGACGCACACGCCGTCGCGGCCGGCCGTGTTCTCCTCCAGCACCAGTGGCGCCTCCAGGGCGGCGGCGGCGCGGGGGTCGGCGGCCGCCGTGGGGACGGTCTCGTTGGCCACCAGTTCCGACTGGACGACCACGTTGACCGGCTGGTCCACCGGCTCCACCTCGTAGCGGATCGCGGCCACGGCCCGGTGGGTGTACGACACGAGCCGGGTGGAGCGCATCCGGATCTCCGCCCCGGCGGGAGAGCTCCAGCGGACCGTGCGGATGAGCGTCCCGGCCCGCAGGTCGAGGAGCCGCTCGTGCGAGTGGAGGGTGCCGTACCGCACGTCGAACGGCTCGTCGTCCACGAGCAGCCGGATCAGCTTGCCGTTGGTCACGTTGACCACCGTCTGCCCCGACTCGGGGTAGCCGTAGCCCGCCTCCGCGTACGGCAGGGGGCGCAGTTCGTAGAAGGAGTTGAGGTAGGTGCCGGGCAGCCCGTACGGCTCGCCCTCGTCGAGGTTGCCGCGCAGCCCGATGTGCCCGTTGGAGAGCGCGAACACCGACTCGGTCTGCGCGAGCACGTCGGTGTGCAGGCGGCACTCGCGGACCGACCACGGCTCGGTGGTGAAGGCGGGATGCCTGATCATCGCTCGTCCGGTCGCTGGTCCGGTTGCTCGTCCAGCAGGTCGGCGAGGTCGCTCACCACCGCGTCGGCGCCGTTGTCCCGCAGGGCCCGGGCCTGGTTCGCGCGGTCCACGCCCACCACCCAGGCGAAGCCGCCCGCGCGGCCGGCGGCGACCCCCGCCAGCGCGTCCTCGAAGACCGCCGCCGCGTCCGGCGGGATCCCCAGCGCCTCGGCGGCGGCGAGGAACATGTCGGGGGCCGGCTTGCCGGCCAGGCCGCGCTCGGCCGCCACCACACCGTCGATCCGCGCGTCGAACATCTCGGCGAGCCCGGCGGCGGCCAGCACGCGGGCGGTGTTGGCGCTGGAGGAGACGACCGCCCGGCGCAGGCCCGCCTCGCCGACCGCGCGCAGATAACGCACCGAGCCTTCGAAGACCTCGACGCCCTGCCGGTCGAGGACCGCCTGGACCAGTGCGTTCTTCCGGTTGCTCAGGCCGTTGAGCGTGGGCATGCCCGGTGGGTCGTCCGGCTCGCCCTCCGGCAGGGTGATGTCCCGGGAGCGGAGGAACTCCCGCGTGCCGTCCAGGCGCTTCCTGCCGTCGACGTACCGGTCGTAGTCGCCGGTCTCGTCGAAGGGGACGAACGGCGTGCCGGTGGCGAGCGCCCGGTCGTGCAGGAACGCGTCGAACATCTCCTTCCACGCCGCCGCGTGCACCCGCGCCGTACGCGTGAGCACGCCGTCCATGTCGAACAGGCAGCCGCGTACCCGCTCTGGCAACCCCAGCATCCGCCCTCCTCGACTCCGTCTCTTCTCTTACCCTGTTCCGCTCCCCGTCCTGACTTTTGTTGGATTCAGCGAAAGAATGCATCAGATCGGTAAAAGGTCTTCCCTGTTGTGGGGAAAAGGGGTACGTTTCCAGCCAATCACGTGGACGCGGAGGCGTAGGTGAAACGGACGACCATCAGGCCGGAGAACGTCCATCAGGCCGCGCTTCTGCGCTTGCTGAGGGACGGCGGGCGCTCCCGCGCCGAGCTCGGCGACGTGGTGGATCTGTCGCGCTCGAAGCTCAACGTGGAGCTGGACCGGCTCGTCGAGCTGGGTCTGGCCGAGCCGGACGGGCTCGCCGCCTCGCGCGGCGGCCGGCGTTCGGGCCGTGTACGGCTGTCGCAGGCCACCCGCTTCGCCGGCATCGACGTCGGCGCCACCTCGATCGACGTCGCGGTGACCGACGGGGAGCTGAAGGTGCTCGGCCACCTCAGCGAGCCCTGCGACATCAGGCAGGGCCCCGCGGCGGTGCTCGACCGGGCGATCGACCTGCTCGGCAAGCTGCACAGGGACGGCCTGTACGACGAGCTGACCGGAGCGGGGATAGGTGTCCCCGGGCCGGTGAGTTTCGCCGAGGGCGTCCCGGTCGTACCGCCGATCATGCCCGGCTGGGACCGTTACCCCGTGCGGGAGACGATCGGCCAGGCCCTGTGCTGTCCCACGATGGTGGACAACGACGTCAACATCATGGCTCTGGGAGAGCTGCACACCGGTCTCGCCCGGAGTGTCGGCGACTTCCTGCTCGTGAAGATCGGCACCGGCATCGGCTGCGGCATCGTGGTGGACGGCAAGATCTACCGCGGTGTGTCCGGCAGCGCCGGCGACATCGGCCATATCCGGGTGGACGACCTCGGCCCGGTCTGCTCCTGTGGCAACTCCGGCTGCCTGGAGGCCTATTTCGGCGGGGCGGCGCTGGCCAGGGAAGCGGTCGAGGTGGCCCGCTCGGGCGGCTCGCCGTACCTGGCCGAACGGCTCGCGGTCGCGGGCACGCTGACGGCCGAGGACGTGGGGGCCGCGGCGGCGCAGGGCGACGCCGGGGCGATCGGGCTGATCCGCGACGGCGGACGCCGGGTGGGCCAGGTCCTGGCCAGCCTGGTCAGCTTCTTCAACCCCGGCCTGGTGATCATCGCGGGAGGCGTGGCCAAGCTGGGCCACGTGCTGCTCGCGGAGATCAGAAGCGTCGTCTATCGCCGGTCGCTGCCGCTCGCCACCGGCAACCTGCCGATCGTGCTTTCCGAACTCGGAGAGACCGCGGGTGTCATCGGCGCCACCCGACTGATCAGTGATCACGTCTACTCCGCCAACTGACCATCGTTGGGAGACCCCATGGGAGACGAGCACCCCCTGCTGCAGATGAGGGGGATCGTCAAGCAGTTCCCCGGCGTGCGCGCGCTGGACGGCGTCGATCTGGAAGTGAGAGCCGGCGAGGTGCACTGCCTGCTCGGCCAGAACGGCGCCGGTAAGTCCACCCTGATCAAAACCCTCTCCGGCGCGCACTCGCCGGACGAGGGCGAGGTGCTGCTCGACGGAGCCCCCGTACGGCTGGCGCCGCCCACCGCGGCCATGGCCCTCGGCATCGCCACGATCTATCAGGAGCTTGACCTGGTGGACGGGTTGAGTGTGGCCGAGAACATTTATCTGGGTCATGAGCGGGCGCGGTTGGGGTTTTCGCGTCGGGGTGAGGCCGAGCGGGCGGCGG
>NZ_VYTZ01000021.1:0-90093 GCF_008728085.1 Microbispora cellulosiformans | reverse complement strand
CTCCACCGCATGCCCGTTCTGCCTCGTCATGCTCGGCGACGCGATCAACGAGAAGAAGAACGCCGGCCAGGCCAAGGACTCCATCGAGGTCGTCGACGTCGCCCAACTCCTCATCAAATCCGTCAAGGGCGACTCCGTCGCGGGCTGAGCCCCGCGCACCGCTACGGGCCGGTGAGGAACCCGCGGATCACCGGCCCGGCTCCGGCCGGGCGGGCGCCTTTGTGAATCCGGTTCCGGACCTCGTGGTCAAACTTTCCACTTTATCCTGATTTATCCAGTTATTCTTGGCGCGCCACTGCCCTGGCTGTTCCGGCGAACAAATGGCCGTACCGGGTTCGGCGGCCCTCACCAGCCGGCGTCGCCGACCGATACGCCGTACGCCGAAGGCTGCTGGGTTTGGGGCCGGAACTGATTCTCCACCGGCGAGTTCGCCAGCCGGGCGAAGACATCGATGGCACGGGCCACCAATTCCTCGGCCTCCTCGCGGGTGGCACAGGCGGCGACCTCCCGGCATATCCCGCCCATGGCGTCGGTCACGATCGCGACGATCGCGCGGACGGCCAGCGGGTCGTCGTGTCCCGGGGCGTTCGCGCTGTCGCGCAGCAGTGTGGAATTCTGCCGGAACCAGTCCTGGTTGATACGGCGCATACGCAGCCCGAACCCCGGCGGGGTGTCCCCGTCCGCGACGAGTCGCACCACGTCACGGTGCTCCCACGCGCCGAGCAGGTAGGCGCGGGTCCCCGCGAGGAACAACCGGAGCCCGTTGGTGACCCCGGCGGCCCGCACGGCGATGACCGTTTCCCTGGCCCGGGCCTCCTGGCTGCGTTGATACTCCAGCCACATGGCCACGTAAACGTTGGTCTTGCTGCCGTAGTGATAATAAAGCGACCCGACACTCATGCCCGCGCGGTCGGTGATATCGCTCACACTGGTCGCGGAGAAACCCTTCTTGGCGAAAAGCTCGCGGGCCGCTTCGGCCAGGCTGCGGGCCGCCTCGGTCTGCAACCTCGGGTTGTCGAGATCGATGAGCGTCTCGGGGTCTTCACCCCCTCGGGGCGACGCCTCCCGCTTTCTCGCCGTCGCACCGGGCTTCGCCATGTGCCCCCCAACCAGGTCCAGCCGATCCGCGTGAACAAGGGATCTGAATGACATTCAGTCTATGGCACACGGCGGATCCTCTGCCAGGAACCCCTCCTTTCCTGATCTCCGGTCCCGTGCCGTACGCCGCTCGGGCGGCGGTGCAGGCCCCGCCGTGTGGGCGTCGAGCCGGTGTCCGCAGGGGCGCAGGCGACCGGTGAGCTCTCGTCATCCGCGAGAAATTCCGATGATCGGCTATCCGGTCCGTGTCACCATTCCGGCATGAGCATGGAGAAGATCGAGGCCAACGTGGCGTTCGCGATCGAGAAGCTCGGCCCGCTCAGCGACGTGCCGTTCGGACTGAACGAGGATTCCGTCGCCTGGGTCGAGGGCTTCATCGACCGTCAGCGCAGTCGCCCCGGCTTCGACCCCGACGACGTGGAGGGCCTGACCGGCGTGCTGGGCTCGTTCCTGGGGGCCTGCCTGCTCGCGGCGGCCGGCGGCGCCTGGCACTACAGCGACGACAACGGCTGGGGCGTGCGTTTCCCGAACGGCTGCCTGGCCTACCCCTTCGCGAAGGTGCGCAAGCAGTTCCGTAACGGCACGGAGGGCGGCGACTCGATCTCCAGCTTCTACCGGGTCGCGATCGACGTGGTCGCCGGGGGCAAGCTGGGCGGCTGAGCCGGAAGCCCCACGACCAGGGGCCCTCGGCAGCGGCCGGACGTCAATCGGGAAGCGGTTGCGCACCAGCCCGGTGTCCGGCCGCGCGGACATGGCGGCGAGGCCGGCCCTCCTCGGTGAGCACCACGCCCCACCCGGCGCCGCCGTCCGTGCCGGACGACGTGGCGCCGGCCGTCGAAGCCGATCGCGGCGTCGGCGCGGGAGAACGCCACGGAGAGTCTCAACCGGCCCGCGGCCGCCGCCGCGTCCAGGTCGGCGCGCTCCGCGAACTCCTCCGGCGTACGGATCCCTGAATAGAGCCGGTTCTCACCCGGTCCGGTGCGCGCGGCGACGAACCCCAGGAACGCCGCGATCCCGGAACCGGTCGCGAACATGACGACGGGCGTGCCGAGGTCGGCCGGCCGAACAGGCCGGGAAGCAGGCCGCTCATCTCGTCCCAGACCCGGTGCGAGTCCGGGAAGGTCGTCAGCGGCGGCTCGACCGGCAGGGACCCGTGCGCGAGTGACAGGAACCCGTCGAGTTCGTGCCCGGCAGCCCGGTTGTGCGCCTCGGCGGCCTCCACCACGCGTCATGCGGGCAGGCGCGGCGGCGCGACCGGCCGCATCCGGAATGCGTGTACACCCACAAAGCGGAGAGCCGCCCCCGGTGGTGCAAGGGGCGGCTCGGTCTTCCGGCTTGCGGATCCGCTGGGTCCGGCCTGCCTTTGTCTGAATTACCGGTGTGCGACCTACCGGTATCCGGCGGCGACGATGTTCGCCTGCACCGCGTCCTCGGTGGCGTTCGACGGGTAGCCGGAGGTCATCACACCCTCGTAGAAGGTGCCGGCCGCACCGTGGCTGTTGTCACCCCCGATGCCGAGGATGATCGCGCCTTCCTTCTTCATCGGGTTGTAGCCCGAGACGTTGGGACGCTTGCCGTCGTAGAACGTGCCGAGGCCGCCCGACTGGGCGTTGCCGCCGCGGATGGCCCAGTGGTTCGGCTCACCCTTGATGATCGCGGTCAGGTAGCGGTGGCTGATGGTGGGGTCGTCAGCGTTGTACTTCTGGTTGACGCCGGAGAACAGGCCGTTCTCCAGGTCGGCCATGATCCACGGGCCGTTGCCGGCGCCGTAGCCCCAGACCTTGATGTTGCCGAAGTAGATGGCCTCCATCGTGCCGTTGCCGTTGTCGCGGCTGTTGGTCTCGGCGTTGCCGTAGTCGAAGCAGCAGCCGCCGTTGTAGTGGGTGCCGTCGAAGATGGCGTACATGCCCTCGGGCTGGTCGCCCTTGGCGATGCCGTTGGTGGCGTTGTTGCGGTAGCCGACGCCGGGATCGACGTAGACGCCGTACGCCTTGCTGCCGTAGACCGTGGTCGGCGCCTTGGTCGCGGTCGCGAGGTTGTCGTAGCCGCCCGCGGCCGGGCCGGAGAAGCCTCCGGGAGGCGCCTGGGTGAGGCGGTTGTTGCGGCCCGACTGGTCGTAGATGATCGTGATCAGGCAGGTCGTGTTCGCGCAGAACGAGTCCTGCGCGGCGGCGTTGGCGGCGCCGCCCGCGCTCAGCACGCCGATGTCCCTGGTGGTGTTGTCCGAGGAACGGCGCACCTGGTAGAGCGGGCCGTTGTAACTGCCGTAAAGGGCGCGGGTCGTGCTGTGCGCCGCGACGCAGGGGGTGCCGCCGGCGGCGTAGATGTCACACGGCCGGTTGCCCGCCGGTGCCGAGGGCGACGTTGAAGGCGAGGCCGAGGGAGACGCCGAAGGGGACGCCGAGGGCGAGCCGCCGGGGGACGGAGAGCTGACGCCGCCGGTGCAGGTCACGCCGTTCAGGGCGAAGCTCGCCGGCTTCGGGTTCGAGCCGCTGAAGGCTCCGTTGAACCCGAACTCGGTGCTGCCACCGCTGGGGATGCCGCCGTTGTACGAGACGTTCGTGACCGTGACCTGGGAGCCCGACTGGGTGTAGGTGCCGTTCCACAGCTGGGTGATGGTCTGCCCGGCGGGGAAGGACCAGGTCAGCCTCCAGCCGTTGATCGGGTCACCGAGGTTGTCGACCTTGACGCTTGCGCCGAATCCGCCCGGCCATTCGCTGGACACCGTGTAGGTGACCTGGCATCCGGCCGCGGCCGCCGAGGCGGCGTGCGTCCCTGCCACACCGGCGCCGGCCACCAGAAGGGCGGCGACGGCGGCGGCCGAGAGCTTCAGGCGCCGACGTAATGAGCTGACATTTCGCACAGGTGTTCTCCCATTCTCCGAGATGCGCGTGTTCTCCGCGGCGTCATCGCCGCGGACGATCAGGCCACCTGTTGGGAGTCGGTGCATATCCGTGTCTTTGTTAGCGTTAACATTTACCGGCCGGTCACGGACGCGGCTCCGTTCATGGTGGTGGTGTGCTGCTGAGCCAATCCCGGCGCGCGGCATCAGTCAATCAGCCGGACCCCGGGCACGCCTCCCGCGCGACTGTCGACCGTGTTGAAGTGGAACGATGGACCGCGGCGAAGACCGGCGGTTGTCACCCAAGGTGAAAGTTTCAGTCCTCCGACCATTCCACGAGAGTCCGAGAGGTCCAAGAGGCCATTCCCAAAGATAGAACGTCACAATAATGACGACCGGTTATCCGACCTTTTCGCCAAACATCGGGTCACGGATGCTCTTCGGCACAGGATCGCGGGCACGGCCGGCGAGGCCGCACCCGTAGGCCCCGGACCCGGGACGGCTCGGAGCGGCGCGTCAGGGCCGGGTGAGGAACTCCGCCGTCGTCGTCGTGAAACGGCGGGCGTCGTCGAGCCACGGGAAGTGCCCCGCCCCCGGCTGGACGACGAACTCGGCGTGCGGGAACAGCGCGGCGAACTCGGCGACGACGCCCGGCGGCGTGTTCAGGTCGACCTCCCCGGCGAGCAGCAGCACCGGAGCGGTGAACGCGCCCAGCGCGGCGCGGGTGGCCGGCGGGTCGAACGCGCCCGGGGCGCCGAAGACCGCGGCGGCCTCCTCGTTCCGCCGGCCCTCCTGGGCCGCCTGATGGGCCCGGGCGGCGGCGTCCCAACGCCCGTAGAAGAAGGGGTCGACGCGCTTCCAGTCGTCGGCGGCGGCGGCACCGGCCACGATCGCCTCAAGGGCCGCGAACGCGTCGCCGAACCACGGCTCGTCCCGGCGCAGCCGGGCGGTCGCGAGCCGCGACTCCCCCGTGGCCTCGATGCCGACGGCCCTGGTGCTCGGAGTGATCAGGGCGAGCCTGCGTACCCGTCCGGGGTGCCGGGCGGCGTACAGCGTCGCGAGGTTCGCGCCGGCGCAGTGCGCGAGCAGGTCGATCCGGTCGGCGCCGAGATGTTCGCGCAGCGCCTCGACGTCGTCGACGAGCCGGTCGCAGCGGTAGGAGGAGACGTCCTGCGGTGCCGCGGACCGGCCGGCGCCCCGGGGATCGAGCATGAGCAGGCGCCGGTACGCCGGCAGGCCGCCGAGTTCGCCGAGGTAGTCGGCGCTCTGCATCGGGCCGCCGGGCAGGCAGACCACGGGATCACCCGCTCCGGACACGCGATAGGCCAGGGTAGTTCCGTCATGGGCGGAGTATGTCTGAAGCATGCCGAGAACCCTGTCAACGGCGTTTCGCCCGCTGCAACGGATTAACGCGGCGGCACGGGATCCGGGCCGGCGACGTCGGCGCCGAGCCGCCCCAGCAGCTCGGTCAGCCGCTCGGCGTTGCGCTGGGCGTTGTCGGCGCAGCAGTTGTTGTGCAGCACGTGGGTGGTCACCGCCTGGCCGGCCAGGCCCGCGATCCGGTCCGCCCAGCTCCGGAGCTCGTCCTCCGAGTAGAGGTAGCCGAAGCGCTCCTCGATGACGCGGCTCGTCCACTTCTCCGAGTGACCGTGCAGGCGGACGACCGCGAGGTCGGAGGTGGCCGCGAGCACGGGCGGGATCGACGACGGATACCCCTGCGGCATGTCCACTCCGACGTACGGCAGGTCGTTGTCCGCCAGGAAGCCGAGGGTCTCGTCCCGCGCGTCGGGGGTCATCCACGCCGCGTTGCGGAACTCGACGCACACCCGCATCGGCAGGCAGCGGTCCCGGCATTCGAGGATGTAGCGGCGGTTGGCACTGCCGGGCGGGAACCACTGGGGGAACTGGAACAGCACCGCGCCCAGCTTTCCCGCCTCGTGCAGCGGCTCCAGCGCGGAGAGGAAGCGCCGCCACACCTCCTCGACGGCCTCGGGGGGAAGGTCGCGCGCGTAGAGCGTGCGCCTGGGCTCCCCCAGCGCGGCCCGCAGGTCCTTGTAGAGCGCCGAGGGCCGGGTCGGATGCCCGGTGAGCAGCGAGAACGCCTTGACGTTGAAGGTGAAGCCCTTGGGCGTGCGGTCCCGCCACAGCTCGGCCGTACGCCGGGCGGGCGGGTTGTAGTAGGTGGCGTCCACCTCGACCAGGGGGAACCGGCCGGCGTAGTAACCGAGCCGGGTCTCGGGTGTGGACGCCTCGGGGGGATACCAGCCGGACGCGAGAAGCGACTTGTCGGTCCAGGAGGCCGTACCGATCAGGATCTTGCCCATCCCCCGACCGTAGGACCCCGCGCGTCGTCGTGGGCGTCGCTCCGGCCGGAAAGGCGGCGGCCGAGGCGCTGGCCCGGGGCCTCCACGAGGCGGTAGGTCACGTGGCCGAGCGCCACCGTGGCGAGGAGGAACAGCGGCAGGTTCGGCGCGATCCGCAGCAGGAGCGGATGTAACAGGTAGAGCGAGAAGCTGATCACTCCGAGGTGGGTGAGCCACCGGGGGAACGCCCGGCCCCGCAGCGCGAAGGCGGCCAGGAAACAGGCCGCCGCGAGCGCGATCGCCACCGTGTGCGTGGGATCGTGCTCGGCGACCACCGTGCAGGCCAGGACGGCCAGCACGGCCACCGCGGCCGTACGCCACCGGATCGCTCCGCGCTCGGCCCGGTAGACGGCCGTCCCGGCGAACATCGCCGCCGCGATGACCAGCCCCTGTCCGGCGCCGCCTCGGCTGCCCAGCACGACCAGCGCCAGACCGAGGAGGCCCCCGATGACCGCCGCCGCCCTGCGGACGGCGCCGTACGGCCCCGCGGACGCCGCGATGGCCAGCACGACCGCGACGGCGAGGACCAGAGCGGCGGCGCCCGCACGGCCGTTGATCGTCGCACGCGGCAGCAGCAGGCCGAGGGGCACCGCGGCGAGCGCCAGGACGACGGCGATCGGCGCCGGCCGGTGTGCCTGCCGTACGGCGAACAGCCCGGCGACCATCAGGTAGAACGCCATCTCGTAGGAGAGCGTCCACATCACGTTGATCACGGCGGGCAGGCCGAGCAGTTCCTGCAGCATCGTGAGGTTGCCGAGGGCGACGAGCGCCAGTGGACGCCGGTTCAGGTCGGGTGACGGCACGAACGCGCCGGCATACGCGAGGAGCAGCGCGAGGGCGAGCGCGGTGAGCAGCAGGGGCAGCAGCCGGAAGGCCCGGCCGGTCCAGAAGGCCCGCAGGTCGCCGCGCCGTTCCAGGGAAGCCGGGATGATGTATCCGCTGACCAGGAAGAACGCGAAGACGCCCCAGGTGCCGACGTCGACGGCGCCGTCCACTTTCGCCCAGAACTCCGGGACGAAGGTCCAGGCCCCGTGGTGCAGTGCCACTCCCAGCGCGGCGACTCCGCGCAACGCGTCCAGCCATGCCAGCCGAGAGGGGTTCGCCGCCATTCAGGTGACTTTAGCCCGCCTTGCGCACGCTGAAGTCGTCGAACGAGACGGTGACCGTGCCGCCTCCGGCCTCGGGCACGCGGGCGAGGACCCCCGCCTGGCTGTGCGGGCCCGCAGGCAGAGGATGGGCGTCCTCGGCGTCGAGAGCACGCGTGCCGTCGACCCAGAACGTCAGCCGGGAGCCCCGGCAGGAGGCCTGGAGGCGCACCGCGTGCCCGGCGCGCGGCGCGGCCGCCTTCACCGGCGGCACGACGTCGAGGTCCAGGCCCTCGGACCGGCGCACGACGCGGGCGGTGCCGTCGAGGCCGAGCAGGAACGCGTAGCCGTTGGGAACGTCCTCGTCCCACCGGCACACGAGCCCGAAGCCGCCCTGCCCGGGAGCGTCCCGCGGCTCGGCCGTCACGCCGACCAGCACGTCGCGCCCCGCCGCCGCGTCGGTCTTGGCGGGTACGGGCGACAGCGCGACGTTGTCCGGCTCGGTGCCGTCGGCGCGGAGCGTGTAGACGCCGCGCTCGATCTCGTAGCCGTGCGTCGTGCGCTGGTCGCCGGTCGCGTCCGGGTCGAAGGTGTAGCCGTCCCAGTTGCCCCGGTCGCCGAAGTCGTCGCCGTAGAGCAGGCTCCCGCCCTGGGGACCCGCCCCGCCGCCTCGGGATGCGTACAGGAGGACCCCGCCCACGACGAGCACGGCCGTCACGCCCGCCGCGAGGCCGACGAGCCACCGCCGCCGCGGCGGGTCGCCCGTGTCCGCGGCCGCCGGGATCGCGCCGGAGACGACCGTACGGGCCGGATCGGCCGGTGCCTGGGTGAACGGTGCTGTGGTGAACGCCGAGGTGGTGGACGCCTGCGTGGCGGCCGTGACCGCGTCGTCGCCGGTGAGGGCGCGCAGCAGGGCGGAGGCGGCCGGCCGGGCGGCGGGGTCCTTCGCCAGGCACGCCTCCAGCAGCGGCCGGAAGTCGGCGGGCACGCCGGACAGGTCGGGCTCGTGCGCCGAGATGGCCATCAGAATGGCCGGAACGGTCGGCCCGCCGAACGGCAGGCGCCCGGTCGCGGCGTACGCGATCGTCACGGCCCAGCTGAAGACGTCGGAGGCGGGGCCGGGCCGCTGCCCGGCGAGCTGCTCGGGGGCGATGAAGGCGGGCGTGCCCGCCATGGCGCCGCCGCTGACGGTGTGGTCGGCGGCGCTCGCGATGCCGAAGTCGATGACCACGGGCCCCTCGGGACCGAGGATCACGTTGCCGGGCTTGAAGTCGCGGTGCACGATCCCGGCCCGGTGGATCGCGGCGAGGGACGTCAGCGTGGCGACGGCGAGGCGGTGCAGCCCGCTGCCCGTGCGCGGGCCGTCCCCGGCGACCGCCGTCGCCAGCGAGGGCCCGGGAATGTACTCGGTGACGATGTACGGCCGTCCGTGGTGGGACCCGGCGTCGAGCACGCGGGCGGTGCAGAAGAGGGCGAGCCCGCGCGCCGTCTCCGCCTCCCGGAGGAAGCGGCGGCGGCTCGTGGCGTCCGCGGCCTCCCTGGCGTGCAGCAGCTTGATCGCGACCTGGCCGCCCGACGCGTCCTGCGCGAGGTAGACCGTGCCCTGGCCGCCCTCGCCGAGCACGCCGACGAGGCGGTGGTCGCCGATCCGCTCGGGGTCACCGGGGTCGAGGGGGCGTCGCGGCACGGCGGGGCCCGTCACGCGCGGCGGTCGCAGGTGATCCGTTCCGGCAATTCCCGCATTCGTCCCGCTCCCTCGCGATGCCGCCGGTATATCGGTGGAACAGGCCGGATCCTGTCATATCTGGAGATAGTTCGGCAGCGAAATCACGGTGTACGGGCGGGCGACGGACCGGTGCCGCGACGAGCCCTCCGAGCCCCCGGGCGGGCGGGGCGGGCCGAGGCGCGCGGGGCCGGGCGCGCGGGCTCCGGCCACGCGCCTCACCGAGGCGGCCGGGGGCGGACCTCGCAGTCCGGCATGCCCGCCAGCACGGCGGCGAGTTGCCGGGCGTTGGTCTGCGCGTAGTCGCGGTAGCAGTTGTTCATCAGCACGTGCGTGGTGGCCGCCTCGGCACCCAGATCACGCAGCCTCGGCGCCCACCGCTCCAGCTCCTCCGGCGAGTAGTGGTAGCCGAAGCGCTCGTGGACGTCGTGGCTGGTCCACTTGTCGCTGTGCCCGTGGAAGCGCACGACCTCCAGGTCGGAGGTGGCCGCGACGACCGGCGGAACCGAGTCGGGATAGCCCTGCGGCATGTCCACGCACACGTACGGCAGCCCGTACGACCGGAGGAAGTCGAGGGTCTCGGCCCGGTTCTCCTCGCTCATCCAGGTGTGGTTGCGGAACTCCACGGAGATCCGGAGCGGTTCGCAGCGCCGCTTGCACTCCAGGATGTAGTGCTTGTTCGCCCGGCCGATCGGGAACCACCGGGGGAACTGGAAGAGCACCGCCCCGAGCTTGCCCGCGTCCCGCAGCGGCAGCAGGGCGCTGAGGAACCGCTCCCAGACCTGCTCGACGATCCGCGGATCGAGGTCGCGGGCGTACAGGTTCTTGCCGGCGCCGCTCGGCCGCAGGTCCTTCGGCAGCGCGGCCGGGCGGGTCGGGTGCTGCGTGAGCAGGGAGAACGCCTTGACGTCGAAGACGAACCCCGGGGGCGTGCGCGCGGCCCACAGCCTCACGGTGGCCTCGGCGGGCGGCGCGTAGTAGGTCGAGTCGACCTCCACCAGCGGAAACTCGCCCGCGTAGTGGCGCAGGCGTTCCTCTGGTGTCGTGACGCCGGGCGGATACCACCCGGACTCCAGCAGCGTCTTGTCGGTCCACGACGCCGTGCCGACCAGGATCTCCCCCATATCTCACGATAAGTCAGGAGAGGTGTGTCGGATGTGACGTGTGAAGCGTCGGCGGGTCTATGATGTTGGAAAATAAAGCGGCTCCGGTGTGCGCCGGTCGCCGGCCGAAGCGCACCGGAGGTGGCCGATGCTGTCGACCTGGGCCCTGGAGACGTTCGGGCCACGCGCCGGGCAGATCCGCCGCGGCGTGGCCGAGGCACTGGCGATCGCCCTGGAGAACGCCCGGGACGCCCAGCAGACGGCGCGGACCCGGCATCTGCATCCCTTCGGCTTCACGATGATGTCGCGCAAGTTCGAGGCGCTGGCCCGCGCGTTCGCGGACATGGCCGACGTCGAGATCGTCAAGCCGCCGGGCTCCCAGCACGAGCTCGTCGTCCTCGGCGGCAACCTGCTCTTCCCCTTCCGCTATGCGAAGGACCGGTCGGTCGGCGTCGTGAACGCCCGGATCGGCGACGGCAGGCCGTCGGGGCTGGTCCAGGCGTTGTTCACCCGGTTCGGCCCCCGGCCCTGGACCGAGCAGCTGACGCTGGGTGGCGTCGAGGACGGCATGCCCGAACCGGTCACTCCGGCCGCCCGGGCGCTGACGCAGCTGCCCGAAGGCACCCGCCTGGTGCTCATCGCGTACGCGTGCAACGCCGGGGCCGGGCTGCTCGACGCGTGGTGGGGCGAGGCCGAGCTGCTCGACCGCACCGGCAACCTGCGCTGGCACCACTATGAGGAGATCCCCCTCGCCGGGGCCGCCCTCGCGGCAACCCTGCCCGCCGGGACGTTGTCCATCGAGACGCCGCCCGTCTTCTCCGGGGGCGCGATGCCCGCCCCCGAGATGAACGCCCGCTCGCCGTACGAGCGCGCGGCGGCCCTGCCGCGGGAGAGCGAGGCGCCGGCGGAGGCGCCGGACGTCGCCGATGAAGGACGGTAGGCGACCGCGCCTGGTCGAGGGGCAGCCGGACGGGGAGCCGGGCGAGGGCGGCGCCTCTCGCGAGCCCAGCCCGCAGGCGGTGGCGGACGCCTTCGACGGGACGCGGCTCACCCAGGCCAGGCGGCTCGCCGCGCTGACCAAGAAGGAGGTGGCCGAGCGCGTGGGCGTGTCGCCCGCCGCGGTCGGCCAGTACGAGGCCGGGGTCACCCGGCCGCGTCCCGACCTGGTCCCGCTCCTCGCCGAGGTGCTCGCCGTGCCGGCGGCGTTCTTCCTGCCGGGCCGCCCGCACGGCAAGCTCGACGGCTCGATGGCGCACTTCCGCAGCCTGCGCTCCACCCGGGCCTACCAGCGGGCCAAGGCCGTGGCCTTCGTCGAGCAGGTCTGGGAGCTGACGTACGCGCTGGAGAAGCGGGTGCGGCTGCCCTTCGTCGACCTGCCGGGTTTCGCCGGGGGCGAGGTCGACTCCGGCACCGCCCTGCCCCGCGATCCCGTGGGCGCGGCCCGCGCGCTGCGGGCCCACTGGGGCCTCGGCGCCGGGCCGGTCAGCCACCTGGTGCGGCACATGGAGTCGCGGGGGATCGTCGTCGTCTTTCCCCGGGCCGACGAGGACGCGGTCACGGTCGACGCCTTCTCCACCTCCAGCCTGCCCCGGCCCATCGTCGTCCTGACGCCCAACCGCTTCGACGACGTCTACCGGCACCGCTTCACCGCCGCCCACGAACTGGGCCACCTCGTCCTGCACGGCGACGCGGCGGCCGGGGACAGCCAGCAGGAACGCGAGGCCGACTCCTTCGCCGCCGAGTTCCTGACGCCGCGCGACAGCATCGGGCCGAGCCTGCCCGCCCGGGCCGACCTGCGGCGGCTGGCCGAGCTGCGCCGCGTCTGGGGGGTGTCGGTCGACTCGCTGCTCTACCGGTGCCGGGAGGTCGGGCTGCTCTCCGACTCGGCGGCCGGCCGGGCCTGGCAGCGGCTCGCCGCGCTGCGCGACCAGCCGGGCTTCGCGGCGGAGCCGGTGTCGGGCTACCCCGGCGAGCAGCCCGTGCTGCTCGCCCGGGCCTTCGAGATGGCGGCGGCCGAGGCCCGGCTGACCGTGCCCGCGCTCGCGCGGGAGCTCGCCTGGCCGCCGGCTCGGGTGCGCGAGCTCATCGGCCTCCCGAATCACCGCCCGGAGCTGAAACTGGTCCTCTGACCAGGGGCGCCCGCTCCGCCGGCCGCCGCAGCAGCGCCGCGCCGAGAGCGCCGAGCAGCGCCGTCGCGGCGAGGACCAGCATGGTCTCCCGGAAGCCCGTGAGCGCGGACCCGGCGGCCGCGCCGTGGGTGGTGAGGAACGTCACCAGCAGCGCGATCCCGAACGACCCGGCCAGCCGCTGCACGACGCTGAACAGGGTGTTCGCGTCGGGGACGCGCTCGGGCGGCAGCCCGCCCAGCAGCGAGACGACCAGGGGCTGGCTGGTGAACCCGATCGCCAGGCCGCGCCCGCAGAGCAGGAGCGTGGTCAGCCAGACGGGCGTAGCGGCCGACAGCAGCGCCATGAGACCGGTCGTGGCCGCGAGGAACACCATGCCGGCCACCACCACGAACCGCACCGAGAAGCGCTCGGCGACCCTGGTGCCCGCGGCGGCCGACACTCCCATCGCCAGCCCCTGCGGCAGGAGCGCGAGCCCGGTGACGAGGCCGGTGTGGTGCTGGATCGTCTGGAGATACAGCGGCGCGAGGAACAGCACGGCGAACAGCACGATGCTCGACACCGCGCACAGGGCGAGGGTGAGCGCCCGTACGGGATCCCGGGCCAGGTCGAGCGTCAGAGCGGCCTGCGGCCGGCGGCGCGCCCACAGCACGTAGGCGGCCAGGAGCGCCAGGCCGGCCGGCCAGGAGGGGGTGGCCCACCCGTGCGCCGCCGCCCGCTCCACTCCGTAGGTGGTCAGGCCGAGCCCGGCCGCCAGCAGGACCAGCCCGGGCAGGTCCGGCCGTACGGCGCGGTCGCCCCGCGTGCCGAGACCGGCCCGGCGGGCCGCCAGCGCGCCGGGCAGGGCGAGCAGCCCGACCGGCAGGTTGACCAGGAAGACGGAGCGCCAGCCGTACGCGCCGATCAGCAGGCCACCCAGGGAGACGCCCAGCGCGGGCGCGGCGAAGAACGCGAGACCGGCGGTGAGCGGCACCCGGCCGTCCGCCCCCTCGGTGGCGCCTCCCTGTCCGATGAGCAGGCCGATCGCCAGCGGAACCAGGGGCGCCCCGGCGAGGCCCTGCACGACCCGGAAGCAGATCAGCATGCCGGCGTCCGCGCTGAGCGCGCACGCGGCGGAGGAGACCGTGAACAGGGCCAGGCTCCCGGCGTACGTCGGCACCAGGCCGAAGCGCCTGGCCAGGTACGACGTGGCGGCCAGGCCGATCGCCAGGGCGAGCAGATAGCCGCTCACCGTCCACTGGACGACCTCCAGCGGGCGGCCCAGCTCGCGGACGAGATCCGGCACCGCGAGGTTGACCACCGACGAGTCGATCATCGAGAGCACCGGCCCCGCGACGAGACCGGCCGACATGAGGCGGGTGGGTGTCACGCCCGCGGCGGCGGTCACCCCTCGTCCTCCAGCGCCTTCTCCTCCGGCGCCGTCTCCTCCAGCACCGCCTCCAGCTCGGCCAGCCAGAGCAGCTCCAGCCGGAGCCGTTCGACGGTGAAGGCGAGGACGCGCTCGCCCCAGGGCGCGTGCCCGGCGGCGGCGGCCAGCTCCTCCTGCAGGGCCAGCTCGTGCTCGACGCGCTCCCGCCTGACCTCGACGATCCTGCGCCGGTCGGCGACGGGCAGCAGGTCGAACAGGCCGACCCTGACCTGGAACTCCTCGTCCTTCACGAGTACCTGGGGATCGGCGGTGCGCAGCAGCGCCAGCAGGCGTTCCCGCCCCTTGCCGGTGATCCGGTAGACGGTGCGCTGGGGACGGCCGGGTGCCACCTCCTCGGCGATCTTCTCGATCTCCCCGCGCTGCTCGAAGCGGCGCAGCGCGGGATAGAGCGTGTTGTTGTTGAGAAGACCGCCCGTGAGGCGCTCCATGTACTTCTTGATCTCGTAACCGTGCTTCGGCGCGGTGAGCAGGCCGCGCAGGATCATTATGTCGGAGTACACGCGTCCAACATAACCTAGGTTACTTTAACCTACTAGTCCTGGCGTGCCGGGGAACGGATCAGGCGACGGCCTGGCTCTGCACGACCTGGTCCTTCAGCGGGGCGAGGGCCCCGGCGATGGCGCCGATCGTCTCCCCGTCCACCCCGCACGACTCCAGCGCGCCGGCCAGGTGGACGACCACCTGGTCGAACTCCTCGGCGTTGATGCCGAGCCCGGCGTGCGCCACGTCCATCGACTTGCCCCGGTACTCCTGCGGGCCGCCGAGCGCCGCGGCGACGAAGCTGCGCTGGTGCGCCTTCAGCTTGTCCATGTCGACGTCCGCGAAGTATCCCCGCAGCATCGGATCGGCGACGACCCGCGTGTAGAACTCGTCGACCACGGCCGAGACCGCGGCCGATCCGCCGATCTGATCGAAGATGGACGGCATATGTTTCCTCTCGCGTCTGTGTGACCTCCTCGCCCGATGCTCGACACGGAAAGTTACAGCGCGATTACCAATCGGAAATACGTACGTAGCGGCCCGCTCACGCAGTCGACACGTTCGACCCGGGACGGTGCCCGCACCCCCGAGCGCGGGCACCGTCGTACCGGAAGGGCCGGAACCGTGCGGAGGGGTCAGTGCCGTCCCGCGCTCCGCAGGGCGTCCCGGATCGCGGTGTACGCGGGCTTGGGCTGGAGGTTCTCGTCGTACGGCAGCGCCGCGCCCTCACCCTGGAAGACGGCGGGGATCCAGGAGTACTTGTCGGTGTAGTCCCAGACGGTGATGCCGACGCAGCGGCGGACGGCGAGGCAGGCCTTGGTGACCCTGGCGTACCAGTCGGCCTGGGTGGCGAGCTTGGTCGCGTCGGCCGGAAGGTACATGCGGATGTCCAGTTCGGTGATGGCCACGTCCAGGCCGAGGTCCGCGAAGCGGCGCAGGTTCTGCTGGAGCGTGTCCGGATAGCCGTACTGCAGTGCGAGGTGTCCCTGGAAGCCGACGCCGTCGATCGGCACGTGCTGGGCCCTGAGCGACTTCACGAGGGCGTAGTACGCGTCGCTCTTCGGCCCGATCGCCTCGATGTTGTAGTCGTTCAGGTAGAGCTTCGCGTGCGGGTCGGCCTCGCGCGCCCAGCGCAGCGCGTCGGCGATGTATCCGGGGCCGAGCGTCCGATAGAAGATCGTGTCGCGGTAGGTGCCGTCCTCGTTGAACGCCTCGTTCACGACGTCCCACGAGTAGACCTTGCCCTTGTAGTGGCGGGCCACGGTCGTGATGTGCTTCTTGAGGATCGCCCGGAGCTGGTCGGCGGTGAAGGTGCCGTTGTTCAGCCAGTCGGGCAGCTGGTTGTGCCAGACCAGGGTGTGCGCCCGGAACGACATGTGGTGCCTGCGGGCGAAATCGAGCACCTGGTCGCCCTGGGTGAAGTCGAACACGCCCTGCTGCGGCTCGGTGGCGTACCACTTCAGCGCGTTGCCCGCGGTGGTGGAGTTGAACTCGCTGCCGAGGATGCCGAGGTACGCCGCGTCCGAGAACTCGGGGTTGTCGGTCGCCGAACCGAAGTAGCGGTGGGTGTCCGCGGCCAGCCGGCCCAGCGTCGTGTCGTCGTGCCGGTCGGGGCCGGCGGAGGCCGGCGTCGCCGCCATCGCGGTGACGAGCCCGGCGGCGGCCAGTGAGGCGGCGACTGAGGCGGCGAGTCTGTGCGGCATGAGGAAGGTCCTCCGGTGGGGGGTACGGAGCGGGACGTCCGGATCCTCGAGCAAGACTGCGCTCACCCGAGCATCCGAAATGTTTCGATATATTGCCCTAACTTTCCGTGGACGTACCCTATGAATCCTTCACTCGCCGGTCAATACGAGGTGACAAATCGCCTTTCTAACAGCCATAATGGCATCGGACGACTTGACAGACGTCCGAAAGTTTCAGCTCCGCGTCCTTCTCAGGGGTAAGGATGCGGTCATGGAAAGGGGAGGGCCGGGTCGTCCCCGGCCCTCCCCTCCGTACGATCCGGTCAGGGCTCCAGGCTCTCCGGGACGGAGTCGGAGCGGCCCGCCGGGTGCTGGGTGCGGCCCCTGGCGTCGTAGATCTTCACCCAGTGGATGCCGGGCAGCCGCTTGAGCGTGGGCGTGATCTCGTCGGCGACGGTGAACGCCGACCCGCCGCTGCCGACCGCGCCGGTGAGCCGCACGTGGGCGACCCCGCCGCGGACGACCACGGACCGGAAGCCGGTGGCTCCCGAGGCGACGAAGCGCAGCCCGGCGGCGTACTCCGCCCGGGTCGGCCCGGCGAACAGCCGCTGGAGCGCCCCGCGCGCGAGGGACGGCGGCGCCACCGGCCGCCGCACCGCCCTGGTGTACGGCTCCCGCCCCGCGTCGTAGCGGCGGGAGTCGAGGAAGTGGACGCCCACCGGCACGGTGCGGCGCGGCGCCTTGATGTCCACGACCACCCGGCTCGGACGGGTGAGCGTGTAGACGCGGTAGGGCGCCTTGCGCGCCAGGCCGATGCCGAACGTGAGCACCGCCTCGAAGTCGCCGGCTCTGACGACCTGGATCACCTCGGGCAGCGCGAACGTCTCGCGGGCGGGGCCGTGGGTGGAGGCGCCGCTCCCGTCGTGGCCGACCGCGCGCTCGAAGCGCAGGCCGAGGATCGCGTCACCGGCCACCGGGATGGTGTCGCCCGAGCCGTCGGCGATCAGCCGGGACACGTAGCCGGCGCTCCGCCGCGCCGGGAGCGGGCCGCGGAACTCGAAGACGACCCGGTCCAGGCCGGGGTGGTGCGAGGCGCGCACGCCGACCAGGGTCGCCACGGGCGCGGCCGCCCGCGTCGCGGCGCCCGGGGTCACGGCGCTGGGGGCCGCGGAGACCGGGGCCGCGGCGACGGGCGCGGCGGCCACCGGGGACGCCGGCGTGACCGCCAGCGTGGCCGCGCTCACCAGCGACGCGGCCGACGCCGCGAGCGAGCGCGTGGGGGGCGGAAACATGAGGGCTCCTCTGCCGGGTTCCTTTCGCGGGGTTGGGGGACCCGCAGGGGCCGGGACCGTTCCAGCGGTCCGGCTCCTGACTGGAGTATCTCCACTTGGCCACAGCCCCCGGCGCGACAGACATGTCACTTTCGGTCGCACTTTTCTACCCCACTGACGGCAGGGTTGAGGTTTCAGCCGCCCCGCCGGTCCGGCGTACCCGGAACGCCCGTGGAAACGGAGCGCCGCCGGAGGGGACGTGCCTCCGGCGGCGCTCCTTCTCAGGGGGGTGTCAGGCGTTCAGCGGGGTCAGGCGTTGGTGCAGGCGGTGCCGTTCAGCGTGAAGCCGGTCGGGTTGCCGTTCGAGCCGCTCCAGGTGCCCTGGAAGCCGAACGAGATGCTGCCGCCCGCGCCGACCGAGCCGTTGTACGACAGGTTCTTCGCGGTGACCGAGGACCCGTTCTGGGTCACGGTGGCGTTCCAGCCACTGGTGATCTTCTGGCCGTTCGGGAAGTTGAAGCCCACGGTCCAGTTGTTCACCGCGCTGGAGGGGGTGACGGTGACGTCGGCGGTGAAGCCGCCCTGCCACTCGTTCTTCGTGTACTTCACCTTGCAGCCGCCGCCGTTGCCCGGGTTGCTCGGCGACGTCGTCGGCGTCGAGGTCGGCGTGGAGCTCGGGACGGAGCCGCCGATGCTGTAGGAGAAGTTGTTCACGGCGAGGCCGGCGCCGCCCACCCAGGGCTCGAATCCGGCCTGGACGCTGGTGAGGTACCACGACCGCTGGCCGTAGCCCCGGTTCACGGTGTCGTCGTAGAAGTTGCGCACCGCGAAGCTGATCGAGTTCGTCGGCGAGGTCCGCACGTAGGAGATGACGTTCCAGCCGATGTTGCCGAACCAGACGTCCCAGGTGGCGCCGGCGATGTTGGCGGTGCCGACGCGGGATCCGACGGGCTGCACGG
Source organism: Microbispora cellulosiformans (assembly GCF_008728085.1). NCBI lineage: Bacteria > Bacillati > Actinomycetota > Actinomycetes > Streptosporangiales > Streptosporangiaceae > Microbispora > Microbispora cellulosiformans. Next base: position 71,932 of record NZ_VYTZ01000021.1, on the reverse strand, counting down.
ACCCGGTGTGGTTGAGCCACACCATGATCTCGGCGCCGGTGTTCTGGCCGTCCTTGCGGGGCGTGGGATCGAACCAGATGTCGTACGCCGCGTCGTAGATCCCGGAGCCCGGGTAGCTCATGCTGACGCTGGTCTGCACCGTGTTGAACTGGCTGTTGCTCGCCTGGAGAGGCAGGCCGCTGTTGGTGGAGCAGTTGGCGTAGTGGCAGCCGGCGTAGATGGCCGGGTAGGCCGCCGGGGTGCCGCCCGTGTTGTTGTGCTGTGCCTGCGTCACCGTGAAGCCGTTGTTCGTGACGTTGATGCACTGGGTGGCGCTGCTGCCCCACACGTTGTTGATGACGACGTACTTCCCGTTCTGGACGGTCGTACTGCCGTACTTGTCGCAGATCACCGTGTCCGCATGCGCCGTCTGACCGACGACGAGCGACGCGGCGACGGAGCCGAGCATGGCGAGGCTCGCCGTGATCATTCGCATCCTCATGACCCGGACCATAGACACTTGACCATGGACCGCAACATGAGTTGATTTGGTCGACAAACTGGACGAAACCGCAACCAGCCACAACGCTGTGACGGTAGGTGAAACTTTCACCTACACCTCTGTCACTTTGTCCGTCAGTGGACCACCCGCGTACGGCGGCCGGAGGCGAGGCGCAAGCGGACGAGTGTCGGGAGGCGGCGCAGCCCGAGGGTGGTGCGCAGGCCGGGGACGGCCTCCTCGTGCAGCCGGGTGACCAGCGCCCCGAGGTCGGCCGGCGCGACGGCGGAGACCCCGAGGTCGAGGTGCGGGTCGTCGGAGGAGCCGCGCAGCACGGCGTGCGCCCTGCGCACGTCCGGGTACGCGCTGACCTGCTCGGCCAGGGCCGCGCTCGCCGGGTAGGCGTCGACCTCCGTCACGCCGGAGGCGCCCGACTCCAGGCGCAGCCGCCGCGGCCGGTCGAGCCGGAGCAGCGCGAGCAGCCAGGCCAGCCCCAGGAGCGCGAGCACCACGCCGGCCGCGGCCACCACCGGCCAGAACCACGGGGTGGTCGCCGCGAAGGACGTGGTCCCCGCGTCGAGCACGGGCCGCCGCGCGGCGTCGCCGCCGAAGGCCCCGAGCGCCCGCGCCAGCGCCAGGCCGCCCGCGGCCAGCAGGACCAGCCCGAACAGCGTGAGGCCCGTCCTGTTTCCCTTGGACGGTTTCGTCGTCACTGTCCCGCCTCCTTCGGCGTCGTCGGTTCGGACGCCTACCTGGGCCCGTGGACCCGGACCCGCAGCGATATCGGGTGAGCGGGGGCGAGCCGGGCGATCTCCCGCTCCGCCGCCGCGCGGACGCGCTCCCGCAGGATGGCGGTGTCGCGCAGGTCGGTCCGGACGGACACGTCGGCGTGCCATCCGCGCACCCGCGCACCCGCCGCCCGCACGCCGTCCACGCGGCCGGCCGCGCCGGTCAGCACGCGCGCCAGCGCGCGGCGCGGCACGCCGACCACCAGGTCGGGGTCGGCCGTGCGCAGCGCGACCAGCCGTCCCCGCCCGGGCACGGCCGCGATCAGCACCAGCACCAGCCCGATCAGGGCCAGCGCGGCGGCCGCCGCGAGCGCGCGGTCGTCGTTCCACGCCGTGGTCCTCGCCCACCCGGCCACCTGCTGGTACGGCACCAGCCCGGCGGGACGCCCGAGCAACGCGGAGATCACCTCGACGGCGGTCAGAACGCCGATCGCCAGCAGCGCGAGCGCGGCGACCACGGCGGGCAGGCCCCGGCCGGGCCGGAAGGCCCGTTCGGCTCCCGCGCCGTCGAACCCCCGCACCGGCACGAAGAGCCGGGTCCTCTCAGACCGGCCTCCGCCTTCGCTCATCGCCACTCCTCTGCTCGGGCACGAGCCCGACGACCTCGATGTCCACGTTCTCCACGGCGACGCCGGTGAGTTCGCGGACGCGCCGCCGGACCCGCTCACGGATCTCGTCGGCCACCCGCGGCACCGGCGACGGGTAGCGGATGGTGACGTCGCAGCGGACCGCCGCGACCATCCCGCTCAGGGACGCCGACACGTGCGGCGGCTCCGTCACGTGTTCCTCCTCGCCAACCACCCGCTCGACGATCTTCGTGAGCGCGCGCTCGGAGATCGTCGTCGTGCCGCGCTCGGCCGGGAGGCTCACTGCCGTCTCGGGTGCATCTGGGGCATGCGTACGCCGCCTTCGAGCACCATGCCGACCAAGAACCCGGCGATGCCGAGGACCAGGACGATGAGGAACGCGTTGAGGCCGCCGAAGGCCCCGACCACCCCCAGCACCGTGCCGAACAGCAGCCCTGCGAGGGCCCAGATCGGATACCCCTGCATGATCATTCCTTCCTTCCGTCGGTTGTGACGACGTCGGCGATCGCGACGTCCGTCCTGCGGCCCGCCGCGAGGTCGCCGATCGCGTCGCGGATCAGTTCGGCGACCTCCGGGAGCGGCCTGCCGTACCGCGCGACGACGTGTACCTCGATCACGTCGTCGCGTACGGCGACGCCCGGGACAAGGTCGCCGGGGAGATAGGTCGCCACCGCGCCGAACGGTCCTCTGGACAGGCCGGCGACGTCGGGGCAGGACAGCACGCGTTCGGCGATCCGCCGCGCCGCCGGTGGCTGGGGCACGGCGGCCGCGTCCCGGTCGCCGCTTTCCCGGCTCGCGACCGCGTCGCCCGGGCCGGCGTTCACTGGACCCGCGGTTCCCCGTCGGCGGGCGCCGACGACTCCTGCCGGGGGAGATGGACGTCGTCGACGGCGATGTTCACCTCGGTGACCTCCAGCCCGCACATGCGCTCCACCGCGCGGATCACGTTGCCCCGTACGGCCTGCGCGAGGTCGGGGATCGCGACGCCGTACTCGACGACGAGATGGATGTCGGCGGCCGCCTGGCGCTCGCCCACCTCGACCGACACCCCTTTGGTGACGCCGTCCTCCCCGCCGAGCGCGCCCTTGATGGCCCCGAACGCGCGGACCCCGCCGGCGCCGAACTCGTGGACGCCTTCGATCTCACGGGCGGCCATCCCGGCCACCTTGGCGACCACCTCGTCCGCGATGGTGGTGCGCCCGCGCTCGGTCATCAGGCTGGAGCCGCCCTGGCCTCCGTGTGGTCGGACGGGGGCCTGCTCCGCGGTCACGGACGACGTTCTGGTCTCGGTCATGGGACTCCCCCGCTTCGCGTGCGCGGCAGATATGGCCGCTTCCCGCCGATTCACGGCCGTAATACCCGGTTCGCGCACAGTAATCGTGCGAGGTGAGGCGAGGTTGGGTCATCGGAGATCCTCGAACACACCAAGACCACGGAGCCGGGCACAGCTCCGGGCAGAGCCGGGACCCATGCCCTAAGGAAGGGGTTATGGCTCGCCAAAACTGTCCGCTATGTCATGGATTGAGTTTTTGTGTCACCCCCTGGGGCATTCATACCGTTCGATTGGATCGCAGCGCCGCGCGGCGAAACGGGCGACATGACCGGCATCGGCGCTCCGGGCCGGCCAGTAGGAGGCGCGATCATGAAAGACGGACTGAAGGTGGCGCTGGCCGTCATCGCGGGCTACTACCTGGGGCGGCATCACAAGCTGCGCTTCGCGCTGGTGCTCGCCCTGGCCATTCTCGCCGCCCGCCTGCGCGGAGAGGGAGCCGCCGGCGCCCTCCTGGAGCAGGTGCCCAAGATCCTCGGCGGAGCCGCCCCCGACTTCAGCAAGATCACCGATCGGGTCCGCGGCGACCTGGTGGACATCGGCAAGGCCGCGGCCAGGCGCGCCACCAGCCGGCAGATCGACACGCTCAGCGACAAGCTGCACGAACGCGCGGAGGCGCTCCGGCAGCCCCGGGGGCGCGGCCGGGCCGCGGAGGAAGAGGAAGAGGAACGCCCGGAGGAGCCCCGCCGCAGGCCGGGGCGCGGGCGGGCGCGCCGGGCCGAGCCCGAGCCCGAAGAGGCCTACGAGGAGGAAGAGGAGTACGAGGAGGAGCCGTACGAGGAAGAGGAAGAGGAGCCCGAGCCCGAGCCCGAGCCCGAGGAGCGGCCCAGGCCCCGAGCCCGGTCTGCACGGCCCGTGACACGGACCCGGAGGTGAGCCCATGACCGAGGAGACACGGGAACGGGCACGGGAATCGGAAGAGACCGCGCTCCCCACCGAGCGCTTGGGCCAGGAGGTCCAGAACCTGCTGACGGCCGCGGCGGAACGCGCGCTGTCCGGTGTGGCCGGAAGGGTCGACCGGATGGCCGGCCGTCTCACCGAATACGTGGACCAGGGTGGCTCCGGCCTGTTCGACGCGGTCACCGGCAGGCAGCGGAACGGCGGTCCCGGAGTGCTCGGCAACCTGACCGAGAGGCTGACCGGCGGCCAGGGTGGCCAGGGGCTGCTGCGGTCGCTCGCCGACCGCCTCGGCGCCACCGGCGGAGGCGGCCTGCTCGGCACCCTCACCGAGGCGCTGACCGAGGGCGGCGGTGGCGGCGGCAGTCACCCCGTGCGCGCCGCCCTGTTCGCGTACGGCAAGGAGAAGATCAAGGGCCTGTTCGGCGGCGGCGGAGGCAAGGGCAAGGGCCGCAAGGGCAAGAAGCTGAAGCTCACCAACATCGTCGAGTCGCTCGACGTCGGCGCGCCCATCCGCGTGGTCTACAACCAGTGGACGCAGTTCGAGGACTGGCCGGGCTTCATGAAGAAGGTCGAGACGGTCGAGCAGAAGTCCGACGAGAAGCTCGCGTGGAAGGCCCAGGTCTGGTGGTCGCACCGTACATGGGAGTCGACCATCGTCGAGCAGGTCCCCGACAGCAGGATCGTCTGGCGGTCGCAGGGACCCAAGGGCTGGCCGGACGGCTCGGTCACCTTCCACGAGGTCACACCCGAGATGACCCGGGTCCTGCTGGTGATCGAGTACAACCCGCAGGGCCTGTTCGAACGCATCGGCAACCTGTGGCGGGCCCAGGGCCGCCGGGTCCGGCTGGAGTTCAAGCACTTCAGGCGGCACGTAATGAACAACACCCTGCTGCACGCCGACGAGATCGAGGGCTGGCGGGGCGAGATCCGCGACAGCAAGGTCGTCAAGGACCACGAGACGGCCCTCCGCGAGGAGCGCGAAGAGGAAGAGGGCGAGGAGGCCCGCGAAGAGGCTCCCGAAGAGGCCGCCGAGGCGGCGGAGGAGGCCCCTGAAGAAGCCGCGGAAGAAGGCGCGGAAGAGGCCGCCGAGGAGGAGCCCGAAGAGGAAGAGGCCCCCGAGGAACTCGAAGAGGAAGAAGAAGAGGAAGAGGGCGAGGAGGAACCCGAAGAGGAGGAGGAGCGCGAGCGGGCTCCGGCTCGCGCCGAGGCGGGCGGACGGGCCAGGGCCCGGGTGGTCACACGGCGACGCGCGCCGGAGCGGGAAGCGGGGGAACAGGAGCCCGAGGAACGGCGGACCACCCGGACGCGCGGAGCCCGGACCGCCGAACCCGCGCGGCGTGGCGCCCGGACGCCCGCACGGCGGCGTGCGGAGAGCGCGGCCGAGCGCGGCGAAGGCGAGCAGGAGCGCGGGGCCGAGGAGGCCGGCGAGCCCGAGCAGCCGGCACGGCGTCCGGTCCGGCGCCGCCGGCCCCAGGAGTGACACGCGGGGACATCTGACCACGGCACCCGACAAAGGAGGAAACGCCCATGACGATAGCCGTTCCACCAGCGGGGGGCGGCGGCGGACTGCCAGGCCGGTCGTCGGGATCCGGCCTGGCGGACGTCATCGACACGATCCTGGACAAGGGCCTCGTGATCGACGCGTACGTGCGGGTGTCACTGGTCGGGATCGAGATCCTGACGATCGACGTGCGGGTCGTCGTCGCGAGTGTCGACACCTATCTCCGCTTCGCGGAGGCGGTCAACCGGCTCGACATCGCCTCACAGCAGAAGGGCCTGCCCGACCTCCTGTCGGAGGCGCCGCAGAGCATCGCCCGCGGCAAGTCCAAGGGCATCGCGCAGGGCGTGCTGGAGGCGGCCGGGGAGAAGCTGCAGGACCTCATGACGAACTACGGGGAGGAACCCGCCCCGCGGGCCCGCCGCCGGCGACGGGAGGAGGACTGAGATGTCCCGCGCGATCAGGGAGTCCGGACCCGGCGACCGCGCCGAGACCCGTCCGGACGTCGCATGTTACGTCTACGGCATCCTCCCCGAGGACGTCGAGATGACCGAGGACGCCCTCGGAGTGGGCGATCCCCCGGCCAAGGTCAGGATCGTCCGGCACGGCGAGATCGCCGCGCTGGTGAGCGACGTCGACGTGGACCGCCCGCTCGGCCGGGCGCAGGACCTCGTGGCCCACGAGCAGCTTCTCGACGACGTCGCCGCCGAGGTCCCCGTGCTCCCCCTGCGGTTCGGCGCCGTGATGACCACGCCGGAGGCGGTCGTGGAGGAACTGCTGGCCCCGCACCACGACTCGTTCGCGGCGGCGCTGAAGCAGATCGAGGGCCGCGCGCAGTTCGTCCTCAAGGCGCGGTACGCCGAGCAGCCGGTGCTCATCGAGGTGCTGTCGGAGAGCGCCGAGGCCAGACAGCTGCGCGACCGGATCAGGCAGTTGCCCGAAGAGGTGACGCGGAGCGAACGGATGCGGCTCGGCGAGCTGATCACGCACATCATCGCCGCCAAGCGGGAGGCCGACACGCAGGCGGTCGTCGACCGGTTCGAGCCCGTCACCGCGGGAGCGGTCGTCCGGGAGCCCAGTCACGAACGCGACGCCGCGCACGTGGCGTTCCTCGTGGAGAACGACCGCCGGAACGACTTCGAGCGGGCCGTCGAGGAGTTGCGCGGCGAGTGGGGCGCCCGGGTCGAGGTCCGCCTGCTCGGGCCGATGGCGCCGTACGACTTCGTCGTCAGCTGACTCGTCAGCCCGACCCGTCATCATCTGGAGGGAGGCCGCCGTGGGACTGGTCAGCATGCTGTTCACCTGGCCGCTCGCCCCGGTCCACGGAGTGATCCGGCTGGCCGAGCTGATCCAGCAGCAGGTCGAGCACGAGCTGAAGGACCCGGCGGCGGTGCGGCGGCGGCTGGAGGCGATCGAGGAGGCCAGGCGCTCGGGACAGATCTCCGAAGAGGAGGAGGCCCAGGCCGTGGAGGAGATCCTGCGCCTCATGAGCGGGACGCGGAGAGGGTGACGTCGCGTGCCTCCGCGACGGAAGGACCGCTTCGACGAGGACGCCGGCGAGGAGGAGCCGCGCCGGCGGCGCCCGCTGAACGCGGCCTCGGCCGGTCGGCTCGGCCTGCGGTACATCGCCGACCTGACGTCCAAGGACACCGAGGGGATCACGCTGGTGGAACCCCTGGAGGACGGCTGGGTGGTCGACGTCGAGGTCGTCGAGGACCGCAGGATCCCGTCCTCCAGCGACATGCTGTCGACCTACGAGGTGCAGGTCGACGACGACGGCGACCTCCTGTCCTATCGCCGCACCCGGACCTACCGGCGCGGCACGGGCGCGTTCGGCGGTGGCGTATGACCGATCCCCGCTCGCGTCCGGTGCTGCGGGAGTCGTACGCGCCGCCGTCCGCCATGCCCCGGGAGTCGACCAACCTGGGCGACATCCTGGAGCGCGTACTCGACCGGGGCATCGTGATCGCGGGCGACATCCGGGTGAACCTGCTGGACATCGAGCTGCTGACGATCAAGCTGCGGCTGGTCATCGCCTCGGTCGACACCGCCCGGGAGATCGGCATCGACTGGTGGGAACGCGACCCGTGGCTCAGCGGCAAGGACCGGGAACTGGTCGAGGAGAACCGCCGCCTCCGCGAACGCCTCACCGCGGTCGAGGAGCGCCTGCTCGCCTGGGAGGACCGGGCGGAGCTGGAACCGGGCGAGAGCCGGTACGAGCGCCCCGGCGGCCACACGGACACCGCGTCCGCGAGCCGCGGGGAAACCGGAACCTCTGCCGCCCGGCGGCCCGCCCGCCCGCGCGACACTCCGCGCGACCGGGAGCGCGACCGTGACTGACCACGCTCCCGCCGACGTGACCCGGCCGCCGCCGCCCGGCCCGGCGGACGCACCGCGCGCCGACGGCACGGGCGGGGCGGGGTCCCCCGGACAGGGCGTCTACCTGTACGCGGTGACGCCCGCCCGCGAGGCGTACGACCAGGAAGGCGGCGTGGTGGGCGGCGCGGCAGGCGGTGGCCTGCAGGGCGGCGCGGCAGGCGGGGGGCTGCGGGGTGTGGGGGGCGGCGTGGTGCGGCCGGTCGCCCGGGGCGGGCTCGTGGCCCACGTCAGCGACGTGCCGCTCGACGAGTTCGGCGAGGAGCCGCTGCGGCGGCACCTGGAGGACCTCGACTGGCTGGAGGGCGTCGCCCGCGCCCATCACGCGGTCGTCGAGGCACTGGCCGGCGCCGGGCCGACGGCCCCTGTGCGCCTCGTGACCGTCTACACCGGCGAGGGCCAGGTGCGCGACCTGCTCGACCGGCGGCACGACGACTTCGCCGAGATCCTCGCCCACGTGGCGGGGCGCCGGGAGTGGGGCGTCAAGGCCTACCTGCGCCGCGAGACGGCCCAGCCCGCGACCACTCCCCCCGAGCGGTCCGCGGCGTCTCCGGCCCGTGCCTCGGCCGAACCCGAGGGCGGTGGCCCCGGCGCGGCGTACCTCCGCCGCCGTAAGGAGAGCCTGCGGGGCAGGGAGGACCTGTGGCGCGCGGCCGCCGAGCGGGCCGAAGAACTGCACGCCGAGCTGGGACGGCTCGCCGTGGCGAGCCGCCGCCACCGGCCACAGGATCCCCGCCTGTCCGGAAGGAGCGAGTCGATGCTGCTGAACGGCGCCTATCTCGTGGACCCGGCGCACGAGGAGGAGTTCACCGCCGTGGTCGCCGCCCACCGCGACCGGTTCCTGGACGTCGAGATCACCGGCCCGTGGGCGCCGTACTCCTTCACCATGATCGACCTCGGGACGGATCGGGACGGAGGCGTCCGGTGACCCCGGACGGCCTGCCGCCGTACGCGCCGGAGCGGTCGCCGGGCAGGGTCCTCGCCGCCGAGGGCCGTCTGCCGCCCGAGCGCGTGGCGCTCGTCGACATCCTCGACCGGCTGCTCGCCGGCGGCGTGGTGATCGCCGGTGACATCGTGCTGTCGATCGCCGACATCGACCTCGTCCGCATCTCCCTGCGGGCGCTGCTCGGCTCCGTACGCGGCACCGAGCCCTTCGACGCGCCCTTCGATCCCCTCGGTCAGCCGTACGCGGAAAGGGGGCGGGAGGCCGACCACCTCCGCGCGGAACGACGGGAGGGAGACGATGACGGCTACGGGTGGTGAGGCCGGGGCGGGCCCGTGGCGGATGGGCGCCGTGCCCGGGACAGCCGGCGCCGGGGAGTGGAGCGGGAACCCGCGCGCCGGGCCGGACGCCTGGCGCCTCAACACCGATCCCGAGGCGGTGCGGCGCGACCTGAGCCGGCTCGTGCTGACGCTCGTCGAGCTGATCCGCCAGCTTGTGGAGCGGCAGTGCGTGCGGCGGATGGACCAGGGCGACCTGTCCGACGAGCAGATCGAGACGCTGGGCCTGACGCTGATGCGCCTGGAGGAGGCGATGACCGAGCTGTGCGAGCGGTTCGGGCTGTCCCCCTCCGACCTCAACCTCGATCTCGGCCCCCTCGGCACGCTGCTGCCCACGGACACCCCGTGAGTCTGCGTACGTGTATGACCAGGTCAAAAGGGTAGGCGGACGAGACCGGGGGGCGGAAGGAGTCGTCATGAGGATCGTCGGCCGGGACGAGGTCAGAGCCCTGCTGGAGTCGCCGTCGCCCGACGCGACGCTGGTGCTGGTCGGCGGACGGTGCGAGATCGTGCCCGAGGCGCAGGCCGAGGGCCTCGTGATCGTCAGCACCCGCGACCTGCGGATCCAGACGGGGGACGGCCCCGTCGACGACCGGCGGGTCGACGAACTGGCCGACCGGCTCGACACGCTGGCCCGCGAACTCGGGGGCTGACGGCCCGCCGGTGCGACCGGCACGGCCGAGGGGCACGTGGGGGGAAACACGTGGGGGAATGGTTTGACGCGTCCGCGTACGGGCGGACGATCGCGGACATCTACGACGACACGGCGCGGCGCCTGCCCGTCGAGCCCGTGGTCGAGACGATCTCCCGGCTGGCCGGGGGAGGTCCGGTGCTGGAGTTCGGCATCGGCACCGGCAGGCTGGCGCTCCCCCTCGCCGCCCGGGGCATCCCCGTGGCGGGCGTCGACGGTTCCCCCGAGATGGTGGAGATCCTGCGGGCCAAGCCGGGCGGCGACCGCGTCCCGGTGACCGTGGGCGATTTCTCCGAGGCACGGGTCGAGGGCGTCTTCTCGCTCGTCCTGCTGGCCGTCAACACCGTCTTCGCGCTGCCCACCCAGGACGCGCAGGTGCGGTGCTTCCGCAACGCGGCGGCCCATCTGCGGCCCGGCGGCAGGTTCGTGGTCGAGGCGTGGGTGCCCGACCCGGCGGCGTTCCGCGACCTGACGTCGCTGCGCCTGCTGTCGGTCGCCGAGGAGGAGGTGGTCGTCGAGGCCGCCCGCCTGTGCCCGGCCGAGCAGCTCATGCACACCACGAAGCTGCGGATGACCACGGACGGCCTGCGGCTGCTGCCGGCCAACCACCGTTACGCCTGGCCGTGCGAGCTGGATCTCATGGCCCGGCTGGCCGGGATGGAGCGCGAACGGCGCTGGGCCGACTGGTCGGGCACGCCGTTCACCGACGACAGCCGCGCCCACGTGTCCGTCTACCGCGTCCTGGAGGGCTGATGCTCCTGCCCGCGCCACGAGGCCCGATCACCGACCGGCTCCGCGGCGAGCTGACCCACCCGCCGCACCTGTTCGACCCGCCTCCCGACGAGGCGTACGGCGACGAGGAGGACCTCCACCTCGCGTTGTACGTGTGTTACGAGCTGCACTACCAGGGCTTCGACGGCGTCGACGACCGCTGGGAGTGGCACCCGTCGGTGCTGGCCCTGCGGGAACGCCTGGAGAGGTGGTTCGAGGCCGAGCTGGCCCGGCTCGTGCCCCGCCCGCCCGCGCCCGCGCCGGAGGAGGTGCCCCGGGCCCTGGCGGCCCTGGTCGCCGCCGACCAGGGTCCCTCACTCTCCGCGTACCTGCGGACCAGGGCCGATCTCGGCCGGTTCGCCGAGTTCGTCGCCCACCGGTCCATCTACCAGCTCAAGGAGGCCGACCCGCACACATGGGGCATCCCGCGGCTGCTCGGCCGGTCGAAGGCGGCACTGGTCGAGATCCAGGCCGACGAGTACGGCGGGGGCAGCCCTGAGCGCATGCACGCCGAACTGTTCCGCGCGACCATGCGGGCGGTCGGCCTCGACGACACCTACGGCGCCTACCTGGACAGCGTTCCCGGAGCGACGCTCGCGGTCGGCAACGTCATGTCGCTGTTCGGGTTGCACCGCCGCCACCGGGGCGCGCTCCTCGGGCACCTCGCGGCGTTCGAGATGACCTCCTCGACCCCCAACCGCCGCTACAGCCAGGGCCTGCGGCGGCTGGGCGGCGACGCCGGCGCGCGCCGCTACTTCGAGGAGCACGTGCAGGCCGACGCCGTGCACGAGCAGATCGCCGCGCACGACATGTGCGGCGCGTTCGCCGCCGAGCATCCCGGCCTGACCGGGGACATCCTGTACGGCGCCGCCTGCGCGCTCGCCCTCGACCGGATCTTCGCCGAACGGCTGCTGGGCCGGTGGCGGGCCGGGCGATCCTCCCTTAGGCAGCCACTCGGGATCCCGCCCCAGGCGCCGCTCGGAGCGCATCCCCAGGCCCCGCTCGAAAGGCCGCCGCAGGACCGGGGAGGAAGCCCGCTCCCGCGACCCATTCCGCCGCGGTCACCGGCCGGCCGACCGGCGACGTGCCCGCCCGAACCCGTATCCGAGTCCGAAACCGGGGCCGAATCCGAGACCGAGCCCGAATGCGGGCCCGGGACCGGATCCGAGGCCGAGGTCGGGGCCGAATCCGAGCCGGAACCCGCGCCGCCGATCGACTACGTGCTGCCGCTGCGCTGGCAGGACGACACCGGCCTGGAGGAACTGACCGCCTATCTCCGCAGGCTGTCCCGGCACGCCCGGATCGTCGTCGTCGACGGATCGCCGTCGCCGCTCTTCGAACGGCATGCCCGGCTGTGGCGGGAGATCGCCGAACACCTGCGGCCCGACGACGACATCCACGTGGCCAACGGCAAGGTGGCGGGAGTGCTCACCGGCATGCGCAGAGCCCGGAACGAGCACGTGATCATCGCCGACGACGACGTGCGCTACGAGATCGCGGCGCTCGGCCGGATGAGCGCCCTGCTGAAGAACGCCGACCTGGTCCGCCCGCAGAACCACTTCCACCCGCTCCCCTGGCACGCCCGCTGGGACAGCGCCCGCACCCTGCTCAACCGCGGCCTCGGCGCCGACTATCCCGGGACCTTCGGCGTACGCCGGTCGTTCTTCGCCCGGATGGGCGGCTACGACGGCGACGTGCTGTTCGAGAACCTGGAGCTCATCCGGACCGTCCGCGCCCACGGCGGCCGGGAGGCGTGCCCACTCGACCTGTACGTCCGGCGCCTGCCGCCCGGCACCCGGCGGTTCTGGTCGCAGCGCGTCCGGCAGGCGTACGACGACCTCGCTCAGCCCGCGCGGATGGCGGTCTTCCTGGCCGTGCTGCCCGCCGTGGGCGCGGCGTTGTGGCGACGGCGCCCGGAACTGGTGGCTGCGGGTGCGGCGGCGGTCGCCGGCCTGGCGGAGATCGGACGCCGCCGGGCCGGGGGCCGCCGGGTCTTCCCCGCCACGGCCCCGCTGTTCGCCCCGGTGTGGGTGCTCGAACGCGCCACCTGCAGCTGGGCGGCGCTCACGGCCAGGTTCCTGTTCGGCGGTGTCCCCTACGCCGGGCGTCGCCTGCGGGTGGCCGCGCACTCGACCCGGCGGCTGCGCCACCGGGCGACCCGGCCGGGCGCTCCACTCGCGTCCCCGTGAGAACCGGGACGCACGGCAGATCCGGCACTCCGCCCCTGTCCCGCTGAGGACAGCCGGGGCCAGGCGAGCAGGTCAGGCGGGCCGGTCAGGCGGCCGGGGTCAGGTGGGCGGGTCGGGCTCGCTCGTCGCGCGGAACCCGACCGCCTTGTGCGAGCCGTCGCAGAACGGCTTGGCCGAGGAGCGGCCACAGCGGCACAACGCCACCGTCGCCCTGCCCGGATCGATGCGCCGCCCGTCCTGCGTGGTGAGCGTGAACGGCCCGCGCACCAGCAGCGGGCCGTCCTCGCACGGCGTCACCGTGACCGCCGCCGCCGTGACCTGCTCGTCCGCATGGCGCTCCATAGGAGCACCGTGCCCGGCACGGCGGCGGGGTAACCCACGGGTCCTCCCGGTTCGCTCAGTCGGCCCGCGCGCACATCGCCGAAGGACTGAAGGCCCAGCACCCGGACCGTTCGTCGACCGAACCGGCCTGGACGAACGTCTGCGCCCCGGCGAACGCCGCCCGGGGAGCGGTGAACACGCCCGGAATGCCGGAGCCGGAAGGGCTGGGCACCGGGATCTTCGCGCCAGGCGGGGCGAACGCCCACTGCGGCGTCGCCGGGCTGTCCGCCTCCCCGCCCGGTACGGCCCCCAGGGGGAATCCGGACGTACGGCTCCGCCAGGGCGCCAGGCTCCAGCAGCCCGCGGCGTAGCCGTGACCGCACCCGTCCTCACGGGAGTGGGAGGCGAGCGGCGGCAGCGGCAGGTAGCCGGGGATCGCCAACGGCGCCGACGGCTGGTGGGCGTTGACCGCCTGCGGCGGCACCGCCCCGGACCCGCCGACCGGCAGGGGAATCGTTCCCGTCTGACCACTCGGGGGCAGCGCCTGCTCGGCCTCGGCAGCCGGCGGCGCGGTGGTGGTCACGATCGGCTTTGGCGCCGGGTGCGACCCCTTGGGCGGCTTCGCGGCTTTGCCGCCGGCCTTCGAGGGGTGCGCCTTGGGCGGCTTCGCCGGTTTACCTTCGGATTTGGCGTCGGACTTGTCGTCAGACTTGGGCTTGTCGTCGGACTTGCCCTTGGAATCCTTGTCCTTCGGCTCGTCCTTGTCCTTCGGTTTGTCGGTGTCCTTGGATTTGTCCGTGTCTTCCGGGGACGGCGCGGGCGACGCCTCCGTAGTCGGCGCGGTGCTCGGGGCCGTGCTCGTTTCGGGGGACGGGACGGGCGCGGGGGTCACCGTGATGTCCGGAGCCGGGGTCGCCGTCGCGGTGTCGCGGGGAGCCGCCGTCGCGCTCGTCTCGGTGTGCGGAGCCGGAGTCTCCTGACCGGTCGGAACGGGCGTCGCCGTCTCCGTGGGAGCACCGCTCGCGGTGGGTGCGGGCTGCCCGGATCCGGACGGCGCGGGTGGGGACGTCGCGCCGGTCGCTTTGGGGGCCGGCCGCCGCTGGTGCGTGGTGCCGCCGCTTCCGCCCGCCGAACGGCCCGAGGCGCTGTGCCCGCCGGAAGCACTGTGCCCGGAGGAACTGCGGCCGGAAGAACTGTGACCGCCCGACGTGCTGCCTCCGGAGGAGCTGTGCGTGGAGGAGCGGTCGCCGCCGCCCGAGGTGCTGTGCCCGCCCGACGCGCGGTGTTCGGACGTGCCGTGTTTGGATGTACGGTTCCCGCCGCCCGAGGTGCTGCTCCCGCCGGACCCGCCGTGCTTGGAGGCGTGAGCGGGGCGCGAGCCGTCGGCCGTACGAGCCCCGGCGGGGTCTCCGCCGGACCCGCTGCCCGACGAGTGCGCGGAAGTGTCGGCGGCCTCCCGCGAGTCGCCGCCGGACCCGCCCGACGACCGGTGGGAACCGCCGGAGGAATGGCGGGACGTGCCGCCCTTGCCGGAAGATCCGGCCGAGGTGCCGGCGGCGAGGCGGGGGGCTCCGGAGCCGGAGTCGCTTCCGGAGTCGCCCCCGGAGGCCGCGCTGCGTGCCATCCGCGCCCCTCCGTCGGCGGGCGCGGACTCGCGACCGGCGCGGGGGGCGGAATCGCCGTGCGACGCCGCCGTACGCGAACCGCCGTCCGATCCGCTCGCGGACGTCCTGTGACTCGAACCGCCGCCCGAATCGCTCGTGGAGGCTTCGCGGGCGCCGGACGCGCCGTCGTCGTGCCGGGCGGCGGAGTCGTCCGTATGTCCGCCGCCTGCGAGGTCGAGAGCGACGGATCCGTCCGGCGAGGAGCCGCTGCCGGGCTCCGCCACGGCGGTCCAGGGTTGTGCGGCGACGGCGCCGGCGGTGGCGGAGACCGCGGCCAGGAGCAGGCCGGAGACCAGTTTGGCGCGTCGAGGAGAAATTCGGGGGGGCATGAGGCTCATCCTCGATCTAGGGGGTGGGCCGGGGATCGACGAGGGACTTCCAGCCCGCCGCGGCGAACTCGGGTGTCCCCGGGAGAGCGGCTGCGGGCACGGACGGAGGCGTGGGATCGGGGATGTTCACCCAGTCGCCCTTGTTCGTGCCACGCATGTCGGGCGCCCACGCCATGAGCAGGCTCATCGCGTACGGGCTGGAGTAGACGGGGCCGTTGCCACCGGCGCCCGTGGTCGCCGTCACCTTGACCAGGACCGACACCTGCACCTGGTCGTCGGAGCGGACGTTCCACTGCACGCCGATCGTCTGCGTCCGCAGGGCCGCCCCTGCGGGGAGGTCGCCCTCGACGGGAAGGCCGAGGGTCTCGCGCCAGCCGCGTACGGCCTCGCGCGCGCCGTCACGCGCCGCCTTCTGCTGGTCCGGCGGCGCGTAGAGCGCGGCGGCCTGCTCGGCCTGGCCGACGTCGAGGGTCCAGGCGGCCTCCAGGGCGGCCGCCGCGGCGGACGCCGCGCCGAGCTCGGTCCGGGGGAAGCCGACCGGGTAGCCTCCGTCGCCTTCGTGATCGGTGGGCATCGCCAGGGCGACGGCCGGGGCGACCGCCCGCACCGGCGGGGCCGGCGGCTCGGAGTCCCGGGTCTGCAGCACGATCACCGCCACCGCGACGACGGTGACGACCCCCGCGATCACGACGATCAGATTCCGGGGGTCCCACCGCCGGGGTGGTCCGAGATCCCAGTCGAGCTCCGGCTCGGGGAAGATCTGTCCCACTATTTGCCCCGGTCCGGTCGCTGTCCGAACGCCTGCCCCGCCGCCGCGGCCAGGCGCAGGTAGGCGCCTCGGGTGGTGGGGCGCAGCCGGGTCAGGTCGACCTCCGCGCCCTCCTTGAGGTGCGGGTCGAACGGCACCCGCACCACCGTGCGGCACCGGCCGGAGAAGTGGCGTTCGAGCAGGTCCACGTCGACGTGCGACTTGGGTTCGACCGCGTTCAGCACCACGATGGCGTTCTTGACGAGGTGCCCGTGGCCGTGGGCGGTGAGCCAGTCGAGGGTCGCCGCCGCCGAGCTCGCTCCGTCCACCGCCACCATGGTGACCAGCACGATCTGGTCGGCGAGCTCCAGCGTCGCCCCCATCGCCCCGTGCAGGAGCCCGGTGCCGCAGTCGGTGATGCAGATCGAGTAGTAACGCTCGATCAGGTTGGCGACCGTGCGGTAGTCCTCCGCGTTGAACGCCTCGCTCACCGCCGGGTCGGTGTCGGAGGCGAGGACCTCCAGGCGGGCGGACGACTGCGAGGTGAACGCGCGGGCGTCGGCGTACCGGACGATGTGCGGCGCCTCGGCCAGCAGTGTCCTTATCGTCGCCGCGGTCTCCGACTTGACCTTGATGCCGAGCGTGCCACGGTCCGGGTTGGCGTCGATCGCGATCACCCGGTCGCCGCGCAGGGAGGCGAGCGTGTTGCCCAGCGCCGCCGTCGTCGTGGTCTTCCCCACGCCGCCCTTGAGGCTCATCACCGCGATCCGGTGGTGACCGCTGGCCACGGGAGTCTGCGCCTGGGCGATCAGTGTGCGGCGCTCCAGCTCCGCCGCCGACTCCGACGGGTTGATCCGGCCGCCGGAGATCTGGTAGACGAGCCGCCGCCAGCCGCCGGTGGGTTCGATCCGGCGGTTGATGAGCAGGTGCTCGGCCGTGAGGGGCACGCTGTCCGGAAACTGCTCGGGGGGTGTCGGCGCCGAGGTGCGGATCTCGGTCATGGTCGGGTCCTTTCACCGAGGACGAGGGGGAACGGGGAGGCGGTCAACAGGTGTTCCGTCGTCAACAGGTGCTCCATCGCACTGTGGCGGTGCGTTCGCCCTTCGGGCCGTGCAGAACGAGCGGCGTCGTCGTGGGCGCGGGGACCCCGCACCAGTAACGGACCCTCAGCGCGCGCACCGTGAGCACGGCGGTGTGCCGGGGCTTGAGCGTTCCACTGGACGGCGCGACCGACAGGCCGGGAGCCGATATCCGCCATTTCACCGCTTTGCCGGAGGTCGTCGAGAGAGAGATCGTGCCTCTGCCGAAGGCGTCGAGCGTGATGACGTTCGGCGCCTGGATCCCCCACGAGCCCATCAGCACGGCGGCCGGGGAGGCCGGGGTGTCCGCGGGGGCGGGCTGGCCACCCGCCTGCGAGCCGTTTCCGGAAGAGGCGGTCGCGGTCGCCTCCGGCCCGCCGGAGGCTCCGTCCGAAGCGCCGTCCGAAGCGCCGCCGTTCGTGGCGCCGTCGGTTCCCGCCGCCCCGTCCGTCGAGACGTCACCGCCGGAGCCGGTGCCGGAGCCGGTGCCGTCCGTTGCCGCCGCCTTCTCCGCCGGGGTGTCGCCGCCGGCGCCTGTTCCGGCCGCCGGGGTCTCCACCGCGATGCTCGCGGGGGTGTCAGCCGTCCCCGCGCCGAGAGGGGCGCCCGCCCCGGCCGCTCCGGAACCGGCCGTCGTCTGCGTGATCCCCGCCTCCAGAGGCCCGCCCTTGGGCTGGGGAGCCGGGGCGAAGAGGTTGATTCCGGTCACCGTCCCCGCCGCTCCCGCGACCACGACGATGACGATCCGTACGGCGGTCGCGCGCAGCAGCGTGAGGATCCGCGCGAACATCGCGACGATCCTGATCTGGAGGCCGGACGACGGACGCGCGGAGCGCTCCAGGTCGTCCACCGGAGCCGGAGCCAGGGCTGGGACGAGGGCCGCGCCCGTCTCGGGCGCGTGGGCGGGTGCCGTCTCCCTGGCCCTGATCTGCGAGAGCAGGGCGTCGTACAGGGGCGTGTCCAGGCCCGGGGTCGTGGCGGGCCCCGCAGAGCCCGGCGTCCCGGCGGCTCCGGGAGGAGCGGCATGCGCGGAGGTCCCGGACCGGGAACCGCCCGGCTGGCCCGGCGGCCGTCCCGCGCCCGGCGGCCGGGAGGGCCGTGACGTGCCTCGGGGCCGTACGAGGCTCGGCTGCGTGTCCTCCTGGGAGAAGGGCCGCACCGGTCGATCCGGCGTCCCTTCGGCGCCCCGTCCCGGCCGGGAGTCGCGCCGGGAGTCACGGCCGCCCTCCGGCTGGCTGTCCGGGGTGGCCGGGGCCGCCGGGGCCTGTGGCGGGACCACCTTGGACGTCGCGGGGGCGACGGGGGCGGGGGCCGTCCCCACCGGCGCGGTGAGCGGCACCCCGAAGGACGACGGAGGACGGCGCATCGACGACGACGCCGCCTGCCCGGACGCGGGCTGGTCCTCCGCCGGTTCATCAGGCGAAGCCTGGCCAGGCACGTCCTGGCCGGACACCGGCCGAGCCGGCGCGACATCGGCGGACACGGACCGGGCGGGCGTGCTCTGCGCGGCCGATTGGGGGGACGCGACCTGCGGGGGCGACTGAGACGGCGACCGCGTGGGCGAGCTTCGGGTGGACGACGGCCGGGCGGGCGTAACGGGCGTGGCCGGCTGGGCGGTCCCGCTCTGAGCGGACGACGGCTGAGCGGACGACGGCCGGGCGGGGGCGGTGGGGACAGGGGATCGCCGGACGGGCACGACCGGGGCCGGAGCGATCGGGGCGGGGCGGTTCAGCGCGTCGAGGAGCCGCTGCCGAGTCTCGGAGGTGAGGTCGGCCACCGGCGGGCGGGAGAGCACCTGCGGCACGGTGTACCGGATGTTGATGGGCCTCTTGCAGACCACGCAGGTCACGATGTGCGTGAGCAGAGCCGTACGAGCGGTGCCGAAGTCGGCGGCCTCGCTGTTCTCGTCCGGAAAGACGGCGGCGACCAGCGGGGCGAGTTCCGGGCAGATGGGACGGCCCCTGGCGAGGCCGTCCAGCCCGCTCACCAGGATCTCCACGACGTCCTGCGTGCGCGCGACGAGCCGGCCGGCCTCCTTGGAGGGCAGGGCGAGCACGTGCACGAGATCGCGTAACCCGAGTTCGTGGCGGTAGAGCAGCCGCAGCGTCTCGGCGCCCAGAGGGTCGGCCAGCCGCCACGCGCGCCGCACCGCGAGGGGGTCCGGCCCTGCCGAAGCCGCACCCGGCAGGAACCCCCGCCCCGGTCCGGTGGCGCACTCCCTGCGCAGTGCGGAGAAAAGCAGGGCGCGGTCTGTCACGTTCCCAGGCCGCTCCCGGCCGGCGCACGACCGCATCGCGGCGGTCACCGCCGTGAGGGTGGCGGACGACTCAAGATGGTAGGACGCGTAGTCCACGAGGTGAGCGCCGTGCTCGTCGACCCATGCCATCCCCCGGCCGGGGTCGAGCGTCACATCCCCGGTGGGCGGGCTCATGCGCACCGGTTCGGGTGGAGGACGGCGACTGCGTCATGTTCGGCCAGAGCATCACCGCGGCCAAGGCGCCCCACTTGCGCGGCGGGAAAATCCGATGCATACCGATACATAGAACGAGATCTTAGACTGACTCGGATGTGTTGGGAAGGAAAAGAACCCGAGCAATCTACAGTTGAGGATAAGCCGCAAATAACACTGATATGGCTATCCGAAAGGGGCCCAGGAGGGATGTCCGTTATTATCTCCCAGCTTGTCTGGAGAAGTCGCGACACGTCTCCCCTTCCCTCGGCAGGACCTGTATGACCTGCACGTACCTTCCCATTCTTCGCACGCGCACGCACGCGCCGGGGATGGTTTCCGTCACCGTCCGCCGTCCGTCATCCGATCGCCACATCCGATGTGAATAACCTTCATATTTCCGGGGAATAACCCGCCTTTCATGCTTTCTCGGTATTACGGCCCGCACCCGCACCGTCTCCGCCCGGCATCGCCCGCCCCGGTCGCCCGGAACGGCCACCGAAGCTCCCGGAAACGCGGTCTCAGCGATTTCCCGGCACAAGACAGCCCGGAACCTGTCAGTCCAGATTGACAGCCCGTTCGCTGTCAGTCTACGTTGACGCCATGATTGACCGACTGCTGCTCACCTGCGGGCTGGTCGCGGGCCCCCTCTTCACCGCCGCGTACCTCACGGAGGGCGCCCTGCGCCCCCACTACAGGTCACTACGCCATCCGGTCAGCTCCCTCGCCATCGGCGACCGCGGATGGATCCAGACCGTCAACTTCCTCGTCGGAGGCCTGCTCTCCCTGGCTTTCGCCGTCGGTCTCTGGCGTGCCGGACCCTCGCACTGGGGCGCGTCGCTGGTCGGCGGATGGGCGATCGGCCTGCTCTGTGCGGGGATCTTCCGTACGGATCCGGTGAGCGGTTATCCCCCCGGAACCCCCCGACCTGCCCCAGCCCAACTCCCGGCAGGGGCTTCTCCACGATCTCTTCTCCCTGGCCGGGTTCGTGGCGCTGGCCGCGGCCTGCGTCGTGTTCGCTTGGTCGGGCACGCCCGGGTGGGCGATCTACCGACCTGTGGGCCAGTGCTCCGGCGTTCACGCCGGGGGTGAAGGCCCACGCGGGAGTGCCCACCAGGGCGCGAGCGTGCCCTGGCCCTCCGCCCGTGAACAGGTCGGCTCATGGGTCAAGCCCTGGCGGGAGAGACGGTCGATGTAGTGCTTGAGGACCGTGAGCGGTGTGTTGCCCACGCTTCCGGCACGGTGGCGGCCGCACCCAGAGGTGCTCGCTCCACGGGGGTACCAGCGGGCGGGAGCGGTGTATATCTCGCTGGGATCGGCTCCGAGACGCCCTTCAGTGCGGTTGGCCGCCCAGCCCGCCCGCGCCGCAGATCGAGGGGTGACTCACGGTGTGGATTGCGTCACGGTGGTGTAAACCCGGGGGATAGGATCCGGGTGTGGAGGTGGTCAGGCAGGCGCGGGCGCATGTGGCGCGGCTCGACCTCAGTGCCGCCCACATGGCGGTGCTGGACGATCAGGCCCACACCGCCCGCGCGCTGTGGAACCTGCTGCACGAGTACTGCACCTTCCGGCAGGGCCGGTTGGCCTCGGTCAAGGACTGCGACACCGCGATCCGGCAGGCCCGCCGCGAGATCGACTGGATGGGCCGGCTGCCCGCCCAGGCGGCCCAAGCGGTACTGAGAACCTACCGGCAGGCGTGGGCCAACTTCTTCAACCCCGGCCACCCCGCCGGGCGGCCCGGCTTCAAGAGCCGGTCCCGGTCCCGGATGGCGGTGGATGTGCCCCAGGGGCGGGACCTGAACATCGCGTGGCTGAATCGGCGGTGGGGCGCGGTCAACCTGCCCAAGGTCGGGCGGGTGCGGTTCCGGTGGACCAGGGACCTGCCCGGCGTCACCAGGGGCGGCCCGGCCGGGCGGATCACCGGCGCGCGGCTGGTCAAGGACGCCTTCGGGTGGCAGATCGTGTTCCGGGCCGAACGCCAGGTGCCTGCCCCGGACACCCGCCCCGGCCCTGTGGTGGGGATCGACCGGGGGATCACCGTCGCCCTGGCCCTGTCGGACGGCACCACGCGTGAACATGGGGAATGGCTCACCAGCGGTGAGAAGGAACACCTTCGCCGCCTGGAGAAGAAGTCCGCCCGCCAGCGCGCCGCCCGTCCCCCCGGGCAGCGGGCCTCGCGTCGACTGGCCCGCACCTACGACCGGATCGCCCGGCTCCGCGCGACAGCCAAGCGCCGGGCCGTCGACTGGCAGCACCAGACCACCACCGAACTCGCGCGCACCTTCAGCGTGGTCGTGGTGGAAGACCTGACGATCACGAGCATGGTCCGCTCCACCACCGGCACGATCGAGCGGCCCGGCCGGAACGTGCGGCAGAAGGCCGGGCTGAACCGCGCCATCGCCGGGCAGGCGTGGGGCCGCACCGTCACCCTGCTGGAATACAAGACCCGTGATCGCGGCGGGCTGGTGGTGAAGGTCCCCGCACCGGGCACCTCGCAGACATGCCACCGGTGCGGCCACCGCGACCCGGCGGCCCGGAACGGGATCAGGTACGCCTGTGCCAACGCCGCCTGCGGGTGGGCCGGGCACGCCGACACCAACGCCGCGATCAACATACGCAACGCCGCAGGAACCGCGGTGTCAGGACGTGGAGACCTCGGGGCTGCCCGGTCCGCGAAGCGTCAACCCCCGCACGCCGCTTAACCGCGACGCGACGGGAGAGTCTCCGGCCTTCAGGCCGGGGAGGAGTTCAATCGGTCGCGAGCGGTGTGCTCTTCGCCGCGACGATGATCCTGGCGAGCGCCGCCTTCGCCCAGAAGGAGAGCCTCGTCGATCTGGGCGGGCTGATCCAGCGCGTCTCGGTCACCATCGGCTGGACCTGGCTCGTGGTTCTCGCCGTACGCACCCTGAACGGCTGATCTTCGCGATCTCCATCGATTCCGGGCGCTCCCGCAACCGCCGGTGCCGGGGACCACGAAGAGACGAGCGTGGAGGCCGTCGTCGTGCTGTTCAACCGGGATCTGCGGGTCCACGACCACCCCGCGCTGGCGGAGGCCTGCGCGTCGGCGAGGCACGTCGTGCCGCTGTTCGTGCTCGACCCCGCGATCGAGGCCCGGCACCGCCGCGACTTCCTGCACGCCTGCCTCCACGACCTGCGGTCGTCTCTCCTGGCGCTCGGCGGGAACCTCGCCGTACGGCACGGCGATCCGGTGGCCCAGGCCGTACGGCTGGCGCAGGAGACGGGCGCGTCGGCGGTCTGGGCGAGTGAGGACGTCAGCTCGCTGGCCCGGCGGCGGGAACGGCGCCTCGCGGCGGAGTGCGAGACCCACCGGCTGGAGTTCCGGCTCTTCCCCGGAGTGACCGTGGTGCCCCCCGGCGCGCTGACCCCCGGCTCGTCCGGGGCGAACCACTATCGGGTGTTCTCGCCGTACTGGCGGGCCTGGTCGGCCACGGCCCACCGGCCGGTGCTCGGCGCGCCCCACCGGCTGCGCCTGCCGCCGGGCGTCGACCCCGGAGAGCTGCCCGAGCTGCCGCGGGAGCCGTACGGAGTCGTGCGGGGCGGGGAGAGCGAGGGACGGCGGCGGCTCGACCACTGGATACGCCACGGGCTGGCCTCGTACGCCGAGGACCGCGACCGGATGGCGGGCCGCACCTCGATGCTCAGCGCCTATCTCCACTTCGGCTGCGTGTCGCCCTCGGAGGTCGTCGACCGCGCGGCCGGACGGCCGGGCGGCGAGGAGTACGTCCGGCAGTTGTGCTGGCGCGACTTCCACTACCAGGTCGTCAACGACTTCCCGGAGATGGGCCGGCGCGACTACCGGGACAGGGACGTGGAGTGGCGGCGCGACGAGGAGGCGGAGGCGGCCTGGCGGGAGGGCATGACGGGCGTCCCGATCGTCGACGCGGGGATGCGGCAGCTACGCGCCGAGGGGTGGATGCACAACCGGGTGCGGCTCATCACCGGCTCCTACCTGACCAAGCGGCTCGGGATCGACTGGCGGGCGGGCCTGGCGCACTTCGGCGAGTGGCTCGTGGACGGCGACATGGCGAACAACTCCGGCAACTGGCAGTGGGTCGCTGGGACGGGCAACGACACCCGGCCCTACCGCACGCTCAACCCCCTGCGGCAGGCGAAGAAGTTCGACCCCGACGGCGAGTACGTGCGACGGTACGTCCCCGAGCTGGCGTCCCTCCCGGACAACCTCGTCCACGAGCCGTGGAAGGTCCGCGGCGGAGTGCCGGGCTACCCCGCCTCTCCCCTGGGCGGCGAGCTCACCTCCTGACCACTCAGAAGACCAGGACGACCTTGCCGGTGACGTGGCCGGACTCGATCAGCCGGTGCGCGCGCGCCGCCTCCTCGACCGGAACGGCCTCCTGGATGCGCAACCGCAGCTCGCCCTTCTCCCACAGGGCGACGAGCCCGGCGAGCCGCGCCGTGGAGCGCTCCGTGCTCAGCCGCTGAACGCCGATCCGGTCGGCGGCCGGCTGGTAGGCGATCGTGCCCACCCGGGTGCGATCGGCCACGAGCTCCGCCGATACCTCCAGGGCCTCCACGGTCCCGGCCGCGTCGAGCGCGGCGTCCACCCCGCCCGGGGCCGCCTCGCGCACCCTCCCGGCCAGCCCGTCGCCGTACGTCACCGGGATCACGCCGAGCTCGCGCAGGTAGGCGTGGTTGCGCTCGCTCGCGGTGCCGACGACCGTCGCCCCGGCGGCCCTGGCGATCTGCACGGCGAACGTGCCGACCCCGCCGGCCGCCGCGTGCACGAGCAGGGTGTCGCCCGCGCCGACGCGCAGCCGCTCCAGCGCGGTGGCCGCGGTCTGCCCGGACGCCGACAGCACTCCGGCCTCCGGCCACGGCATGGCCGCCGGCTTCGCGGCCACCTGGTCCGCGGGGACGACGACGTGCTCGGCGTACGACGCGAGCATGGCCCAGCCGACGACCTCGTCACCGGCCGCCACGCCGCGGACGCCCTGCCCGACGGCGTCGACCACGCCCGCGAACTCGTTGCCCAGCCGCTGCGGGAAGGTCGCGGGGAGGTAGGAGCGGGCCTGCCCGCTGCGGAACAGCGCGTCGAACGGCTGCACGCCGGCCGCCCGCACGTGGACCCTGATCTCCCCCGGGCCCGGCTCGCCGGGCTCCACGTCGGTGACGCGCAACACCTCGGGGCCGCCGTAGGCGGAGAACACGACCGTCCTGCTCATGAACGTCTCCTCGTCATGGCCGCGAGCTGTCCGACGACCCACTCGCGGTACTCCTTCGACAGCGGATCGGCGCCGACGATCCCCTCGACCACCCGCGGCAGCGCGATCGGCGCGAAGGTCAGGGCGTAGGCGACCAGCAGGACGAACTCGGCGTCCAGCTCATCGGTGATCTCCCCCTCCTCCTGCCGTGTGCGGGTCCGTTCCACGGCCTCGCGCAGCCGGGCGCGCTGCGCCGCCGCCCACTCGTCGTCGTTCTCGCCTGCCGGACTGTCGCTCGTGCCTGCCGGGCTGTCCCCCAGCGCCTGCCAGATGACCAGCCGCGACCAGTCCGGGTTGTCCAGGGTCGCGTCGAGGTGGGCGGCCACGCTCTCGGCGTACGTCGCGCCGGGCGGCGTCACGCCCTCCTGCCCGCGCGCCCACCTGCGGCGGAGTTCTTCGACGAGCCCCTGCTTGCCGCCGAAGTAGTACGAGATGAGCTGCTGGTTGACCCCGGCCCGCTCGGCTATGGACGCCGTACGAGCGCCGGCGTAGCCCTTCGCGCCGAACTCCTCGACCGCCGCCCGCAGGATGCGCTCCCGGGTCCGCTCGGCCGCCTGTCCGCGCTCCTGAGGTGCGCGTCGTGCTGAAGACATGCGCCTCACCCTAGCCATTCATTCGGTTGAGTGACAACTGTCAATCAAACACATGATTAAATATCGCCATGATCTTCACAGAGCGCGAGATCGAGTACCTCCGCGGTCAGCGGATCGGCCGGCTGGCCACGCTCCAGCCGAACGGCACGCTCCAGGTGAGCCCGGTCGGGTTCCGTTACAACCCCGGGCTCCAGGCCATCGACATCGCCGGTCGCGCCATGGCGGCGAGCCGCAAGTTCCGCAACGTCCTGGCCAACGGCAGGGTCGCGTTCGTCGTGGACGACGTCCCGTCCGTCGACCCCTGGCTGGTGCGCTGCCTGGAGATCCGCGGGTACGGCGAGGCCCTGGCCGAACCGGCGGACTCGGCGGCGCCCCTCCCGGGCCCGATCATCCGCCTCCACCCGCGGCGCGTCATCAGCTTCGGCGTCGACCCCGGCAACCCGGCGTCCGGCGCCCGCGACGTCCCCTCACACTGACCGGCGGTGGACGTCGTCCACGCGTTCGGTGAACCCCCGGCGGTCGAGGTGCTCCAGCAGGGGCACGGCCACCCGGCGGCTGGTGCCGAGCGCGCTCCTGGCCTGGCTGACCGTGAACGGCTGCGGCAGCCGGGCCAGCACCGCCGCCGCCCGGGCGTCGGCGCCCGGTGCGAGGACCACCCCGTCGGCCACCCGCAGCAGCGCCCCGGCGCGTACGGCGGCGGCGAGTTCGCGCGGCCCCAGGCCCAGCTCCGCCAGCCGCCCGGCCTCCGGCGCCTGGAAGGGCGTCTCGGCGAGACCGTCCAGCAGCGTCCGCACCGCCCGGGCGACGGGAGCGGGCAGCCCCGCCGTCCCGGCCGCCGTCCGGCCGGTCGTGATCCGGCCGTCCGCCACGGTCAGCGGGGGCCGTACGAGGGCGGTCACGAGCCTGCGGTCGGGCAGGCCGAGTTCGTGCCGGGCGGCCTCCAGCGGCATCGCGGGCTCCAGCGGATGCGCCTCGGCGTACCGCCGCACGACCTCGGGGAGCCGGGCGAGCAGGCCGGTCCAGTGGCCGGGGTCGGCATGCCAGTCCGCGGTCACCGGCCGTCCCGGCGGCGGGCAGCCCATCGCGACCAGGTCGCCCTCGCGCAGCAGCAGATGCGTGCGCAGGAGGGACGCCGCATCGGCGGACGCCTCCGCGAGCGCCCTCGCCCGTTCCCGGGCCGCGCCCCGCCGCCGCAGCTCCGGCGGCCGCACGTCGAGGACCGTCGCCCGGGCCAGCACCCGGAGCTCGCCCTGTCCCCGGCCGGGGTCCCGCAGCAGCAACACGTCGCCCAGGTGGAGCGGCAGCGGCCGGGCCAGGCGCAGCCGCGCCGCCTCCGCGCCGAGCGGCCGGACCTCGCACGGCACCGACGCGGAGCCGATGTGGGCGGTGAGCCGTCCCGGCAGCGGCCCCCGCGCGCCCTCGGCCATCGTCACGCGCACGTCGGCCAGGCCGGTCGCCGTCCAGGCGCCGGGCGTGACGAGCGCGTGCCCGCGGTCCGCGGCGACCCGCCCGCGCAGGTTGAGCGCCACCCTGGCCACTCCGGTGACCGACTCGGCCCGCTCCTTCAGCGACTCCAGGCCGCGCACCCGCACCCGCTCGCCGTCCAGCTCCAGCTCGTCGCCGGCCTCGACGCGACCGGCGGGCAGCGTGCCGGTCACGACGGTGCCGCTGCCGCGCACGCTGAACGCCCGGTCGATCCACAACCGCACCGGCGCCTCCGGATCGGGCGCGGGCAGCGCCGCCACCAGCCGGTCGAGGGCGGCGCGCAGCGCGTCGAGGCCCTCGCCGGTGCGCCCGCTCACCGCCAGCGTCTCGACCGCTCCGCCCGACGGTCCCGTACGGAGACCCGCCTCGGTGAGGCGGTCGCCCGCGTCCTTCGCCGCCGGGCCGGGATCGGCGAGGTCCGCCCGGGTCACGACGAGCAGGCCGTGCCGTACGCCGAGGGTGCGCAGCGCGACCAGGTGCTCCTCCGACTGGGGCATCCACCCCTCGTCGGCGGCGACGACGAACATCACGGCGGGCACCGGGCCGACCCCGGCGAGCATCGTGCCGAGGAACCGCTCGTGGCCGGGCACGTCGACGAAGGCGACCCGATCTCCCGAGGGCAGGGCCGTCCAGGCGTACCCGAGCTCGATCGTCAGCCCGCGCCGCCGTTCCTCCTCCAGACGGTCGGGCTCCATCCCGGTCAGCGCCCGCACCAGCGTCGACTTACCGTGGTCGACGTGCCCCGCCGTGGCCACGACGTGCATTCGTCCCTCCCTCACCACGCGGACGGCTTTCGTACGCGGACCGGCCGTGTGTCAACGCGCCGTCCTGTGGTTAGCCCTGAGCACGGCGTCGATCACCTCGGCGTCCCGTTCCGGCGGCACGGTACGCAGGTCGAGCAGCAGCCGGCCTCCTTCGACCCGCCCCACCACCGGGGGCTCGCCCTGCCGCAGCGGTACGGCGAGCCGTTCCGGCAGGCTCACCGCCACGCTCGGCAGCCGCACGCCGGGTGCGCCGCCCCCGCCCACGGTCGCCTCGGCGGGCACCGCGTCGGCGTCGAGGCCTGCCTGGCACATCGCCTTCGCCAGCGCCTCGGCCCGCTCGCGCAACACGAGGGGGTCGGCGTGCAAGGCCTGCCGTACGGGTGTCTCGGGGCCGCGCAGCGTCGCCTCCAGCGCGGCCAGCGTCAGCTTGTCCACCCGGAGCGCGCGGGCGAGCGGATGCCGCCTGAGCCGTTCGACGAGGTCGCGGCGGCCGAGCAGCAGGCCCGCCTGCGGGCCGCCGAGCAGCTTGTCGCCGCTCGCGGTGACCAGGTCGGCGCCGGCCCGCAGCACGCTCGCCGCGTCGGGCTCCTCGGGCAGCAGCGGATCGCGTTCCAGCAGGCCGGAGCCGATGTCGACGACCACCGGCACGCCCAGCCCGGTCAGCTCCCCCACCTCCACGGCGCCGGTGAAGCCCTCGACCCGGAAGTTCGACGGGTGGACCTTGAGCACGAACCCCGTCTGCGGGCCGACCACCTCCCGGTAGTCGGCCAGGGTGGTGCGGTTGGTCGTGCCCACCTCACGCAGCCGCGCGCCGGTGGAGACGAGCAGGTCGGGGATGCGGAAGCCGTCGCCGATCTCCACCAGCTCACCGCGGCTGATCACGATCTCGCGTCCGGCGGCGAGCGCGGTCGCGGCGAGGACCAGGGCCGCGGCGTTGTTGTTGACCACGTGCACGTGCTCGGCGCCCGGCACGGCACGCGCGAGCGCCTCGGCCGCGCCGCGCCCGCGGCGGGCCCGCGCTCCGGTGACGAGGTCGAACTCGACGTCCGTCGCCCCCGCCGCCACCGTCACCGCCTCGACGGCGGCCGGGGACAGCGGGGCCCGGCCCAGGTTCGTGTGGAGCAGCACGCCGGTCATGTTGAGGACCGGACGAAGGCTCGTCGCGTGTCTCGGCAGCGCCGCCAGCGCCGCCTCCGCGACGTCCCCCGGCTCGATCTCGCCCTGCCGCACCCGCTGCTGCGCTCGCACGACCGCGTCCTTGACCACCGGACGGCCGAGCCGCACGGCCGCCTCGGCCAGCCGGGGGTCCGCCAGCACGGCGTCCGTACGCGGCACCCGCCTCCGTGGATCCACACCTCAACTTACTGCGCCCACCTGCGCGGGCTCCCCGGGGCCCGCCGGTCACGCTCTTCTCCCCGTACGGACGGTAACGGCGCGGTCGTCGTCGGCGAGTTCCTGATGACGTCTCGGGAGGGAGCCCGATGGAAGTGCGAGACCACGCCGGCGCCGGTCCCGGCCGGGAGACGGCCGACCGGGCCGGGGCGCCGCCCGGACGCGGCGTGCTCGAAGGGGCGTTCCACCTGCTCGACGTCCTGTCGGCGGCCGAGGGGGGAGCCGGGCTGTCCGAGCTCGCCCGCGACGCCGGCATGCCGAAGGCGACCACCTATCGGCTGCTCCGGCAGCTCGCGAGCCTCGGCGCGGTGCAGCGGCACGGGCAGCGTTACCTCGTGGGCCGGCGGCTCGCCCGCCTGGGCGACGCCTGGCAGCCCGACCCGCGGCTGCAGGCCGCCGCCCGCGAACCCGTACGCCTGCTGTCCTCGCTGACCACGACGGTCACGTTCCTCACCGTGCTGGAAGACGACCGGATCAGGGTCATCACGGCCACGCGGGGAGACATCACGGAGGTGCCGCCGGTCCTGCCGGGCTCCGAACTGGCCGGGGCGACCGCCGCGGGCCGGGTGCTCCTCATGCACCGGCCGGACGACGACGAGGCGCCGCCGGGGTTCACTCTGGCCGAATGGCGGCGGGCCCGGACGTCCTTCCGGCGGGCGGGGTCGATCGCCGCCGATCACCAGGACGTCCTTCCCGGGATCTGCTGCGTGGCCGTACCCGTCCGGGGGCCGGACGGCGAGGTCGTCGCGTCGGTGAGCGCGCTCGCGATACGGCCGGCGGTGCCGGCCGGGCTCTCCGAACTCGTGCTGCGCGCGTCGAGGGAGATCACCCGCAACCTCGGCCGGGCCGACGCGCGGTCCGCTGAGTGAACCGCGCTGTTCCCTCCGCCGGGTCCCCCGGCCGACACTGCATCGAGCCGGCACCACGTGCGGCCGGCCCGGTCGGGGGCCGGGGTGCGGGTGCCGGGACCAACCGGCGCACCGGCCCCCGTACGGGCACCGTCCGCGTGCCCGAAACCGTAAGGGGGAACCGCGATGGCCGCTGAGACGACCCGGCTGACCATCCGGCTCACCGGAGCGGACGCTCATGGGAACACCGGGGAGAACGCGGACCCCCGCGAACTGGAGGACCTGACGGCGCGGCTCCGTGCGGAGTTGCTGGAGATCGACGTGCTGGCGGCCCAGAACGAGGCGGGGGCGCCGCCACCACCCGGAACCAGGGCCGTCCTGTCGTTCGCCCTCGGTGGCCTGGTGGTCTCCCTCGCGCGTACGGACCTGCTCGCCGCGGTCGTGAGCGCGGTGACGGCCTGGCTGACCCGCGACCAGCACCGGTCGGCCAAGCTGACCATCGACGGCGACGCGATCGAGCTGACCGGTGTGCCGTCCGGCGAGCAACGCCGGCTGACCGATCTGTGGGTGCGGCGGCACGAGGGCGTACGGCAGGGGGACGCCGGTGCCCCCGCCGGAGCACGGACCGCTCTCATCGGTGCCGGCGCCCCCGCAGGCAGGCGGACCGCCCTCATCGTGGCCGGTGACGACTACCGCGATCCCGGGCTGCGCCGGTTGCGCGCACCCGCACGCGACGCGGAGGCACTGGCCCGCGTGCTCGGCGACCCCGCGATCGGCGGCTTCGACGTACGGACGCTGCTCAACGAGCCCACGCACGTGGTCAGCGAGATGGTCGAGGAGTTCTTCACCGACCGCGCCCCGGACGACGTGCTGCTGCTGCACTTCTCCTGTCACGGCGTGAAGGACGACAACGGAGAGCTGTACTTCGCCACCCCCACCACCAAGCTCAACCGCCTGGGCGCGACCGCGGTCTCGGCCGAGTTCGTCAACCGCAGAATGAGCCGCAGCCGGTCGAGGCGCATGATCCTGCTGCTCGACTGCTGTTACGCGGGGGCGTGGGCACGGGGCGCGCTGCCCCGCGCCGGCACGGGCGTACACGTGGAGGAGCAGTTCGGCGGCAGCGGCCGCGTCGTGATCACCGCGTCGAACGCGATGGAGTACGCCTTCGACGGCACGGAACTCGCCGACGCGCAGGAGCAGGCGCCGTCGGTGTTCACCCGTGCCCTCGTGGAAGGGCTGGAGTCGGGAGACGCCGACCGCGACCAGGACGGCTACGTCGACATCGACGAGTTGTACGACTACGTCTACGACAAGGTCCGGCAGACGACACCGGGCCAGACCCCCGGAAAGTGGACGTTCGACCTGCAGGGCGATCTCCACGTCGCGCGGCGCGCCCGCCCGGTCACCGTGCCCTCTCCCCTGCCGGCGGAGCTCCAGGCGGTCGTCGACAACTCCATCCCCAGGGTTCGCGCCGGGGCGGTCGAGGAGCTGCGGCGCCTGCTGCGGAGCAGGCACGAGGGCCTCGCCCTGGCGGCACGGCTGACCTTGGAGGAACTCGCCGACGACGACAGCCGCATGGTGTCCAAGGCCGCCGCCGAAGCCCTCACCACCAGCAAACCCCGCCCGGCCCCCGAACCCGCACCGGCACCAGCACCGGCGTCCGCACCCGCACCGCAGCCCACGCCCTCCGCACCACCGTCGGCCACACCCCCCGCGCCGTCGCCCGGACTTCCCACCCCGGCATCAGAGACACAGCCCGCGCCCCCCGTACGGGCATCGGCGGCGACGAAGCCGCTCTCCTCGGGCCCGTCCGCGTCATCTGTCGCCGAGGCGGAGCCGCCGGAGCCGACGGAGCCGTCCGGTGGTGCGGCCGGCCCCGGGAACCGCCTCCTCCGAGCACTCCGGCCGCATGGCCGAGCCTTCAATCCCCGGGCCGTCGCCCTACCGGCGGCCTTCCTGCTGGCGAGCGCGCCGCTCTCCTGGCTGACCCCGGTCGCCGCGATCTGGCAATGGCTCCTGGTGGCTGCCACGCTCGGGACAGGCCTTCTTCCTCCGAACGGAAAGGTCCGAGAGGTCGCCTGTGGGCTCGTCACCGGTCTCGGCGCGGTCATGCTGGCTCTGCTCGCGTTCTTCACGGCCGAGTACGGCAGCAGTTCGAGCATGTGGATCGTGGCGACGGGAACCCTGCTCATCCTCGCGGCCGTCATGCTGGAGGGCGCGCCGGAAACGACGCGGTGGTCATGGTTCGGGGAACGCGCTGTCGGCCTGATCGCCGTGGCGGTGGTCGTGGCCCACTTCGTCTCTCCCGAACGCATCACCCGCGGCGCCGGCGAGACGCCGCAGTGGTGGGGAGCGATGGTGGTGTCGGCCGTCTGCCTCTGCCTGTTCGTCGTCCGCGTCGTCGAGCAGCGACGGGACAGCCGCGCCCTCATCGCGTTCGTCCTTGGCGCCGCCGCGACCGTGCTCGTGGTGACGGATCTCGGCAGGGAGGAGGTGATCCGCGTCTACCTGCCCACTCTGCTCGTCATGCTGCTGCTCGGCGTCCGCCCCGCGAGCGGGCGACCGGAGTTCCTCGCCGCCGCCAGGCTCTCCCTCGTCGCGGGCGTCCTCCAGGGAGTCGCCGACCACGGTCTGGCGAACCGCGCCAACCCGCCCTTCGCCACCTACACGACGGGCCACCTGATCATCCAGCTCGTCGCGGCCCTCCTGGTCGCGATCGCCGCCTACACGGCGGGGAGAAGAACCCGCTCATCACACGACTGAAGGCGCCACCGCACCAGCGGTACGGCGGACACGTCCCCCGTACGTCGCGCGATCAGGATTCTTCGGCGAACAGATCCGCGACCGAGGTCGCGGTGGCAGCACGCCGCACCCATTCATCGAGCAGGCCCAGATCCGTGCAGGCTTTGATGAAGGCGCGGTCGGAATCGGAGACGGAGATGCCCCGAACCTCCAGGATGGTCAGCACCGCCCGTGCCTCACCCTCCGAACAGCCCTTTCTACGACCTTCCTCGCGCCCCTCTTCGCGACCTGCCGCGCGACCGGCTTGGAGGCCCTTGCCGTAGTGCTGCCGAGCGAAGGGGCTGTATACCGGCCAGGTGGTGGACTCCACGATCTCCTCCAAAAGGTGTCGGAGGCCTGCGACGCCAGTCGATACGCGTATTCATAGTATTGCGGAGCGTGTTCGCCGGGGAGGCGTCCAAGCGCGGCCACGAACGCCTCCAACACAGGAGCGTGCTCGCCATGGGCCATCACCGACATCGCGGCCAGCTCAGGGCAGGCTGCCGCCTCTGCCGGATCGGTGACGATAGGGATATGGTCCGGCCCGATGACCTGGCATGTCAGCGTGTAGCCGGACAGGCTCGTGTCGATCGGCTTGGCGGCCCAGATGGCGGTCCGGGCCGTAGGGCAGATCACCAACACCGTGACGGGGCAAGCCAGTTGCAGCCACAAAGCGGCGGCATACCGAGGCAACGCCTGCTGCTTGCTCGATTCCTCGCGCTGCTGGATCTCCACGATGATGGCGTGCAGAGGAGCATGCTGGGGGCCGACCGTGATCACCGTATCGGGATAGAGATCGATCGATGGGCGATCGTTGAGCTCGTTGCCCACCAGCTGGACCGGCAGCCCGTCGGGCAGACCCAAGCCCAGCCGGTCTCGCAGTATCTCCACAGCGAACTGCGGCCTGTGCCGGAACGGCACGTTCAGCGGGTCGTGCAAAGGGGACGGCATGACACGGAAAGTTATAACAGAACTACCCTGAGCGACAATCGCGCCAGCGAGTGCCGGAGAGCGAGGCGCCGTCCCTGGCTGGCGCTGGGCTTGTCTGACGGAGGTTGCCCGGACCGGCGGAACCACCACACAGGGTCCGGCAGATTCGCCACCAACCAAGCGGCAGATCCACCACGACATGGACCAAGCACCTGGTCTGAGTTGGGCGTTCATTGCCTCTCGGGCGGTCCGCACGTCGCGCCAAGTCGCGAGGGCTCCAGCACCGCGCTTGCAGGCGGACGCGTGACGTACGAAGGAACATGATGTGAGCGGAGGTGGACGGGAATCGAACCCGCCAGGCCGAGGACCTCGGCCTCGTCGGTTTTGAAGACCGCGGGGGCCACCAGGCACCCACACACCTCCAGGCAGAAACCTAGCCCGAACAGGGTAGGGACCCGGCGGCGCCCCCACGGCGGCGGCGCGGCGTACGTGAAAGACGACCCGGACGGGGGCGGCATGACCGAGACGACGGAACGGGCCGGGTTGCGGCTGACCCAGCAGGCGCACGGCGGCGGCTGTGCCTGCAAGATCCCCCCGGGTGAGCTGGAGAGCATCGTGGCCGGGCTCGTGGCCCCGGATCCGTCGGCGTACGCGAACGAACTGGTGATCGGGCTGGACGACGGCGACGACGCGGCCGTGGTCAGGATCGAGGGGGGCAGGGCGGTCGTCGCCACCGCCGACTTCTTCACCCCTGTCGTGGACGATCCGTACGACTGGGGGCGGATCGCGGCGACCAACGCGCTCTCCGACGTGTACGCCGTGGGCGGAGAACCGATCGTCGCGGTGAACCTGCTGGGCTGGCCGAGGGAGACCCTGTCCATGGACCTCGCCCGGGAGGTGCTGCGCGGCGGCCTCGACGTGGCGCGGGCGGCGGGCTGTCACGTCGCGGGCGGGCACAGCGTGGACGACCCCGAGCCGAAGTACGGCATGGCGGTCACCGGCCTGGCCGACCCCGAGCGGCTGCTGCGCATCGACGCGGGCCGGGCGGGGACTCCGATCTCGCTCACCAAGCCGCTCGGCGTGGGCGTGCTCAACACCAGGCACAAGGCGACCGGCGAGGTGTTCGCGCAGGCGGTCGAGGTGATGACGACGCTCAACCGGGACGCCTCACGGGCGGCGCTGGCCGCCGGAGCCCGCTGCGCGACCGACGTGACCGGCTTCGGGCTGCTCGGCCACCTCTACAAGCTGGCCAGGGCGAGCGGCGTCACGGCGGTGGTCGACGCGGCGGCCGTGCCCTACCTGGAGGGCGCGCGGCAGGCCGTACGCGACGGTTATGTCAGCGGCGGCACGCGCCGCAACCTCGACTGGGTGCGCCCGCATCTCGACCCGGGCGGCCTCGGCGAGGAGGACCTGCTCCTGCTCGCCGACGCGCAGACCTCCGGCGGCCTCCTGGTCGCGGGCGAGGTCCCCGGCGCGCCGGTCGTCGGCGAGCTCGTCCCCCGCGAGGCCGCCGCCATACGACTCGCCTGAGGCCGGGTCAACCGCCGATGTGTGACGGCGTGAATGTGATCGCGTCCCAGGCGGGCGGCGGTGGCCCTGTTCGCGGACGAGCGCGTACGGTGGCCTTCCGGACCTTCGGCTCTGCGCCTCCTACACGCGGGCCCGGACGGCAAGGTCGTTCGACGGGTACGCGACAGACCGCCCGGACAACGGGAAGACCGCGCGTAGCCTCGCGCCCGAGCTGTGCGGCACCACCTGGAGGGTCCCCCCGTGCGCCCGCGCGATATCCCGGGCGATCGGCAGCCCCAACCCTGAGCCTCCGGTGTCCCGGGTGCGGGCGTGGTCCAGGCGCGCGAACCGGTCGAAGACGATGGTGTGGTGTTCCGGGGGGATGCCGGGGCCGTCGTCCACGACGTCGAGGACGGCGTGGTCGCCCGGAGACGTGAGGGTGACGTGGACTGACGTGGAGGCGTGGCGGACCGCGTTGTCGACGAGGTTCGCGACGAGGCGGCGGAGTTGCTCGGCGGAGCCGTTGAGGAGCAGGTCGGGGGTGAGGTCGAGGTACACGTGGACGTCCGGACGAGGGCGTTTGCGGACGGCCTCCTCGGCGACGACCTGGGCCAGGTCCAGTTCCTCGGCCCGCGACAGGGGTTCGCCGGCGTCGAGCCTGGCCAGCAGGAGGAGATCGGCGGAAAGGGACTGGAGGCGTGCGACGTCGTCCAGTGCCGCGGTCGCCAGCGGCTTCTCGGCAGGCCTGGCCAGCTCCAGCCGGGTTCGCAGGATCGCCAGTGGGCTGCGGAGTTCGTGTGCGGCGTCGGCGACGAACTGCCGCTGCGCGTCGACGGAGGTCTGCAGCCGGTCGAGGGTCGCGTTGACGGTACGGGCCAGTGCCGCGATCTCGTCTCGGGTGTCCGGCTCCGGCACGCGTTCGTGCAGGCCGTGCGCGGTGATGTCGGCGACCTTCGCCCTGATCGCGGAGACCGGGCGTAGCACTCGGCCGACCGCCAGCCAGGTGAACAGTGCGACCACCGCGAGGAGCGCCGGAACCCCCGGGATCAGCAGGTTCCTCAGCGTGGTCATGGCCGCCAGGGCGGGTGCCTTGGAGGCTTTTCCCACGACGGTGACCGGGCCGTCCTCGGTCTCGAACGTCCGTCTGACCACGAGAACGGCCTCATCGGGCACCGGATGGCCGTCGTCTTCGCCGATGGCGGCCGAGCCCGGCAGCGGCCCCTTCCCGCCCTGCGGCACCGCTCCCTTTTCGAGCGGTGGCGCCATTCCCCTTTCGTCCCCCGCGATACCCGGCCCCGACTCCGCCTTCAGAACTCGCATCTGTTCCTTGGCGTCGTTCGCCGCCAACTCCTTGGTGGAGGCCGACAGGCTCGAGTCCAGCGCGGCGAAAAGCGCGATGGAGGCCAGGCAGAGCGCCGCCGCCACCGCGGCGGTGGCCGTCAGCGTCGTGCGTAGACGTACTCCCATGTCAGCCCTCCAGCCGGTAGCCCACGCCCCGCACGGTCTTCAGCGTCGTCCGTCCGAACGGTTTGTCGATCTTGCGGCGCAGCGCGCTGATGTAGACCTCGACGACGTTCGAATCGCCGTCGTACGCGAAGTCCCAAGCCTGGGCGAGCAGCTCGGCCTTGGTCACCACCTCGCCCGCGTGCCGCGTCAGGCAGTGCAGGATCGCGAACTCCTTGGGTGTCAACGCGATCTGTACGTCCCCGCGACTGCACTTCAGCCCCGCGGGATCGACCCGGAGATCCCCGGCGGTCAGCACCGTCGGCCGCTCCCGCACCTTGCGCCGAGCCAGTGCTCTCAGTCGGGCCAGCAGTACGACGTACGAGAACGGCTTGGTCAGATAATCGTCCGCGCCGGTGTCCAGCGCCTCCGCCTCGTCGTACTCTCCGTCCTTCGCGGTCAGCATGAGGATCGGCGTCCAGTTTCCGGCCTCGCGCAGCTTCGCGCAGACCCCATAGCCGTGCAGCGACGGCAGCATCACATCCAGCACGATCACGTCGTACGAATGCTCGGTCGCCATCCACAGGCCCTCGCAACCGTCGTAGGCGAGATCGACCGCGAAGCCCTCTTTGGTCAGGCCGTCTTTGAGCAGCTCGGTCAGCCTGCGTTCGTCTTCCACCAGAAGTAGGCGCACGTCGACAGGGTGGAGGTGCGTACCTAAGGCGAACATGAAGATCATTGTTTACTTCTTCAGGATCGCTTCAGGTGCAGGGGCCCAAACTGCTGAGCGTTCCGTCACCGATCACGGGCAGCCCTCACGGGCAGCCGATCCAGGGAGTGTCCAGAGCATGAAGAAGAGGAGCAGGATCCTCACGGCGGTCGTCATGACGGTGGGCCTCGGCGTCGGCGGCGCCACGGGCGCGTCGGCGACCTCCACCGGCGCCCCGAAGCCGGTGTTCGGCTGCGCCGTGAAGGGCGGGCCGGCGGCCATGGGGGTGGGCAAGACCACCGTCAAGGTCGACCAGGACGGCAAGGTCTTCGTGGACGGCAAGGAGGTCCCGAAGAGCAAGCTGCGCACCCGCTGCAAGCAGCCTCCGCTGCCCGGCAAGGGCGTCGTCTGCATCGTGAAGAAGGCCGACAAGGGCGGCAAGTTCAAGGGGGAGACCTTCGGAACGGACACGTCCAGGGACGGCAAGGTGTTCGTGGACGGCAAGGAGGCCCCGGAGAGCAAGCTGCGTATCCTCTGCAAGGAGCCCCCGCTGCCCGGCAAGGGCGCCGACTGCATCGTGCACGCCAAGGGCGACGAGAGCGGCGAGTTCGGCACGAGCGCCGAGAAGAGCCACGTCGACGGCAAGCGGGCGCACGCCAAGTGCCCCCCGCCCGGGAAGCCCGGTGAGGGCATGGACGACGTGGACGCCGGGGACGACGCCCCGGTGGCCGTCACGCCGAACTGACCCACGACTCGCCGCAGGCGCTGACCCCTCCATGCGAACGTCCCGCCGGCCACCTCGCCGGTGGGACGTCTCCGCCGGTCAGCCGCGTGCGAGCATCCGCCTGCACCGCACTGGGCTTCATCGAAGGTCTACGCGTGAACCCGTTGATCGTTTCCAGTCACAGCACTAGCGGCCGGGGACGGCGGCGGGGTGGCCGGCGTCGAGGCGGTCTCGCTGGGGGACGACGGTGTATTTGGGGTCCTTGGCCGAGACGCGGCCCGCCTCCAGCACGCCGAACCGGGTGCACAGGGCACCGGCGGTGATCGCGAGCCCGGACAGCGCGGTGAGGGTCCGGCTGCGCCCGGCGACCGTGGCGAGCAGGCCGCCGCCGAGGGTGAGCGCGCGCGAGGCCCGCATGAGCGTGCCCGCCCTGCCCTTCCGGTACGGCTCGCCGAGCATGCCCAGACGACGCTCCATCACCTCGCCGGCGACGACCTCGGTCACGGCGCCGGCGACCGCCGCGGCGCGGGCGGGCCCCGCCAGCGCTCTGGGCGTGGTCAGCATGACGGCCGCGCCCGCAGAGGCGAGGGCGCTCCCGGCGAACAGGAACGGCAGTTCCCGCATCGCCTCGTGCCAGGCCGGAACCGCGGTGTCGGCCAGCAGGACGGCCGTGTAGGTGGCCATCGCGACCCCGCTCAGGCCGCTCGCGAGCGTCGCGGCGTCACCCACCACGGGCAGCACACCGGTCACCGCCGAGCCCATCGCCACCGAGGTCAGCCCGCCCTGTGCGGCGAGCGTCCAGGACCCGACGCTCATCGGCGAGCTCGGCTTGAACACCCGCAGCATGTTGAGGAAGCGCATCGGCCGGCCCAGTTCGGCCACGAGGAAGGCCGCGCCGGCGGTTCCCCCCGCGAAGGCGGCCGTCCGGGCGGCGAGTTCGAGCCGTTCGTGGCCGGTCAGGCGAGCGGCGGCCGCCATCGCGGACGCCGCACCGGACATCCCGCCGAGATACAGGTACGTCGGCATGTGCGGCTCGTGCCAGATGGGCTGTTTGACGACCGGCTGGCCGTAGTACGACCGGAACGGCGCCTCCGGCACCACCTCGCCCTGGCCTTTCGGCATCAGACCCTCCCCACCGAACCCACGAAAGCCACGGAACCCACCGAAACGATCACGGCTTTCTCCCGGCGAAGCACACGGCCACGCCGGCGGCGAGGGCGAGCGCGGCGCCGCCCGCCCAGCGCCACATCGCGGGCAGGTCGCGGGTGGTCACCACCGGGTCCGGCGGCAGGCCGTACGTCTCCGGCTCGTCCATCAGCAGGAAGAACGCGCCCGTGCCGCCGACGCCGTTGTCCGGGCTCTCGCCGTACAACCGGGCGTCGGTCATGCCCTCGGCGTGCAGCCGTTCAACGCGTTCCTGGGCCCGCTCCCGCAGTTCGTCCAGCGGCCCGAACTGGATGGACTTGGTCGGGCACGCCTTGGCGCAGGCCGGTTCCATGCCGCCGCGCAGCCGGTCGTAGCAGAGCGTGCACTTCCAGGCCCGGCCGTCGTCCTCCCGGCGATCGATCACGCCGTACGGGCAGGCGGGCACGCAGTAACCGCAGCCGTTGCACACGTCCGACTGGACGACGACGGTGTCGAACTCGGTGCGGAACAAGGCCCCGGTCGGGCAGACGTCGAGGCAGGCGGCGTGGGTGCAGTGCTTGCACACGTCCGACATCATCAGCCAGCGGCCGTCCTGCTCGACGAACGCGACGTGCCGCCAGGTGCTCGCCCCGAGCGAACCGGTGTTGTCGTAGGAGGTGGCGCGGAACACGAACCCGTCGTCGGGCACGTCGTTCCACTCCTTGCAGGCCACCTCGCACGCCTTGCAGCCGATGCAGACGGTCGTGTCGGTGAAGAAGCCCATCCGCTGCTCAGCCATGGCGATACCTCTCGACCAGGTCGAGCAGCGCCCGGCCGCGCGGGCGCCGTCCCGGCAGGACGTCGCAGGTGCCGGCCTTGCTCTCCTGGATGTAGACGTTCGGGTCGAGCACGACCGACCCCAGGTCGTTGACGACGTCCCCGGTGATCACGCCGCCCCCGCCGTAGCCCCAGTGGTAGGGCATGATCACCTGGTGGACGGTCCTGCGGTTGACGCGCAGCGGCCGCACCCGCCCGGTCACCAGCACGCGTAGCTCGATCGCGGTGCGGGCGGTGACGATCGTCGCCCAGCCGCCGTTCTCCAGGCCGAGCTCCTCGGCCATCTCCCGGGACACCTCGCAGAACGCCTCGGGCTGGAGCTCCGCCAGGTACGGCAGAGGGCGGCTCATCGCGCCGGTCGTGTGGTGCTCGGTCAACCGGCTGGTCGTGTAGACGTACGGGAACCGGGGCGACAGCGCCGGGTTGTACGGGTTCTCCGCCCGGTCGATGGTCCGGCGGGCCGGGTTGGACTGCTGCCCGTACAACGTGTTGCGCACCGCCGACTCGTGCGGCTCGTAGTGCGTGGGCAGGGGACCGTCCGCCAGGCCCGACGGCACGTACAGCCAGCCCCTGCCGTCCGACTGCATGATAAACGGGTCGGTGCCGGCCAGCGCGTGCTGCGCCTTGGCCCCCTCCGGCGGCACGTAGCCGGGCGCCTTGTCCTCCTCGAAGTCCGGCACGTCGGGGCCGACCCATCTGCCCTGCTCGGCGTCCCAGTAGACGTACTTCTTCCGCTCGCTCCACGGGCGCCCGTCGGGGTCGGCCGAGGCGCGGTTGTAGAGGATGCGCCGGTTGGCCGGCCAGGCCCAGCCCCATTCGAGGGCGGCCGGGCCCTGCTCGGTGTGCGGCTTGCGCCGGGCGGCCTGGTTGACCCCGTCGGCGTACACCCCGCAGTAGATCCAGCAGCCGCAGCTCGTCGAGCCGTCCGGCTTCAGCTCGCGCAGCGACGCCAGCGGACGGCCGTCGGCGTCCGAGCCGTTGATCTCCCGCAGCACGGCCTCGGCGTCGGGCTCGCGCCTCTCGCCGATCTCGGGGTAGTCCCAGGTCAGCTCCGTCACCGGGCGATCGATCGCGTCGTCGCCGAGCCGCTGCCTGATCCGCTTGCCGAGGTGGTGGTAGAACCACAGGTCGCTGCGGCAGTCCCCCGGCGGGTCGAGCGCCTTCTCGCGCCACTGCAGCAGGCGCTGGGTGTTGGTGAAGGTGCCCTCTTTCTCCACGTGGGTCGCGGCCGGCATGAAGAAGACCTCGGTGCCGATCTCCTCGGTCCGCAGCTCCCCGGTCTCGATCTCGGGCGCGTCCTTCCAGAACGTCGCGGTCTCGACCGTCACGAGGTCGCGGACCACCAGCCAGTCGAGGTTGGCCAGGCCGAGCCGCTGCGCCTTGCCGTTCGCCGACCCCACCGCGGGGTTCTCCCCCACGACGAAGTAGCCCTTGACCTTCCCGTCGATCTGGCCCATGACCGTCGAGTAGTGGCCGTGGTCGCCGGTGAGCCGCGGCAGGTAGTCGAAGTGGTAGTCGTTCTCCTCGGTCGCCGCGTCGCCCCACCACGCCTTGAGCAGGCTGACGACGTACGCCCGCCGGTTGCCCCACCAGCCGGTGTCGGAGCCCTCCCGCTCCAGGTAGTCGTCGAGGCCGTCGTGGCGGTGCGCGTGCGGCATCGCGATGTATCCCGGCAGCAGGTTGAACAGCGTCGGGATGTCCGTCGAGCCCTGGATGCTGGCGTGGCCTCGCAGCGCCATGATCCCGCCGCCCGGACGGCCCATGTTGCCGAGCAGCAGCTGCAGGATCGAGGCGGCCCTGATGTACTGCACGCCCACCGAGTGCTGTGTCCAGCCCACCGAGTAGACCCAGGCGGTGGTCCGCTCCCGGCCCGAGTTGGCGGTGACCGCCTCGGCCAGTTCCCGGAACCGCTCCGGCGGGATGCCGCACAGCTCCTCGACCATCTCCGGCGTGTAGCGGGAGTAGTGCCTCTTGAGGATCTGGTACACGCAGCGCGGGTTCGTCAGCGTCGGGTCCGACGGCGGCGTCGCGCTCGCGCCCGCGCCGCGCGCGCCGTAGGAGTCGGACCCCGCCGCCTCCGCGTGGTGCCTCCCGCCCTCGGTGAGCTCCTCCTCCTCGGGCATGTCGCCCTCGTACGCCCAGGTGGACGGGTCGTACCTGCCGGTCTCCTCGTCATAGCCGGAGAACAGGCCGTCGAGGTCCTCGGTGTCGCGGAACTCCTTGTTCACCAGGGTCGCCGCGTTCGTGTACGCGAGGACGTACTCGCGGAAGTCGAGCCCGTTCGACAGCACGTGGTTGATGAGCGCGCCGAGCAGCACGATGTCGCTTCCGGCGCGGATCGGCAGATACCGGTCCACCGACGCGCTGGTCCGGCTGAACCGCGGGTCGATGTGGAAGACCTTCGTGCCGCGCTGACGTGCCTCCATCACCCACTGGAACCCCACCGGATGGCATTCGGCCATGTTGGAGCCCTGGATGACGATGCAGTCGGCGTTCGCGAGGTCCTGCTGGGACTGGGTCGCGCCGCCGCGCCCGAAGCTGGTCCCCAGACCGGGGACGGTGGAGGAGTGTCAAATGCGCGCCTGGTTCTCCACCTGGATCGCGCCGAGGGCGGTGTACAGCTTCTTCATCAGGTAGTTCTCTTCGTTGTCGAGCGTCGCCCCGCCCAGGCTGGCGATGCCCAGAGTCCTCCTGACCTCTTCACCCTCGTGTGTCTGCTGCCAGGTCTCGCGCCGGGTCCGCACGACCCGGTCGGCGATCATGTCCATCGCGGTCTCGAGGTCGAGCGGCTCCCACTCGGTGCCGTACGGCCTGCGGTAGAGGACCTTCGTCTGACGGCCGGGGTGGGTGACGAGCTGCTTGCTGGCCGACCCCTTCGGGCACAGCCGCCCGCGCGAGATCGGCGAGGCCGGGTCGCCCTCGATCTGGGTGACCTTCCCGTCCTTCACGTAGACGAGCTGGCCGCAGCCCACGGCGCAGTAGGGGCAGACGGAGCGCGCCACCGTGTCGGCGTCCTCCACCCTGGGGCGAAGGGCGTCCGTACGTGGCGAGCGCGCCGCCCGCCCCCTGCCGTCCTCTCCCTTGAGCTGCCGGATCACCGGCCATCGGGAGAGCCATCCAGCACCCATGACGCCTCTATTGCCCCAGTCGCTCCAGTTTCAATCACGAAGAACTCCCAAAGGTTGCGCAGTGATCGGGTGTAGAGCGCGTACGGGGGGCATTAGGCCCTGATCCGGCACACTCCGGGGGCGAGTTGTGCCTACGGGAAGACCGCACGGGAAAGACCTCCACGCAGAGGACGGCGATGAGCGACCAACCGCCCGAATGGGCGAGAAACATCGAGAAAGTGGCCGTCGAGGCGGCGCGGGAGTTCGGGGCGGCCGTCGAACGGGCCGGCCGGGCTCTCGGCCGGGCGGTCGACCAGGCGGGGCGGACCGCCAGGGCGCAGGCGGCGATGGCGGCGGCCTACCAGGCCGATCTGGAAGCCCTGGAGAAGGTGCTGCGCGCCCTGCCTCCCGAACAGGTAAGGGAGATCTCCACGGCGGCGGCCGTGGTGGCGGCGACCGCCGACCAGGTTCTGGCCCAGACACCGAAGGACGCCGACTGACCCGGCGATCACCCGCCGACGTCGCCGGCGAAGCGGAGGGCGAGGGGGCCCGGCGCGCGGATGTCAGGGACGGGCGTCCGGGGCCAGGCGTTCCGCGAGCCAGTTCGTGACGAGGTCCTTCACCTGCGCGTCGACCGGCTCCCGCGCCTCACGGCGGTAGGCGCGCAGCGACGGCGGGCCGGGCTGCCGGCGCAGGATGTGGTCGAGGTCGCGGATCACGTGGGTCTCCACCGGCCCCGGGACCGACTCGGCGACCCGGGCGAGGTCGGCGGGATCCACCTGGAGGTCCTTCTCCCCGGTGACGGCCAGGACCGGAGCGTGGATCCCCTTGAGGTCGGCGGCGGGGTCGTGGTCGAGGAACTCACGGGTCCAGCGCGCGTTGACCCGCACCCCGCCGATCCGGGCGACGTCCGTGGTCGTACGGCGGATCCGCTCGTGGTTCTTCAGCACCTTCGTGACCAGGTCGGTGCGGGTCAGCCGCAGCAGCCACCGGACGGCCGCCGGCATCGAGGGCGCCAGGCGCTCCGCCTGCCACCGCAGTGTCTCCGCGCCCGGCTTGGCGGACGGCGACAGCAGCACCACCGCCGCCACGACCGGCCGGGCGGCGGTTCCGGCCCCTTCCTCGGACCCGCCGGGCTCTCCGGCCGGCTCATGGGCCGGCTCGGGGGCCGGCTCGGCGGTCGCGGCGAGGTTCGCCGCGATCAGTGCGCCCTCGCTGTGCCCGGCCACCGCGACCCGGGAAGGATCGATCTCGGGATGTGCGCGCAGCGCGGCGAACGCCGCGGCGGCGTCGGTCATGCCCTCCAGGAAGCCCGTCGCGAGGAACTCGCCGGTGCTGGCGCCGACGCCCCTCTTGTCTTGACGCGCTCCCCGGCCTGGAGGCCGGGGATCAGTCCGTGCCGCGTCATGCGGCGCCTCTGTGGCTTCCTGCTTCAGCGGGCTGTGCCACCGCGGACGGTGGTCTTACCGGCCCTCGACAGGCGTTTAGCCTGTCCGCCCGTCCGGCGGCCAGGATGTTACGTGCGGCGTTGATGTCCCGATCGTGGACCGCCCCGCAGGGGCAGGTCCACTCCCGGACGGAAAGCGGCAT
This sequence comes from Microbispora cellulosiformans, assembly GCF_008728085.1. NCBI lineage: Bacteria > Bacillati > Actinomycetota > Actinomycetes > Streptosporangiales > Streptosporangiaceae > Microbispora > Microbispora cellulosiformans. The sequence continues at coordinate 27,376 of NZ_VYTZ01000021.1, read as the reverse complement.
CGTGGCGGTGACGGTCCCGCACGCAGAGCACAGCTTCGAACTGGGGAACCACCGGTTGATCCGGTGGAACGTCCGCCCGTACAGGGCGGCCTTGTACTCCAGCATGCCGACAAACGCCGACCAGCCCGCGTCGTGCACGCTCTTGGCCAGCCTCGTGCGCGCCAGTCCCTTCACGGCCAGGTCTTCCACGATCACCGTTTGATTCTCGCGAATGATCTTTGTAGATTCCCGGTGGTGGAACTCGCGGCGCGCATCGGCGACCTTCGCATGCTGGCGGGCAACCTTCTGCCGGGCTTTGGCCCGGTTGCTCGACCCCTTCTGCTTGCGGGACAGCGCCCGCTGGAGCGTGTGGAGTTTCCACTCGGCCCGGCGCAGGAAACGCGGGGCGTCGATCTTCCGCCCGTTCGACAACACGGCGAAGTGCCCCAGCCCGAGGTCGATCCCCGTCTCGCGCTCAACGGGCGGTAAGGGCTGTTCGGCGACGTCGACGACGAACGAGGCGAAGTACCTGTCGGCCGCGTCCTTGACCACCGTGACCGAGGACGGTTCGGCGGGCAGGTCCCGTGACCAGCGCACCGCAACGTCTCCGATCTTCGGCAGGCGCAGCCTCCCGCCTGCCGTGATGGCGAAGCGGGCGTTGCGGGTGAAGCGGATCGCCTGCCGGTTGTCTTTGCGGGACCGGAACCGGGGCGGGGCCACGTTCGGCCCCGTGCGTCTACCGGTGATCGAGTGGAAGAAGTTGCGGTAGGCGGTGTTCAGGTCCGCCAGCGCCTGCTGCAGGACCACGGCGGAGACCTCGCCCAGCCAGGAGCGTTCCGGGGTCTTCTTCGCCTCGGTGATGACCCGCTTGGACAACTCGCCATCCGAGATGTACGGCAAGCCGCGTTCCCGGGCGTCCTGTCGTGCGCGCAGCGCGTCGTTGAACACCACTCGCGCGCACCCGAACGCCCGGGCCAGCGCTTGACGCTGACCCGGCGTCGGGTAGAGGCGGAAGTTGTACCGGAGCCGCACACCATGATTTTACCGACGGCACATGGCCGATTACAGGGAGATATGCGAACGGGCAGGCACTACGTTTTCATCCTGCGCGCCCATCTGGTTGTCGTGACCACATTCCGGCATCAGGTGTTCACCGGCGCCCACCTGGAACCCATAGAGCGCATGGAACAGATCAAGCGGGACGTCTGCGCCGACTTCGAGACGGAGCCGGCGAAGTCCAACGGCGAGGCCAACCATGTACATCTGCTGGTGAACATCCCGCCCACGGTCACCCTGTCCCGGCTCGTCAACTCCCTCAAAGGGGGTGTCCTCCCGCAGGACGCGTACCGAGTTCCCCGAGCTGGCCCGCCACTACTACCGGGCGAACAAGCTGTGGCCGGGCTCCCACTTCGCCAGGAGCGTCGACGCGCACGTCCACGAACTCCCTGGTGCCGGCCGGTGCCAGGTGCCGAGCGTACGCGCGCCCGGGATCGCGAGGCCGGTGCGCAGCCCGCGGACGGCCCGCAGCGGCGCGCCCTCGACGATCTCGACGGACCGGACCGCAGAGCAGGGCACGCGGAGGTCCCCGCGCAGCGCGCCGGCCTTCTCGGCGGTGCTCGTGGAGGGCGAGATCATCGAGATCGTGGCGGAACGCAAGGTCAGGGGCACGTTCGAGCGGTCCTACCGGCTGCGTACGGCGAACGCGACGGTAACCGCGGAGGACGCGGCCGGGCTCGGCGCGGACGACCACCGGCAGGCGTTCATGACGTTCGTCGCGTCGCTGCTCGCCGACTTCGACCGATATCTCGACCGCGACGACTTCGACCTCGGCCGGGACGGGGTGGGCTACCGGCAGGTGGCGATGTATCTGAGCGACGAGGAGTTCCGGGAGTTCCTCCAGGACCTGGCCGCGGTCCTGCGTCCCCGGCTCGCCAACCAGCCCGCCCCCGGCCGCGTCCGCAGGATCCACTCCACCGTCGTCATGCCCGCCCAGCCGCCCGCGTGACCTGACGCTTTTCCCATCCCGACGTCTACATAAGAGCAACTGGACAAATCACGCCCGGTCGCGTGTCCCGTCACCCGGCGAGGGCGGCACGCTTGGTCGCGGCGACCACCGAGAGCCAGGCCATCGCGGTGAGTACGCCGACGCAGAGGGCGAGGGAACCGGCCCATCCGCCGGACATGGCCCAGCCGTTGCCCAGCACCACTGCCAGACCGCCGAGCCGTGAGGTGAACGCGTGGCCGGACCGGCCGGCGCGGGAGTAGTGGCGGCCCAGGACGAAGCAGGCCGCGGCCAGCGCGGCGAAGGCCACAGAGCCACTTGCCAGGTGCAGCAGGCCGTGCCAGCTCATGGTGCCGGGACCGGCGGGGGTCCCGGCCGGGAAGCCGTCTCCCGGGTCCAGGACGAAGACCCCGGACGCGGCCATCATGAGGCCCTGCACCAGGATCAGCCGCGGCGCCCAGGTCCCTCCCTGCAGGCCGCGCATGACACGCCGCAGCCCGACGGCGCCGGCGACCGTCAGCGCGGCCGTGACCAGGAAGTTGGAGATCTGCAGCCAGCCGAGGTCCCCGGTGCTCAGCATGCTCAACGGATGGCGCAGCAGATCGAAGCCGGCCCGGGTGAAGGCCTGGGCGAGGGACACGATCCCGAACACCGGGGCCGCGGCCACACCACAGGCCAGCAGCGTCCTTGTCGATGCCGGCGCGGCCGCGCCGGTCCGCGTGGCGCGGCCGGAGGAGGCGGACGCCGGGATGGTTCCGGCGGTACGCGAACCGGAGTCGGGAGTGGTGACGCGCGTGGAGGTCATCGGGGTGTTCCCTTCGTCGGGTGCTCCGCGGCCGGTCCGTTCCGCCGGCCTCGCTCACGCGTCGAACGGCCAGGGGCCGGATCGACACCGCCGTGGTGCCGGCAGGCCGATCCCTGCTCACCTGCAATTACGTCGTGAGCGCATTCCCTGTCACATGCGCATTCCCTGTCACATGCGCATTCCCTGTCACATCGACAGCAGAAGGCCAGGTCAGGGGGAGAAATAGGGTGGTGTCTGTTTCGCCCGCGTCCGTACGACGTGTAGGTGAGACAGGGCGGACCGGCGATCGGCCCGCACAATGAACGAAGGAGACACCACGATGCGCTTCCTGATGACCACCAACGGCGATTCCTCCGCCCCCGACGAGGCGATGATGGCCGAGATGGGCGCCTTCATCGAGGAGATGACGAGGTCCGGCGTGCTGCTGGCCACGGGCGGGCTCGAGCCGGGCGGCGTGCGGATGACCAGCCGAGGGGGCGAGGTCACCGTGACCGACGGGCCGTTCGCCGAGTCGAAGGAGGCCATCGTCAGCTTCGCGCTGGTCGAGACCCGTTCCCGTGAGGAGGCGATCGAACTGGCCCGCCGCTTCTGGAAGATCGTCGGTGACGGCCAGGGTGCCGTTCAGCAGGTCTTCGGCCCGGAGGACGCGCCCCGCTGAGGCCGGCCGCCGGGCCCGGGTTGCGCGGTGAGCGGCACGGATGCTCTGATCGGCCGGGTGACTTCCCGCGACGACCCTCCCCGCGACGAACGCGGTGTGATCGACGCGGTCTGGAAGCTGGAGTCCGCGAGGATCGTCGCCGGCCTGCTGCGGTTGGTCGGCGACGTCGGCCTCGCGGAGGAACTGGCGCAGGAGGCGGTCCTCGCCGCGCTGGAGCAGTGGCCCGCGTCGGGCATCCCGGACAACCCCGGCGCCTGGCTGATGGCCGTCGCCAAGCGACGTGCCGTCGACCACCTGCGCAGGGAGGGCCGGCACGGCCGCGGGCAGGAGCGGCTCGCCCACGACCTCGCCACGCGTCCCGGCGACGACGCCCGTGAGATGGACGACGTTCTGGTCGCGGTCGACGGAGAGGTGGGCGACGACGTCCTGCGGCTGATGTTCGTCTCCTGCCATCCGGTGCTGCCGGCCGAGTCCCGGGTGGCGCTCACGCTGCGGCTCGTCGGCGGCCTGCGCACCGACGAGATCGCGCGTGCCTTCCTCGTCACCGAGACCGCCGTGGCCCAGCGGATCGTCCGGGCCAAGCGCGCGCTCGCCGACGCGGGGGTGCCGTTCGAGGTGCCGTCGGGGCCGGATCGGACGGCCCGGCTGGCGTCCGTGCTGGAGGTCGTCTACCTCGTGTTCAACGAGGGCTATTCGGCCACGGCCGGCGACGACCTGATGCGGCCGTCCCTCTGCCTGGAGGCCCTGCGTCTCGGCCGTCTGCTGGCCGGGCTCGTCCCCGGCGAGGCCGAGGCGCACGGCCTGGTCGCGTTGATGGAGCTCCAGCAGTCGCGCTCGGGCGCCCGGACCGGGCCGTCCGGGGAACCGGTCGTGCTGCACGAGCAGAACCGGGGACGCTGGGACCGGCTGCTCATCCGGCGCGGCTTCGCCGCGTTGCTGCGGGCGCGGCAGGCCGGCGGGCCGCTCGGGCCGTACGTGCTGCAGGCGGCCGTCGCGGCCTGCCACGCGGGAGCGGCCACGGCGGAGGAGACGGACTGGCCGCGGATCGCGTCCCTCTACGACGCGCTGGTCCAGGTGCTGCCCACACCGGTCGTCCAGCTCAATCGCGCGGTCGCGCTCGCCATGGCGTACGGGCCGGACGCCGGCCTCGCGCTGGCCGACACGCTGACCGGCGAACCGGCCCTGGCGGGCTATCACCTGCTGCCCGCCGTACGCGGCGACCTGCTGGCCCGGCTCGGCCGGCGCGAAGAGGCCCGCGCGGAGTTCGAGCGCGCGGCGTCCCTCACCCGCAACGCCCCGGAACGCGACGTCCTGCTTCGGCGCGCCGCGACCTGCGCCGCCGACGATGTCGAAGGCATTGCGGATATCGGAGGCATCGGAAGCGTCGAGGGCGTCGGACGCGTCGCGGGCGTCGACGGCGTCGGGGGCGTTGGGGGTGTCGGGGGCGTTGGGGGTGTCGACGGAGTCCGGGGCGTTGGGGGTGTCGGAGGCGTCCGGGATGTCGGGGGTATCGCGTTCGGCGAGGCCGTTCGGGCCTTCCTCGCCCGTCCCGGCCTGACGGCCGGCACCCTGCGGTCGTACGGCCAGACCCTCTCGCGGCTGTGCCTGCGCCTCGGCGCGGACCTTCCCCTGGAGGAGGCGACCCCCCAGCGGGTGGCCGAGGTCTTCGCGGCGGAGTGGGGCACGGCGGCGGGCGCGACCTGGAACCGGCACCGCGCCGCGCTACGGTCGTTCGCCGCCTGGGCAGCCGGGCACGGACTGAAGTCCGCCGACGCGGCCGATGAGCCGAACACTGGTCAGACCGCCGACCCGACCGCCAGCAGGGCCGTCGATCGGGCCGCTGCTACGGGCGCTCGTGACGCCGGCCTGGGCGCTGATCGGGCGGTTGTTCCAGACGCGGACCGGGCCGCTGCTACGGGCGCTCGTGTCGCCGGCCTGGGCGCCGATTGGGGCGCGGATCTGGCCGCCGCGCTCGACCGGCGGCCCGAGCCCCGCGGGCGGGTCCGTCCCATCGCCCGGCCGCACCTGGAGGACCTGTGGGCGCGGCCGGATATCGCCCCGCGCGAGCGCGCCCTGTGGCTGCTGCTCTACGAGAGCGCGGCCCCGGCGGAATGGGCGCTCTCGCTCGACGTGCAGGACCTCGATCTGCCCGGCATGAGCGCCGTGGTGCGCGGCAGGCGGCGCCGGATCCGCTGGGAGGCGGGAACAGCCGCGCTGCTGCCCCCGCTCGTCGGCGACCGGCGTCGCGGCCCGCTCTTCCTCACCGACCGACGGCCGGGCCCCGGCCGCGCACCTGCCGCGGCCGGCCTGTGCCCGCACACCGGCCGGAGCCGCCTGTCGTACGAGCGGGCCGAGCACCTGTTCAAGCGGGCTACCCGGGACCTCGACCCCCTGGGCGAGGGATACACGCTGCACCGCCTGCGTCACTCGCGCTTGGCCCACCTCGCCGAGGACGGCTGGACGGCGCCGATGCTGATGTCCCTGTCCGGCCACACCAGCGCGCGCACCCTGCGCGAGTTCGTCCGGGCCGGCCAGCCGGCGGAGGTGACCGCCGGCCCGCCCTGCCCGCCGGCGGAGCGTCCACGCACGCCCACCCGGCCCACCGCGTGACCTCGCGCCTTCTCGCCCCGGTGTCCCCGCGCTCCGACCTCCGTGGGGAGTCGCTGGGGCCGTGCGATCGGCGGATACCGTTGCCCGAGTGTCGAGGAAAGCGGCAAACCAGTCATACCAGGCATGCCTGAAGGACGTCCTGCTCTGGGCGCTTCTCGGACTTCCGGCGGTCTGGGCAGGCCTGACGCGAACCCTGGCCGACTCCTACACCTGGCCCGAGGTGACCGCCGGACTCGCGGCGATCGGCGTGGCCGTCGCGCTCGGCCGGTCCAGGCCGCTGGCGGCCATGCTCGTCGCCGCCGCGCTGTGGGCGCTCTCGGTCGCCGTCCGGGGGGACCCCACCGTCTTCTTCCTGGCCCTGACGGTGATGAGCTGTCTCGCGGGGACGCGGATGTCCCGGGCCCGACCGGCCCTGACCGGGCTGTCGGCAGTGGCTGTGGCCGCCGCCGCCGTGGTTCCGCTGGTCCGCTGGGACCCCACTTCAGGGGGCTTTGTCCCCTGGGACCTCGGCGCGTGGTTCTTCGCCGTCACCGGGATCGGGTTGTTCGGCCTCGTGCCGTGGCTGGCGGGCCACGCGCGACACCAGAGCCTTGCCCTGATCCACGCGGGCTGGGAACGCGCGGAGCGGTTGGAACGGGAACGCCGGATGCTCGCCGAGCAGGCCAGGATGCGGGAGCGAAGCGCCATCGCACGAGAGATGCACGACCTGCTCGGCCATGATCTGAGCCTGGTGGCGCTGCGAATCGGCGCCCTCGAGGTCGCCCCCGATCTGCCCGGAGACCACCGCGAGGCCGCCGGAGAGGCGCGCAGGGCGGTCACCGGCGCCGCCGAGCGCCTACGCGACATCGTCGCCGTGCTCGGCGACGGCGACGCGGGTCACGTGGACGACGACCCGACCGGCGAAAGCGTCGGCGAACTGGTCCGGCGTGCCGCGGCCGCCGGAATGTCCGTCGTGGTGCACGGCGCGCAGGAGGAGGAGCGGATTCCCGGGCCCGCGCGCGCCATCGTACGACGGGTGGTGCGGGAGGGGCTGACCAACGCCGCGAAGCACGCCCCCGGCTCGGAGGTGCGAGTGCGGCTCGCGGCCGGGCCGGACGAGACCGAGGTGACCGTCACCGCTTCGGCACCGGACCGCCCGGGCCGAGGTGTGGCAGGCGGATACGGGCTGCGGGAACTGGCCGGGCGGGTGCGGCTTCACGGCGGCATCCTGCACGCCGGGCCCTCGGACGAGGGCTTCACGCTGGCCGTCCGGCTGCCGCACGTCACACCGCCGGCGACGGACGTTCCCGGCCCTCGCCCGGTCGCGCTCGATCTGGCGCTGGCCCGGCGGCGGGCACGCCGTACGCGCCTGGCCGCGCTGCTGGTGTCCGCCGCGGCGTTCACCGGAGCGTCCGCGTTCGTGCTGGGGTTCATGGTCTACGACGCGACGACCTCGGTGCTGCCGCCGGCCGAGTTCGCCGGGCTGCGGGTCGGGCTGGCCGAGTCGGAGGTCGCGGCGGTGCTGCCGCCCCGGACCAGGATCGACGATCCGTCGTGGCCCGAGCCGCCGATCCCTCCCGGTTCCCGGTGCCGTTACTACGGCGTTGACCCCGACCCGTTCGGCGAACTGCGGCTCCACCGGCTTTGCTTCGCGGAGGGCCGCCTGGTCGCCAAGGACTTCCTGCCGCGGTGACCGTGCCCGGCACCGACCGTGCCTGGAACCCGCGGCGGTTCCCTACCATCGACTGATGCGCGCGATCCGGGTGGTTCTGGCCGACGACGAGCCGTTGATCCGCGCGGGGGTCCGGGCGATCCTCGCGTCGGACTCTGGGATCGACGTGGTCGCCGAGGCCGCCGACGGTCGCGCTCTGGTGGAGGCCGTACGGGCGCACCGGCCCGAGGTCGCCCTCGTCGACATCCGTATGCCGGGGCTGGACGGGCTCGCCGCCGCGTCGGAGCTGCGCCGGATCGCCCCCGGCACCGCCGTACTGATCATGACGTCCTTCGGTGCGGACGAATACGTGGCCCGGGCGCTCGGCGACGGCGCGGCGGGGTTCCTGCTCAAGACAGGTGATCCCCGGGAGTTCTTCCTGGGGGTGCGCGCGGTGGCGGAGGGCGGGGCGTACCTGTCGCCGCCCGTGGCCGCGCGTGTCATCCGGGAGTTCGCGGGCGATCGGCTGTCGCGCTCGGCCGCGGCACGCGAACGGATCGCCGTGCTGACGAACCGGGAGCGGGAGATGCTCGCCCTGGTGGGCGAGGGCATGTCCAACGCGGGCATCGCCGCGAGACTGCACCTCGCCGAGGGCAGCGTGAAGACCTACATGAGCACGATCATGGCCAAGCTGGGCGTGCCCAACCGGGTGCGGGCGGCGGTCATCGCGCATGAGGCGGGGCTTTCCGGCGCGGGATAGCGGGCCCGGCTCCCAAGCCGGGCTCAGCGCGGGTGACGCGGAGCCGGCCGGCGCGGGTGGTCAGCACCGGCGCGAGAACCGGCCGCCGCCGCAGGGTGACCACCAGCGCGGTCGCCGGGCCCCGCAGGACCAGCAGGACCAGCGGCGCGGTCACCGCGCCGAGCAGCGACCCCGCCACCACGTCGTGGGGGTAGTGGACCCCCACGAAGACCCTGGAGAAGGCCTCGGCGACCGCGAGCAGCCCGGCCGCCGGCGCCGTCCTGCGCCACAGGACGGCCAGCGCGACGGCCCCGGCGGCGGCGAAGGTCGCGTGGTTGCTCGGCAGCGACCAGTCGCCGTACGGAGGGCAGGGCGCCACCGTGACGACCCCGGCCAGGTCCCAGCAGGGGCGGCGCAGCCGCAGCAGGCTCTTGATCCCCTCGCTGGCGAGATACGGCACCAGGACGGCGACCGGGGCGAGCAGCGCCAGCGCCATCCGCCGGTCGTCCTCCCGCCGGGCCCGCCACCAGCCCACCGCGAGGAACACGACGACGAGCGCGGGAACCACGTCCGTCGCGATCTCCATCGCATGCCGCACCCAGGCGGGAGTGTCCGCGGCGAACGCGACGACCTCCCGGTACCACTCGGCGCTGATGTCCGGCACGTCCTCGACCTCGACGCCCACCGTCTTCCCTCCGTCGTGCACGCCGGTCCGTCCGGCCCTTCGACGCTAGGGACGGCCGTGACGGCGGGCACTGGCGGAAAGTCGCCGGTCACCCTCCACTTTCGTCAATGTCCGGGCGCGGCGGACGGCGGGAGGCCGTGAGCCTCCCGCCGCGTCTGGCTCGGGCGCGGACGATCAGGGGTAGCTGACCACGTTGACTGGCACGGTGGCCGTGCCCTGGGCCGCGCCGCCCGTGTTGTTGATCACATGGGCGATCGTCCCCACACCGCCCAGCGACACCGTGAGCAGGTCGTGGAACTTCACGGTCGACCTCGTCGGCGCCTCGAAGCCGCGCTCGGCCACGACCGTGGGATCGGTGCTGAAGTTGCAGTAGCTGCCCAGGCCCCAGGCCTCGTGGGTGGTCACCGAGTCGGCCACCTTGTAGGCGGCGTAGCCGCGGGTCGAGCCGTTCATCCAGGACGCCTGGTTCGGCGGGTCGTACGGCAGTTCGTTCTGGAAGAAGATGGTCCGGCCGCCCTGACCGTTCCAGATCACCTCGTACTTCTTGTAGTGCTCGACGAACAGGCCGTACGCCGTGACGTTGTCGCCGTTGACGATCAGCCCGGTGTCGGCCGGGTTGCTGTTCCAGCCGACGCCCGCGCCGTGGTCGGCCCGCCACGCCCAGATGTGATCGATGATCGTGTTGTGGTTGTTCACGACGAGGCTGGTCGTGGCCGATCCGGGGCCCGCGCCGCCGATGCGGAAGAACACGTCCTGGATCGAGGTGGGGTTGGCCGCGTGGCCCGCCGAGGCGCCGTCGGGGCCGACCCGCAGCAGCACCGGCGAGTTGACCGTTCCGGCGTCGAAGAGCAGCCCGGCGAGCTTCACGCCGTCGACGTCCGCGACGTTCATCGCGACGACGCCGCCGTCCGGGATCAGGGTCGCGTAGCCGAGCCCCAGCACCACCGTGTCCGGCCGGGTCACGTTGATCGTCTGGTTCAGGTGGTAGACACCCGGCGTGAACAGCAGGTTGAGGCCCTGGGCCAGCGCCTGGTTGAGCGTGGCCGCGCCGTCGGACGGCTTGGCGACGTAGAACTGCGTGAGCGGGATCGACGTGCCGGGGGTCGCGCCATTCGCCCAGCTCGCGCCGCTGGAGTTGGTGCGCAGAGACGGGACGAACACCCGGTAGGCGCCGCTCGAGTCGACGTACAGGTACGGCTTCTCGCGCGTCACCGGGCTCTGCGCCAGCGTGGTGTACGGCGGGTTCGGGAAACTCTGGGCGGGAGCGCCGACGACGCCGGAGAACACCATGTTCCACACGCCGTTGGTCCAGCCGCCGACGCTGCTGTCACGGGTGAACCACTGCTGCTGGGAGTACGGCCCGACCGTTCCGTCGATCTTGCTGTCGGCGATGTAGCCGCCGCTGGCCCAGCCGTACCCGTTGGGCGCGAGGTTCAGCCCGCCGCGGACGTGGATCCGCCGGAACGGCGCGGCCTGCGCGACGGCCCAGCGGTCGGTGCCGTTCACCGGGACGACGGCGAGGTTCTCGGCCGAGCGCCAGAAGTTCTGGGTGGCGTTGCCGTTGAACCAGCCCGCGTCGACGGTGATGTCCCCGTTGATCGTGACGTTGTCGGGCGACTGGCCGAGACCGGCGATGGAGGTGTAGAAGCCGATCTGGGCGTTGAGGCCGCTGTAGGTGCCGGGCTTGAACAGTAAGGCGTACCGCTGGCTGCCGAACTGGTTCGACTCCTGCTGCTTGAAGATCGTGTCGAGCGTGCTCTGGATGCTCGCACCGGACATCGACGGGTCGAAGATCCGCACGTTCGGCCCGAGGTCGCCGCCCCCGGGGAGGGTGCCGCCGTCGGTGACGACGTTGACGCCGAACTCCCAGAGCGAGTAGCCGTACTGGGTGGCGCGGGTGAGGCCGTACATGCGGATGTAGCGGCCCGTCGCCGCGAGGTCGAGCGTCTGCGTGCCGGACACGCCGGTGACGGTCGAGGTGGCGTCCGTCCACGACGAACCGTCGGCCGAGACCTGGATCTTGAAGGTCTGGGCGCGGGCGGTCTCCCAGTTCAGGGCCACCCGGCAGATCTGCTGGGAGCTGCCGAGGTCGACCTGGACCCACTGGGGGTCGCTGAACGCGCTCGACCAGCGGGTGCCGGTGTTGCCGTCGAAGGCGGCCGAGGCGGGTGTCCCCGCGTTCTCCGTCGAGGAGGCCGACGACGGCCGGCCCTGGGCCGCGTTCGCCGTGCCGCACACGGCCGCCGCGGCGCCGTAGGAGACCGGGAGGACGCCGGTCACCGCCGCGAACGTGGACAGCGCGGCGAGACCGGCGGTTATGAGTCCGGCACGCCGGCGCCGGGTGCGCGGCCGAAGACGGGAGGAGGGAGGCATGCGGTCTCCTTGGGCGGAGCCCCTCGGCGGGGATCCTGGGGGGTGGAGAGGTCGGCGGCATGAGCGTCCGTCCGCACGCTGCTTATGTCAAGACTTATTTCAGAATTAGAAATATGTGGGCCACGGCCGTCACGCGGCGGTGGCACTCTCCACGGCATGTCAGCCCGCGGCGGTGATCCTGGCGACCTGGGGCGTGTTGAGGAACTCCTCCAGCACGAGCGTGGCGGCGCCGAGCGCGACGGCGTCGGGGCCGAGGCGGCCGAGGACGATCGACGTCGCGGCGTACGGCTCGGCCAGGGAGTTCGCGGCCGTGGCGCGGCGGATCTCGGGCAGCAGGCGCTCGCCGAGCCGGGCGCCGACCCAGCCGCCGATCACGATCTTCTCGGGGTTGACCAGGTTGACCAGGTTGGCCAGGCCCACACCGAGGTACGTGACCGTCTCCTGGATCACCGGGGACTCCGAGGCGAGCAGACGGTCGAGGTCCTCCTCCCAGTCGCCCTGGGAGTCGACGCCGGCCCGGTCGAGGATCGCCTCGATCCCGACGTACGCCTCAAGACACCCGCGCCCGCCGCAGCGGCAGGGCCGGCCGCCCGCCACGATCTTGGTGTGCCCCCACTCCCCCGCGCTGTTGCTGGCCCCTCTGAAGGTGGTGCCGTCGGCCACGATCGTCGCGCCTACCCCCACCCCGAGCAGCACGATCACCGCCTCCGAGGACCCCCGGCCGGAGCCGAACCACAACTCGGCCTGGCCCAGCGTCTTGGCGCCGTTGTCCACGTACAGCGGGAGGGAGGTGCCGCGGCGCAGGAGCGCGCCGAGCGGAACGCCGTCCCAGCCGAAGGGCTTGGCGTGGATGACCCCGTCGGGGCCGGGCTCGACGATGCCGGGGACGCCCACGCCGATGCCGAGCACCTGCTCGGGGGGGACGCCCGCGTCGGAGAGCACGACCTCGACGCCCGCCAGGATGTGCCGGGCGACCAGTTCGGGGTCGTGCCTGACCGGCCGCAGCACGTAGTCGACCTTGGCCCGCTCGGTCATCTCCAGGTCGAACAACCCCACCCGGACGTGGTTCTCGGCCATGTCGACGCCCACGGCGAAGCCGTACTCCGGGTTGACCCGCAGCAGGACGCGGGGACGGCCGCCGTCGGACTCCACCTGGCCCGCCTCGACCACGATGTTCTCGCCCAGCAGGCCGGCGGTCATCGTGCTGACCGTCGCGGCGCTCAGACCCGTGCGCGCCGTGAGGTCGTTGCGGCTGGTGGGCCCGGAGAAGTAGAGCGTGTGCAGCAGCACGGCCCGGTTGCCCCTGCGGATGTCCCGCACCGTCCTGCGCTCGGGCCTCGCCATGACCGACCTCCCCGTCGTCACGGGTCATCTTAGTTCAGGAGCGAAAACAAGCGGCTTCGTCCTGTCACGCCTCATCACCGTGGCAGCCGCCGGTTTCCCGGCCGTTACGACGGCGTGTCACCACCAGGTTTGTTCGCGCCCTGAACAAAGAAGATCGGAACGGCCCCGGCGGCCTGGCACGGGTCGCCGGGGGCACCGTCCCGGGTCAGTCGAACTGCGGCTCGGTGTTACGGCTGCGCTTCAGCTCGTAGAAGTACGGGAACCGCGCCATGTCGTGGGCGCCGTCGAAGACGCGCAGAGCCTCCTCGCCACGCGGGATGCGGGTCATCACCGGGCCGAAGAACGCCACGCCGTCGATGTGGATCGTGGGGGTGCCCACCTCGTCGCCGACCGGGTCCATGCCCTCGTGGTGGCTGCGCCGCAGCGCCTCGTCGTACTCGTCGGTCGCGGCGGCCTCGGCCAACTCGGCGGGCAGCCCGACTTCGGCGAGCGCCTCCTTGGCGACCAGCTCGTAGTCCTTGTTGCCCTGGTTGTGGATGCGGGTGCCCATCGCGGTGTAGAGGTCGCGCAGCACGCCCTCGCCGTGCCGCTCGGCGGCGGCGATGCACACCCGCACCGGGCCCCATCCGCGGCCGAGCAGCTCGCGGTAGCTCTCGGACAGTTCGTCCCTGCCCTCGTTCAGCACCGAGAGGCTCATCACCCGGAACCGCAGGTCGATGTCCCGGTGCTGCTCGACCTCCAGGATCCACCGCGACGTGATCCACGCGAACGGGCAGATGGGGTCGAAGTAGAAATCCACCTTGGGACGGCTGTCGGTGCCTGCCTGGCCGGTTGCGCTCATGGACGGACTCCCCTGAAGAGGTTGACGGAGGATCGGGGGGCTCCGCGAGCGTATCCACAGGTGGGACGGACACGGACACGCGCCCCGACCCCTGAAACCTCCGGGCGTCCGCCCTCATTCCCGGCAGACATTGCGGAGATCCGGCGGGCACGCGCCCCGGGGCCGCCCGGAAGCGTCGGCCGGGGTCTCTAAGGTGTCCCCATGGCTGAGATCCACGAGAAGCCGGGGACGCACGAGAAAGCGGCGATCAACGAGAAGGCGGCGGCCCTGCGGGCGCTTCACGTGCCCGGCGACCCCGTCGTCCTGCCCAACGCCTGGGACGCCGCCTCGGCGCGGGCCGTCGCGGCGGCCGGGTTCCCCGCCGTCGCCACCGGCAGCGCGGCGGTCGCCGCCGCCCTGGGCTACGAGGACGGGCAGGACACCCCGGTCGACGAGATGCTCGCCGCCGTGGCCCGCATCAGCCGGGTCGTGTCCGTCCCCGTCACCGCCGACGTCGAGCGCGGCTACGGCCTCGACCCGGCCCTGCTGGTCCGGCGGCTGGCCGAGGCGGGCGCCGTGGGCTGCAACCTGGAGGACTCCGACCCCGCGACCGGCTCCCTGCTCGGCGCGGCCGAGCAGGCCGGGTTCCTGGCCGCCGTACGCGCGGCGGCGGCCGAGGCCGGCGTCGACCTCGTGATCAACGCCCGGGTCGACGCCTTCATCCACGGTTACGGGTCGCCGGAGGAGAGGCTGGCCGAGGCGGTCGCCCGCGGCCGCCGCTACCTGGAGGCCGGCGCCGACTGCGTCTACCCGATCCTCGCGAGCGACCCCGAGGTGATCCGCGCGCTGGTGCGGGAGATCGGGGGGCCCGTCAACGTGTACTTCCAGCCGGGCATGCCCGCCGTCCGCGACCTCGCGGCCCTCGGTGTCGCCCGGATCAGCTTCGGGCCGGGCCTCCACAGCGCGGCCCAGGAGTTCACGGCCCGGATGCTCGGCGCGATCGCGCGGGGCGACGACCCGTTCCCGTCCGGCTGATCCGGCCCATCTCACCCCGGCGGTTTCGGTCACCCGGCGTACGACCAGCCCGACCAGCGGTCGATCTCGACGAGGATCGCGGGCCCGGCCGGAGGGCGTTCGCGATACTGGGCGTACTTCGCGGCGAGCCACGCCACGGCCCGGTCGCGGGCGGGTCCGCTCTCGACGACGCGTGCCCGCCCGTCGGCCCGCACCCACCACAGCCGCTCCCAGTCCTCCTCGTAGTGGTCGGCGAGCAGGCAGACACGGGGATCGTCGCGGATGTCGCGCAGGCGCCGCAGGTCCGCCGTGCTCTTCGGCTTGTGGTCCACGGCCGTCACCACCACATCCCGGGAACCGGTCACCTCGGAGGCGTACGCCGTGGCGAACGTCACCGGGACGAGGCGCGGCGCCCCCTCGGCCCCGGCGGTCGCGAGGCGGGCCACCCTGGCCGCCGCGAACAACTCGCGGGCCCGGCCCTCGGGCATCCTCACCCGTCCAGGCTACGGCGCCGCCGCGTGGACGCGGTTGATCGTCTGTGGGAGGCGGCTTATGGTGTGCGCCATGGAGGCATCTGAGTTACTCGAGCGGGCCCGCTCGCGCGCTACCGACCCCGAAGATCCCCTGGAAGTGCTGTCCGCCGCGATCGCGCTGTGCGGCGAACCGGGCGGCGAGGCCGACGCCCTGCTCGACCTCGCCGTACGCCGGGCCCGGGAGGCCGGCGCGTCCTGGACCGCCATCGGCGAGCGGCTGGGCTACGTCCGCCGGCCCGCGCGCAGGCGCTTCACCCCCGCCTTCGCCCACCGGCACCTGGTCAACCGCCGCATGAAGCGCGAGGTCGCCTGCTCCTTCTGCCGGAGGCCGCCGGGGCCACGGGTCCACATGGTCCACGGCGAGGGCGGGCGCATCTGCGACAAGTGCGTGGCCCTGGCGGGCGACATCGTCGCCGGGCTGGCCCGCCGCCGCTGACGCCGCCGCCCGGCGCCCCCGCCGGACGCGCGGGCGCGCGGGCCGCCACCGGGCGAGTTCCCCGTCAGGTGACGGTGAGCCGCCGGGCGTAGCGCTCGTCCCGCCACAGTTCCTCGCCGAGCACCTCCGCCAGCGCGGTCGCCGCGTCGAACACGTCCACGTGGCGCAGGTACAGCGGGGCGAAGCCGAAGCGGACGAAGTCGGGCTCGCGGTAGTCGCCGATCACGCCCCGGTCGGCGAGCGCGCGCACCACCGGGTAGCCCTGGGGATGGCGGTAGCTGACCTGGCTGCCCCGCCGCTCCGGCTCGCGTGGAGTGGCCAGGGTCAGCCCGAGCCCCGGGGGGACCAGGTCGTCGAGCAGGTCGATGAACAGCGAGGTGAGGGCCAGGCTCTTGGCCCTCACCTCCGACAGGTCCACCCGCTCCCAGATGTCGAGCGACGCGTTCAGCGCGGCGTACGAGAGGATCGGCGGGCTGCCGGTGGCGAACCTGCGCACGCCGGGGGCGGGACGGTAGTGCGGCTCGAAGTCGAACGGCGCGGCGTGGCCGTGCCAGCCCGACAGCGGGTTGCGGACGGCCTCCTGGTGGCGCGGCGCGACGTAGAGGTAGGCGGGCGCGCCCGGCCCGCCGTTGAGGTACTTGTAGGTGCAGCCGACCGCGAAGTCCGCCTCGCCCACCCGCACCGGCATCGCCCCGGCGCTGTGGCACAGGTCCCAGACCATCAGCGCGCCGGCCGCCTGGACCTGTTCCGTCACCGCCGCCATGTCGCGGGCCGCGCCGGTGCGGTAATCGACCTGCGAGAGCAGCACGAGCGCCACGCCGTCGTCGAGGGCGTCCGCGAGCGACGGCCCCCGCTCCCCGATGTCACGGATCTCGTACGAGCCGAGCGCCCGGGCAGCGCCCTCCACGACGTACCGGTCGGTGGGGAAGTTGTCGAGATCGGAGACGATCACGCGGCGGTCCGCCCGCAGCGGCAGGGCGGCCGTGACCACCTTGAAGATGTTCACCGAGGTGGAGTCGCCCGCCAGCACCTCGCCGGGGCCCGCCCCGATCAGGGGCGCGATCCGGTCGCCGGTGCTCTGCGGCATGTCCCACCAGCCGGCCGTGTTCCAGCTGGCCCCGAGGTGCCTGCCCCACTCGGTCTCGACGGTGCGGGCCACCCGTTCCGGCGTGTGCCGGGGCAGCGCGCCCAGCGAGTTGCCCAGCAGGTAGACGACCCCGGGAGGAAGCGAGAACTCCTCCCGGAAACCTCGCAGCGGGTCCCTGGCGTCGAGTTCCTGGCATTCGGCACGGCTGACACCCATCGGCACCTCCTCCTTCTCCGCATTATGTCCCGAAATATACGATCTTGTGGAGCATGTGATGACGCAGCGTGGACGGCAGAGCAATACCGGTGAGGACCGTTCCACCGAATGCGGACGGCTATAAACCCCAGAGATCACCACAGCGGCACTATCAGCCCAAAGTAAGCACAAGACGCACCCAAGACTCTGTGCGATCGTGGACAAGACGGGGCAAGTTCTCTGGAGACGCCAATCCCCCGTTGGTGACAGAGGGTGATCAAACGTGACGGAGTCCCCGGTGCATCATGAGTCCCCGATTTATCGCCGCATCGCCGACAGGCTGCGCGATCAGATCCTGTCCGGCGCGCTCGGTGACGGGGACCGGCTACCGGGCGAGAACGCGCTCATGAACGAGTACGGCATCGCACGGGCCACGGCGCGGCAGGCACTCGCCGTGCTGATCAACGAAGGGCTCGCCGTGCCGAAACGAGGATCGGGCGTCTACGTGCGCCTGTTCCGCCCGATCCGCCGCCACGGGTCCCGCCGGCTCTCGCGCGAGCAGTGGGCCCAGGGCCTGGCCATCTGGGACTCCGACACGCGTGGCCGTTCGTACGCGGTGGACGAGGTGCGGATCGCGCGCGAGGCCGCGAGCGAGCACGTCGGCCGCGTGCTCGGCACGGAGGAGGTCTGGGTGCGGCGCCGCCGTTACTCGGTGGACGGCCGTCCGGTGCAGCTCGCGGCGTCCTTCTTTCCCGCCGATCTCGTGGAGGGCACGGCGGTCGTCCTGCCCGACACCGGGCCCGGAGGGGTGTACGCCCGCCTGGGCGAACTCGGCCACGCCCCGGTCCACTTCAGTGAGGAGGTGCGGGCGCGGATGCCGCTGCCCGGGGAGACCGAGCTGCTGAACCTCCCGGCCGGCACGCCGGTGATCTCCGTGACCCGGGTGGCCCTCGCGGAGGGAGGGGTGGCGGTGGAAGTCAACGAGATGACGCTCGACGCGGCGTCGTATGTACTCCAGTACGACTTCGACGCGTAGGTCAAGTGGACAAGTCCGCCGATAGGTTGACCTGTCCATCCCGATCATTGATTTCTCTAGAGAAGTCCCGCACCGTGAAGAAAGAGACGTCAAGAACACCGGGCCTACGGCGAGGGAAGGTGGACGGGTGTCCTTTGACCGACGCCTTGCCGAGATCGCTCGGGAGTTTCCGGAGTGGACGATCTGGCGGAGTGACGCGGGCCGGTGGTGGGCCACCCGGCACCGCCCGCTCACCTCGGCCCAGCGGGCGGCCGGCTGCGCGATGACCATCGACGCCGACGAGCCCGACGGGCTGCGCGAGCAGTTGCGCGAGCAGGAGGAGTGCGACGCCGCCGCCGATCCATGAGCGCGGAAGCCCCCGACCCGATCGGGGGCGGGGGCTTCCGCTACCAAAGATCACTCAGCGCGCGTGCCCGCGGCTCACTTGCCGGCGACCGGCTCTCCGTCGGGGGTGGTGCGGCGTACGCGGCCGAGGTCGACGTCGGTGTCCTCGGGCGACGCCGCCAGGTCGGGCCCGATCTCCGTGGAGTCGGCGTGGTCCTGCTGCTCGGTGCGCCCGGCGTCCACGACCAGGACGGCCTCCTCCTCGTCGCCCTCGGTCGCGTGGATGCCGGTCTCGGACGCGCCGGGCGGCTCCTCACCGGACGGCGCGGCGATCTCCCGGGGCTGCGGCGTGAAGTCACCCGCGCCGAGAGCCTGGATCTGCGGCGCGGGCGGCAGCACGGTGGCCTCGTCGACCAGCGCCCCGGCCATCGACTCGCGGTGCATCAGGTCGCCGAGCACCGAGCCGATCTCGTTGAGGCGGCGCACGACCTCCGTGTGGGTGTCGGTCAGGTAGGCCACCCGGCGGCCGGTGTGCTCGTCCAGCGCGTTCACCCGCTGCTGCGCCGCCGCCAGCATGGCCTCGGCCTGACCGCGCGCCTCGACGAGCAGCCGCTCCGACTCCGTCCGGGCGTCCGTGAGCAGGCGCTCCGACTCGGCGCGGGCGGAGCTGAGGGTCTCGTCGGCCTCGGCGCGGGCCGTGGCCACCGTCTCGTCGGCGTCCGCGCCCGCCTGCGCCAGCAGCCGCTCCGACGTCGCGGTGGCGTCGGCGACCCGGCGCTCGGCCTCGTCCTGGGCGGCGGACCTGATCGCGTCGGCCTGCTCGCGCGCGGACGTCACCAGCCGCTCGGCCTCCGCCGCCGCGCCGTCGCGCAGCCTTCTGGCCTCGGCCTCGGACGCCTCCTTGTTGGCCGTCGCCTCCTCCTGCGCCAGCTTGAGGATCTGGCTCAGCCGCTCGCCCAGCTCGTCGGGGTTCTGCGGCGACTCGGTCATCTTGCGCCGCGCCTCGGCCAGTTCGAGCCGGCTCTGCTCGGCCTGGTCGATCGTACGAGCGAGCCGTTCCTCCAGGTCCCGGATCTGGTTGCGGGTGCGGACCATGTAGTCGTGGACCTGCCTGCGGCTGTATCCACGCATCACGACTTCGAACGAGTCGTCACTCATCAGGTCGGGGAAGTTGTCGGTCTGGTTCGTCATAAGAAGCCCTGGGGTCGGAGATAACGACGGTAACGCACGCCAGGACACGACTTTCCTGCTATCCGCCGCACATCGCAACCTGAACGGGGCAGCCGGACGGGAAATCCCGCGGGGCGCCCCGGCACGCCTGCCGGAGGGCTCATGGGATCATCGTGGAATGCCGTACGTAGCGGACCTGGACGACGACGCGACGCCGATCATCCACCCGGAGGCGTGGGTGGCCCCGGGGGCGGTGGTCGTCGGGAGGGTGCGGCTCGGACGCGGCGCCAACGTCTGGTACGGATCGGTGCTGCGCGGCGACGACGAGCGGATCGAGGTCGGCGACGAGGTCAACGTCCAGGACCTGTGCTGCCTGCACGCCGATCCCGGCGAACCGGTGATCCTGGACGACCGGGTGAGCCTCGGCCACCGGGCGATGGTGCACGGCGCGCACGTGGAGGCGGGGGCGCTGGTGGGCATCGGCGCGGTCGTGCTCGGCGGAGCGGTCGTCGGGGCCGGGTCGCTGGTCGCCGCCGGGACCGTGGTGCCGCCCGGACGGCGGATCCCGGCCGGCGTGCTGGTCGCGGGTGTGCCGGGGCGGGTGGTCCGCGAGCTCACCGACGACGACCGCGCCTCCTTCGCGGGGACGCCGGACAACTACCTCGCCAAGGCCCGCCGTCACGCCGCGGCCTCGGTTCGGTCCCGATGAGCGTGCCGGCCAGCGCCAGGTGGTCGGAAAGCTCGGGGTCGGTCCTGACGGCCTCGGCGCCGCCCGGGCGGTAGTCGGCCTCGCTGGCGAAGATGTAGTCGATCTTCCGGCCGCCACGCGTCGTGGAGTCGCCGCCCCGGTGTACGGACCCGCACCCCGGGGCGTCCGCCTCGGTGTAGCCGCCGTCGCCCAGGCCCATGCCGTACACGCCCGTGAGCTGGGCGTCGCCGGGCTCGCGGTTGAAGTCGCCGGTGAGGATCACCGGGGCGCCGCCGGCGTACCTCTCCACCAGCCCGGTGACCTGCCGCGGCGTCTCGGTGCCGGAGATGTGCGTCACGCAGCAGACCGAACGGCGCGGGCCGACGTCGCCCCTGGCGCACAGCAGGCCGCGCGGGTGGACCGTCTCGCCGGGCGCGGCCGGGGCGTCGGCGCGCAGCAGCCGCCGCAGCGGCGGGCCCTGCGTGCCGTTCCTCAGCGCCAGCGCCATGCCGAAGGTCCTGCCGTCGGGCGGGGCCGTGTGTGGCGTGAGGTCGCGCCAGAGCGTCCTGCACCGGTCCTCGCGGCCCGGCCCGCCGCCCCTGGCGTAGCCGTACCAGACGAGGTGATATCCGGGCAGCTCACGACGCAGGAGGCCGACCTGGGCGTAGCACATCTCGGTGAAGGAGGCGACGTCCACGTCTCTCGAACGGATCAGCGCCGAGACCTGGCCGGCCCAGGTCCGGCGGCGCTGCGGCGTCAGGTCACGGACGCAGGTGCCGGCCCGGTTGCCCGCCGCGCAGACGTTGTAGGTGAGGACGTTCACCCGGTAGGTGTCGCCGGGTGCCGGGAGACCGGCCACCACAACTCCGACAATTGCTACTCCTGCCACAAACGCCCCCATACGGCAGGAAGCTACTCAGAAGCGGATTAACCCGTCCACGCACCTGTGGTGAAATTCCCGACATTGATTGCCATGACTGGTGCGGCAATCGCGAGATAGGCCATCATCACCCACGGTTTCCGGCTCCCGGCGACGCCCACCGCGACGTAGAGCGGCCACCACAGCAGCGAGGCCCGCCCGATCGACATGTAGAACGACGACATGGCCAGCAGGGCCACCGCCTGTGGCGCCAGATAGGCGACGTCGGCCCACTTCCGCCGGACCAGCATCACGAGGATCAGCACGACCAGCACGAGCCCGGCGAGGATATCCTCGCGGTACGACGTGGTGAGGATGGGCTCGTCGATCGACCTGTTCCAGGTGTTGATGAACGCGATCCACGGCTTCTCCGGGAACCGCCCCCAGTACTGCGCCTCCGCCGCCTTCCAGGCCATCAGGTCGCCCGTACGGTGCCACAGATAGACCATGTAGGCCAGCACCGGCAGGCCCGGCACGACCAGCCAGGGAGCCGTCCGCCACCCGGTCGAGCGCAGGCCGTTCGCGGAGACGAGGAACATCACCGCGAGGCCCGCGGCCAGGAAGAGACCGGAGATGCGCACCGACGCGGCGAAGGCGGCGCACAGGGCCGCCGACTCCCACCTGCCGTGGCGGGCCAGCAGCCAGGCCGGGACGGCCAGCGCGAGGAAGGGCGCCTCGGAGTATCCGGCCAGCAGGAACGTGGCGAACGGGCTGAGGAAGAAGGCCAGCACCACCCAGGTGCCGCTGCCCTCGCGGTAGGACTCGCCCAGCCGGTGCAGGGCCACCGCGACGACGGCGCTCGCGACGAACGATACCAGCACGATGGCCAGGTCCCAGTTCGAGATGAACAGGTGCAGCGACCGCAGGAACATCGGCAGGCCGGGGAAGAACGCCACCAGCTTCGGCGCGTCCGGCATGCCCGGCGTGCCGTCGTAGCCGTACTGCGCGATGGCGATGAAGTTCTCGGCGTCCCACGGCGTGAGCCGGTCGAGCATCGGCGCCTCGGTGCGTCCCGGAGCCGCGAGAACCATGTAGATGTAGGTCGCGACGTGCCAGAAGAACCAGATCAGCAGCGCCGTACGGTCACCTGGACGACCCGGCCACCGCCATCCGCGGCTCTCCCGCTCCGGGCGCGGCCTCTCCGTCTGCTCACCGGTCGCGGCGCCGTCCGGAGCGTCCACGGGCGTTTCCTTGGCCGGTTCCCCGGCCACGCCCTGCTCCCGGTCGGCCCCCGCCTGCTGGATCTCAGTCACGAGCACCTATGCAATACGTCATGGAAGTCCCTGCCAAGGTAAGCATGCCGGGTTTTGTCGGCTGACGGCCAAAAAAGTCGTCGGACCCGGTCAGACGGGCGGTGGCCGGTGAAACTTTCACCGGCGGCGCCGGACGGGCCCGTGCTCCGGCACGCGCCCTTACCGGCGATTTACCATTACCGGGTGTACTGGGACGGGTTCACGGCGATGGAACAGGACGTGCGCGCCGTCGTCGGCGATCCCCGCTGGACGCTTCTTCCCCCGCTCACGCGGGCGCACACGCTCGCGCAGCGCGCGCTGCTGACCCCGGACGGCTCCCGCTGGCTCTTCGGCGCGCACGCACGCTGGTACCGGCTCGACCGCGTGGACGGCCGCTGGCACCTCTCGGCTCCCCCGCTGCACCCGGCGGTCCGGTCGGGCGCCCGGCCGCACCCGCCGGGCGTGGCGGTCCCGCCGACGCTGATCCCGGCCGGGCCCGACTTCGCCTACGACCGCGGGTCCACGCAGGCGTTCGTCGGCCCGGATGTGCCGCACGAGATCACCGAACGGCTGCGGGCGCTGCTGCTCGCCCACCGGGGGCTGCGCCGGGAGGACTTCCCGCTGGGCGGCGCCTACCGGGAGATCTTCGCCGGTGACGTCGCGAGCACGGTGGCCGCCGTGTGGGGCACGATCATGTGGTGCGCGTACGCGCCGGCGTTCGACGGCAACGAGGTCATGCTCTCGATGTTCGGCGAGTTCCTGGCCCGTCCGCTGCCGGGTGACGACTGGGTGCGCTGGCTGCCCCTGGGCTCGCTCGACGCGCTCGTAGCCCTCTACGCCGAGCGGATGCGCTCCGGCGCCCAGCAGGCGGGCCTGCGACTGGCCGGGCTGATGGCCGAGACCGCCACCGTGCTGCGCGCCGACGCCCGGTTCCGACCGCGCGCCGAGGCGCTGATCGCGATGGCCGAGCCACTGCTCGCCAGTCCGTGGCTGGACCACCACGCCCTTCCCGGCGGCGCCGTACGACAGGCCTGGCTGGCGCGCTGCCCGCCGCACCTCGTCTCCGCGACGCTCCCCGAGTGGGCGCCCGGCGAGCACTTCCGGCACACGTTGTACGACCTGGTCGAGGCGCTCGCCTACACCGCCTCGCGCGGGATGGACCCCCGGGCCGTGGCGGCCGCCCTGCTCGCCGCGGACGTCGCGGGCGTCTGCGGCGTCTCGGAGCCCGCCTGGGCTCCCGGGTCCTCCGGCACCGCGCGGGTGGTCAACGCGCTGTATCCCTGGATGGACGACGAACTGCGGCAGGCCCTCTATCTCGCGCTGGCCGACCCCGCCCATCCGCTGCGGGGGTGCTGGCCGGCGGGCGGAGTGCTGCCGGCCGCGCTGCTGCCGCCCGACCGGACGACGGCCGCGGCCCTGCTCGGGTCCGCGTACGCGACGGGCCTGGCGTGGTGCGCGCTGACCGGCACGCCCGCGCCGTCCGAGGGCTTCTCGGTGCCCGCCGCGGTCGTCCAGTGCCTGATCCACCAGCGGGACGACCCGCGCCCGCAGGAGCCGCGGGCGGATCACCGGCCTGACCTGGAGGAGTCCGGAGCCTGGCTGTTCGAAACGTCAAATTCGGATATTTCACCCTTACCTCCGCTTTAGCAATCCCTTCCCTCCATCACCGCCCCTTTCATCGAATCGTGATCTCGCAATCGGGGAAATGGTCACCGAGGGACACGAGGTGCGGGTCGGGAATGGTCACGATGGGCCATGTCGCGGCGGACTACCCGGACGTAACCTCGTGATGGGTGTGGGCTGCGGAAGGAAGGACGACGCGGTGGGGCACGACGATCTGGACTCCCGGGTCCACGACCGTGTCGCGTTGGACGAGATCGCGCTCTACGCGGAGGTACTGGAGGCCGTGAACATCACGGAGAACCGGCTGACCTTGGAAGAGCTCGACAACGCGCTCGGATTGCGGACTTCGGCGAGCCATTGAAGAACTGAGAGCATGGTCCGTCCCGGGCGTCCTGATGCGCCCGGGGCGGCTTGCTCCGGCGTGCCGCTGGTGGCCGCGCCCGGCCCGATCAGGACCGTACGAGGCGGGCGATGGCGGCCGAAGCCTCCTTGATCTTCTCGTCGGCCTCGGGGCCGCCGCTCTTGACGGCGTCGGCGACACAGTGGCCGATGTGATCCTCCAGCAGGCCGAGGGCCACCGCCTGAAGGGCGCGGGTGGCCGCCGAGACCTGGGTGAGGATGTCGATGCAGTAGGCCTCTTCGTCCACCATCCGCTGCAGCCCCCGGATCTGTCCCTCGATCCGGCGCAGGCGGGTGAGGTAAGCCTGTTTGTCCCCGCTGTACCCGTGCATTCTTCAACGATACCCGGCGCGGGTATC
This sequence comes from Microbispora cellulosiformans, assembly GCF_008728085.1. NCBI lineage: Bacteria > Bacillati > Actinomycetota > Actinomycetes > Streptosporangiales > Streptosporangiaceae > Microbispora > Microbispora cellulosiformans. The sequence goes on along the minus strand of NZ_VYTZ01000021.1, from coordinate 2,716 downwards.
GACCGGCGCGCTGCGCCGAGAGCCGCCGGGACCTGCGCGATCGCCTGTCAGGGGCATCGTTTGTCATGTGCAATCATTGACGGACGGGTTCCGGCGGCTCCCGGGCTCGACCGGACGGGACGAGGCGAACAGAGGCGAGCGCGAGTGGAACGGGGACGGTACGGAGAGCCCGAGACCTTCTCGATGCTCACCGTCCTCCAAGACCATGTCGTCGTCATCCACATGTACGGCGACCTCGACCTGATCGCGGCTCCCGCCCTGCGCGCCTGCCTCGCCGAGGCGGTCGGGCTGCGCACCCCGCCCCGCATCGTGGTCGACGCGGAGGGCCTCACGTTCTGCGATTCGACCGGGCTGAGCGTCCTCATGGGGGCGCTGCCCGCCGTCCGGGCGGTCGGCGGGGACCTGGCGCTCAGCAACGCGCACGGCCGCTTCGCGCGGATGCTCAGGATCACCGGCCTCGACTCGGTGCTCCCGGCCTACGAGTCCGTCGCCTCGGCCGCCGCCTTCCTCACCACCCACGGAGCCTAGGACCGCGCGGCCGGAGAACGTTCGTCAGTCGCGGGAACGCAGGCCGTACATGAGATCCTCCCAGCGGGCGGCGACACCGGACGCGGCGTGGCCGGAGGCGCTTTCCAGCGCGCCCGCCGCGAGCGCCATCCTGCGGCGCTCGTCGTCGACGAGGGTGAGCAGCGCGCCGGCGAGCGGCTCGACGTCGTCCTCGCCCTCGGCCACCAGCACACTGTCGAGCCCGGGGCGGAGGAACTCGGCCGGGCCGCGTGGCCCGGCGTAGCCGACGACCGGCACCCCGCAGCTCAACGCCTCGATGACGGCCATCCCCTGGGCCTCCTGCCGGGACGGTGCCACGACGACCGACGCCTTGGCGAACTCTCCCGGCAGGTCGGGGGTGGTGCCCATGAAGTACACGTGGTTGTGCAGGGCGAGGTCGCGGACGAGGGCGCGCAGCCGCCGCTCCTCCGGGCCTCCGCCGTACAACCGCAGCCGCCAGTCGGGCCGTTTGTCCGCGACGATCGCGAAGGCCCGCACCAGCTGGTCGTACGACTTGCCGGCCACGAGCCTGCCGCCCGCGCTGACGATCCGGTTGTCCATGCGCGACCGCGGCCACGGCCCCTGCGGCAGGGCGTCCGGGATGACGTGGACCGACAGGTCGTCGTCGAGCAGGCGCACCCACTCGTCCCGGCGGCCGGGGGTGGTGGTGACCACCGCGTCCAGCCGGGGATAGAAGCGGCGGATCGGGCCGAGGACCGAGGGTCTGGTCCATTCCCGCGCGATGCGGACGACTCCGCGCGGCGCGTGCCTGGCGGCCTGCACCCCGAGAGACGGCCGGGTGGTGACGACGACGTCGGCGCGCAACCCGCGCAGCATCCGCCACAGGGCCACCTCGGTGCGCACCTGTCCCCGCGGCAGCAGGTGGTGGACGCCGGGCCGGGCGTCCACGAGCCAGCGCAGCGCCACCCGGCGGTCGACCGGGAAGAACGGCGTCTCCCTGGTCCGCCGGACGCTCACCACCTCCACCTCGTGCCGTGCGGCCAGTCCTCCCGCGAGGTTCAGGACCGCTCGCACGTCGCCGCGCATGCCGTACGCCGACGGGAGCACGAAGGCGACTCTCACACCCCCACCTCCAGGAGCAGATCGTCGCCGGAGGTGAAGCTGGGCCTGATCGGGACGCCGTCCACGAGGGCACGCGGATAGTGGACGCGGCGGCGCTTGCCCTCGACGTCGTCCAGCCGGGCGCTCAGCGACAGCACCCGTTCGAGGCCGTCGACCTCCAGGTACGGCTGCCACGTGCCCTGCGCGCCGGGGGTGGCGGCCACTACGTCGCACAGCGAGAGCGCGGCGTGGAAGCGGACGCCCTGGACGGTCGCGGAGGACCGCACGGTCGCCCCCGGGTCGCCCTGCCGCAGGGCGAGCGTGGCCGGATGGTGCTGGTCGTCGTCGACGAAACCCGTGTAGGCCAGCAGGCCCGTCACCTCGAAGCGTCCCTCACGGAACCACACCGCCCGGACGTCGGCGGCCGGCTCCGCCTGGTCTATCTTCAGCGCCAGATATCCGTTACGTGTGCGGTAGGCGCGGTACGCGAGGGTGCGCCGCCCGAGCGCGTACGCGTCGAGGCGGTCGAGCGAGAAGCCGGGATCGACGCTCTGGATCCGGGTGCGGGGGCCGTCCTGTTCGAGGTAGGCGTCCCAGCGGCCCGGCCCGAGATCCAGCGGCGTGAGTGAGACCGCGACGCTGGCGTCCCTCGTCCTGCTGCCGGAGGCACCCAGCGTGACGTGCCGTTCCTGGCCGGTGCCCCGCTGCCGCAGGACGAGCCGGGCACCGTCGACGAGCGGTTCCTCGATGGCCAGCCGCAGGGAGAGGACATCGGCCAGGGTGACCTCCGCGTCGCTGACGACAACGCCCACCGTGCCGCCCCCTCCCCGTCGATTGAGCCAACGTTGAGGTTACCGTGATTCTCCTGTTATGTGGAGAAAGCGTTTGCCGGCTCTTCACTGAAACATGTTTGTATCGCTCGTCTTGACGACGAGGCTCCACAAATTGTGCGATTCGTCAGCAAAGAATGGTTTACCCCTGCTTGACGGATTTGATGAGGAGTTGGGCGACGTCGACGACCTCGATGGAGTCCTTGGCCTGGCCGGCGTTCTTCTTCTCGTTGATCGCGTCGCCGAGCATGACGAGGCAGAACGGGCATGCGGTGGAG
>NZ_VYTZ01000020.1:0-120244 GCF_008728085.1 Microbispora cellulosiformans | reverse complement strand
ACGGCACGGCGTGGGCCGAGGGCTGTGGTGTGCTGCTGGTGGAGCGGTTGTCGGACGCGCGCCGGCTCGGGCACCGGGTGCTCGCGGTGGTGCGGGGTACGGCGGTGAACCAGGACGGCGCGTCGAATGGCCTGACGGCGCCGAACGGTCCGTCGCAGGAGCGGGTGATCCGCCAGGCGCTGGCCAACGCCCGCTTGTCGGTGCAGGACGTCGACGTCGTCGAAGGCCACGGGACCGGCACCACCCTCGGCGACCCGATCGAGGCCCAGGCCGTGCTGGCCACCTACGGGCAGGACCGCCCGCAGGAGCGGCCGTTGTGGCTGGGATCGTTCAAGTCGAACATCGGTCACGCGCAGGCGGCGGCCGGTGTCGGTGGGATCATCAAGATGGTGCAGGCGATCCGGCACGGGGTGCTGCCCAAGACGCTGCACGTGGACGAGCCGTCCCCGCACATCGAGTGGTCGGCCGGTCAGGTTCAGTTGCTGACCGAGGCGATGCCGTGGCCGGAGGTGGACCGTCCCCGCCGGGCGGGTGTGTCGTCGTTCGGCATCAGCGGGACCAACGCCCACGTCATCATCGAGCAGGCCCCCGCCGACCTCACTCCCGCAGAGGCCCCCGCTCCCACGCCGATCGAGGGCGAAGGCGAGGGTGAGAGCACGGCCCAGGTGGCGTGGGTGCTGTCGGGCAAGACGCCGGACGCGCTGGCCGGGCAGGCGGCCCGGGTGCTGTCCTACGCTCAGGACAACCCCTCCCTCGGCATCGCCGACATCGGCTACTCGCTGGCGACGACGCGGACGTCCTTCGAGCGTCGGGCCGTGGTGACCGGCGGCGACCGCGCCACCCTGCTGGCGAGGCTCGCCGCGGTGGCCGAGACCCGCACCGCTCCCGGCGTGGTGCAGGGCATCGCCCGGTCCGGTGGCAAGATCGGTATGCTGTTCACCGGTCAGGGCGCCCAGCGCCTCGGCATGGGCCAGGAACTCCACGCGGCCTTCCCGGTCTTCGCCGAAGCCTTCGACGCCGTCGTCGCCGAGCTGGACACGCACCTGGACCGCCCGCTCCGTGAGGTGATCTGGGGCGCCGACCCCGTTCTCGCCGACCAGACCGCGTACGCGCAGGCCGGACTGTTCGCCGTCGAGGTGGCGCTGTTCCGTCTGCTGGAGTCGTGGGGGGTGCGGCCCGACTACCTGGCCGGGCACTCCATCGGCGAGCTGGCCGCCGTACACGTCGCCGGGATGCTGTCGCTCGCCGACGCGTCCCGCCTGGTCGCGGCCCGGGGCCGGCTGATGCAGGCCCTCCCGCCCGGCGGGGCGATGGTCGCCGTCCAGGCCACCGAAGACGAGATGACCCCCCTCCTGACCGACGGAGTGGACATCGCCGCGATCAACGGCCCCCGCGCGGTGGTCATCTCCGGACAGGAAGCTCCGGTGATGGCGCTGGCCGCGCAGTTCGCCGCCCGGGGACGCAAGACCCGCCAGCTGCGGGTCTCCCACGCCTTCCACTCCCACATGATGGACCCGATGCTGGCCGACTTCGCCGAGGTGGCCGGCACGGTGGCGTTCGACGCGCCGCGGATCCCGATCGTGTCCACGGTCACCGGCGCCCTCGCCGGCGATGAGCTGGGCACGGCACAGTACTGGGTGGACCAGGTGCGGGGCGCGGTGCGGTTCGCCGACGCGGTGACCACCCTCGCCGCGCAGGGCGTGACCCGGTTCGTGGAGCTGGGCCCGGACGCGGTGCTGACCGCGATGGTCCAGCAGATCCTCGACGAGGCCGACACCGCGGTCTTCACCGCCACCATGCGGGCCGAGCGGCCCGAGCCCGGCACCGTCGTCGCGGCCCTCGGTCAGCTCCACACCACCGGCGTGCCGGTCGACTGGCAGGCCTTCTACGCCGAGACCGGCGCCACTCGCGTCGACCTGCCCACCTACGCCTTCCAGCGCGAGCGCTACTGGCTCGACACCTACGACTACCTGTCCGAGTCCTGGGCGGCCGACTACGTCGGCAACCTGTCCTCCGCCGGGCTGGAGGCCGTCGAGCACCCGCTGCTCGGCGCCGTCATCCCCCTGCCCGACTCCGGGGGCCTGGTCCTCACCGGCAGGCTGTCGGTCCACACCCACCCATGGCTGGCCGATCACCAGGTGTACGGGAACGTCCTGCTGCCGGGCACCGGCTTCGTGGAGATGGCCATCCACGCCGGGGACAAGGCCGGGTGCCCGATCCTGGAGGAGCTCACTCTCCAGGCGCCGCTGGTGCTGCCGGAGGGCGCCTACCGCGACGGCCTGGCGGTGCAGGTCGTCGTCGGGGCCGCGGACGACGCCGGCCGGCGGCCGCTGCTGGTGCGGTCCCGCCCCGACCACGACGCGGAGAACTGGACCGTACACGCCCAGGGCGTGCTGGCCGAGGGACCGGACGTCCGGGGGGAGTCGCTCGAACAGTGGCCGCCGCGGGGCGCGACGCCGATCGACGTGCAGGGCGCGTACGAGGAGCTGCTCGCCGCCGGCTACGGCTACGGCCCGACCTTCCAGGGGCTGCGCGCGGCCTGGCGGCGCGGCGAGGACCTGTTCGCCGAGGTCGCCCTGCCCGACCAGGCGCACCAGGACGCCGCCCTCTTCGGGCTCCACCCCGCGCTCCTCGACGCGTCGATGCACGCGATTCTGGTGGACGGCGACGGGAGCGGCGAGGGCGAGACGGTCCTCCCGTTCGTCTGGGGCGGCGTGTCGCTGCACGCCACCGGCGCGCCCGCGGCGCGGGTACGCCTCGCGCCGTCGGCCACCCGCGGCCTGGCGCTGAACGTCGCCGACGCGACCGGCCGGCCCGTGCTCACGGTCGCGTCGCTGGTGTCCCGGCCGGTGTCGGTCGACCAGCTCAGCGCGACGCGGGACGTCGCCGACGAGGCGTTGTTCGGCATCGAGTGGAGCCCGCTGGCGGCCGCATCGGACGACACGAACTGGGCTGTTCTGGGCACGGGTCCGGTCCCCGACGGCGTGCCTGTCGTCGAGAGCCTGCGGGCGCTGGCGGACGCGGCCGTCGTTCCCGGCACCGTGGTCTGGCAGGCGCCGGACGCGCCCGCCGCGGACGTTCCGTCCGGCGTCCGGCCGGTGACGACCGCCGTGCTGGAGATCGTGCAGGAGTGGCTGGCCGAGGACCGGTTCGCCGACGCGAGGCTGGTCGTGGTCACCCGGAGCGCGGTCGCGACCGGAGAGGCCGACGACGTGGCGCTGGCCCAGGCGCCCGTGTGGGGCCTGGTGCGGGCCGCGATCGCGGAGAACCCCGGCCGGTTCGCCCTGCTGGACGTCGACGACCACCCCGGCTCGCCCGGCGCGGTCGCCGCCGCGATCGCGTCGGCCGAGCCGGAGGCCGCGATCCGGGCCGGCGAGGTCCTCGTCCCCCGGTTCGTACGGCCCGCGCGGCCGGCCGAGGCGACCGCCCCGGCACTGGACCCCGAGGGAACCGCGCTCATCACCGGCGGCACCGGCGGCCTCGGCGGGCTGCTCGCCCGCCACCTGGTCACGGCGTACGGCGTGCGCTCGCTCGTGCTCACCAGCCGGCGGGGCCCGGACGCGCCGGGCGCGGCGGAGCTTCGCGACGAGCTCACCGCCCTCGGCGCCGAGGTGACCATAGCCGCCTGTGACGCCGCCGACCGCGACGCGCTGGCCGAGGTGCTGGCGGCCGTCCCGGCGGAGCGTCCGCTGACCGCCGTCGTGCACGCCGCCGGCGTCGCCGACAACGGCCTCGTCGGCGCGCTGACCCCGGAACGGCTGGCCGCCGTGCTCGCGCCGAAGGCCGACGCCGCGTGGCACCTGCACGAGCTGACCAAGGACCTCGACCTGGCCGCGTTCGTGCTGCTCTCCTCCGCGGGCGGCATGGTCCTCGCCGCCGGTCAGGGCAACTACGCCGCCGCGAACGTCTTCCTCGACGCGCTCGCCACGCATCGGCACGCCCAGGGCCTGCCCGCCACGTCGATGGCGTACGGCCTGTGGGGCGTGGACGCCGGTCTCGGCGCGCTGCTGAGCGACGCCGACCTCACCCGCATGCGGCGCATGGGCTATCCCGCGCTCACCGCGGAGGACGGCCTGGCCCTCTTCGACGCGGCCCTCGCCGCCCCCGGCGCCGTACGCGTGCCGCTGCGCATCGACCCGGTGGCCCTGCGCGCCAAGCCGGAGCAGCTTCCCCATCTGCTGCGCGGCCTCGTACGGGTGCCGATCCGGCAGGCGGCCCGTTCGGGCGGTGGAGAGGTGCTGCGGCAGCGGCTCGCCGGGCTCGGCGAGGCGGAGCGTTCGGCCGCGCTGCTCGACCTGGTGAGGTCCACGGTCGCGGCGGTGCTCGGCCACGCGTCGGCCGACGCGATCGAGCCGGACCGCGCCTTTCAGGAGCTCGGCTTCGACTCGCTGTCGGCGGTCGAACTGCGCAACGTGCTGGGCGAGGCCACCGGCCTGCGGCTGCCCGCGACCCTCGTCTTCGACTACCCGAGCGCGCTCGCGGTGGCCGAGCACATCGGCGAGACGCTCAGCGGCACGCGGGACGAGGCCGGCGTCGCCGTGCAGGCGCCGTTCGACGACGAGCCGATCGCGATCATCGGCATGGCCTGCCGGTATCCCGGCGGGGTGGCCTCGCCGGAGGACCTGTGGCGGCTGGTCACCGACGGCGTCGACGCGGTGGGCGAGTTCCCCGCCGACCGCGGCTGGGACGTCGAGGGCATCTACGACCCGGAGCCGGGTGTCCCCGGCAAGACGTACGCCCGCAACGGCGGGTTCCTGTACGACGCGGCCGAGTTCGACCCGGGCTTCTTCGGGATCTCCCCGAACGAAGCGGTGATGATGGACCCGCAGCAGCGGTTGCTGCTGGAGACCTCCTGGGAGGCGTTCGAGCGCGCGGGCATCGACCCGGGAGCGCTGCGGGGCAGCAAGACCGGGGTCTTCGCCGGGGTGATGTACCACGACTACGGGCAGGGCGTCGGCGTCGCCAGCAGCAGCGGTGGCAGCCTCGTCTCCGGCCGGGTGGCCTACACCCTCGGGCTGGAGGGCCCGGCCCTCACCGTCGACACCGCCTGCTCGTCGTCGCTGGTCGCGCTGCACCTGGCCGGGCAGGCGCTCAAGTCGGGGGAGTGCTCCCTGGCGCTGGCCGGCGGGGTCACCGTGATGTCCGAACCGGCCATGTTCATCGAGTTCTCCCGGCAGCGTGGGTTGTCGCCGGACGGCCGCTGCCGGTCGTTCGCGGCCGGCGCCAACGGCGCGGCCTGGGCGGAAGGCGCCGGACTGCTGCTCATGGAGCGCCTGTCGGACGCGCGCCGGCTCGGGCACCGGGTGCTCGCCGTGATCCGGGGTTCGGCGGTGAACCAGGACGGTGCGTCGAACGGGTTCACGGCCCCGAACGGCCCCTCCCAGCAGCGGGTGATCCGCCAGGCCCTCGCCAACGCGCGGTTGTCGGTGCAGGACGTGGACGTCGTCGAGGGTCACGGGACCGGCACCACGCTGGGTGACCCGATCGAGGCGCAGGCGGTGCTGGCGACCTACGGGCAGGAGCGTCCGGAGGACCGGCCGTTGTGGCTGGGGTCGCTGAAGTCGAACATCGGTCACGCGCAGGCGGCCGCCGGTGTGGGCGGTGTCATCAAGATGGTGGAGGCGATCCGGCACGGGGAGTTGCCGAAGACGCTGCACGTGGACGAGCCGTCCCCGCACGTGGAGTGGTCGGCGGGGCAGGTGCAGTTGCTGACCGAGGCGATGCCGTGGCCGGAGGTGGACCGCCCGCGCCGCGCGGGTGTGTCGTCGTTCGGCATCAGCGGCACGAACGCCCACGTCATCATCGAGCAGGCCCCCGCCGACCTCGCCGCCGATTTCAGCTCCGCAAACGCTCCCGCCCCGGTTCCCGCCGCACTGGTCGCGGGTGTGGTGCTCGCCGATGGCACCGCTGACTCGCAGTCGGGTGAGGGCGCTGCCCCCGCCGCAGGCGAGGGTGTCGCCCTGGTCCCGGCCGCCGACGCGGCCCAGGCCGGAACTCCGGTCGGTTTGGTCGCTCCGGTGGCGTGGGTGGTGTCGGGCAAGACGCCGGACGCGTTGGCCGGGCAGGCGGCGCGTGTGCTGTCCTTCGTGCAGGACCGTCCCGCCCTGAGTGTCGCGGATGTCGGGTTGTCGCTGGCGACGACGCGGGCGTCGTTCGAGCGTCGGGCCGTGGTCACCGGCGGCGACCGTGCCGCCCTGCTGGACGGGCTGGCGGCGGTGGCCGAGGGCCGTACTGCTCCTGGGGTGGTGCAGGGCGTCGCCCGCTCCACCGGGAAGCTGGGTGTGTTGTTCACCGGTCAGGGCGCCCAGCGGCTCGGCATGGGCCGCGAACTGCACGCCGCGTTCCCGGTGTTCGCGCAGGCGTTCGACGCGGTTGTCGCCGAGTTGGACGCGCACCTGGATCGGCCGTTGCGTGAGGTGATCTGGGGCGAGGATGCCGAGACGGTCGACCAGACCGCGTACGCGCAGGCGGGGTTGTTCGCGGTGGAGGTGGCCCTGTTCCGCCTCGTCGAGTCGTGGGGGGTGCGGCCCGACTACCTGGCCGGGCACTCCGTGGGTGAGCTGGCCGCCGCCCACGTGGCGGGCATGCTGACTCTCAGCGACGCGTGCCGCCTGGTGGCGGCGCGGGGCCGGCTGATGCAGGCCCTCCCGGCGGGTGGGGCGATGGTCGCGGTCCAGGCCACCGAAGACGAGGTACTGCCTCTGCTGACGGACGGGGTGGACATCGCCGCCATCAATGGGCCGCGTGCGGTGGTCGTGTCCGGGCAGGAGGGCCCGGTGCTTGCTCTGGCGGAGCGGTTGGCGGAGCAGGGGCGGAAGACGCGCCGGTTGCGGGTCTCCCACGCCTTCCACTCCCACCTGATGGAGCCGATGCTCGCCGACTTCGCCGAAGTCGCAGACTCGCTGACCTACGGGCCGGCGTCCATTCCGATCGTGTCCACCGTCACCGGCGGGCTGGCCGACACCGAGTTCGGCACTCCGGAGTACTGGGTGGGCCAGGTGCGGGGCGCGGTGCGGTTCGCCGACGCGGTGACCACCCTGGCCGCGCAGGGGGTGACCCGGTTCGTGGAGCTGGGCCCGGACGCGGTGCTGACCGCGATGGCCCAGCAGACCCTCGACGAGGCAGCCGACAGCGCGGTCTTCACCGCCACCATGCGGGCCGAGCGGCCCGAGCCCGGCACGGTCGTGGCGGCCCTCGGCCAGCTGCACACCGCCGGAGTTCCGGTCGACTGGCAGGCCTTCTACGCCGAGACCGGCGCCCGCCGCATCGACCTGCCCACCTACGCCTTCCAGCGTCAGCACTACTGGGTGCCGCCGAACCGCGACGGCGTGAACGCCGAGTCGGCAGGGCTCGCGACGGTCGAGCACCCGCTGCTCGGCGCCGCGATCCCCGCCCCCGACTCGGACGCGGTGGTCTTCACCGGCCGGCTCTCCGTACGGAGTCATCCGTGGCTGGCCGATCACCAGGTGTTCGGCAGTGTGCTGTTGCCGGGGACGGGTCTGGTGGAGCTGGCGTTGCACGCGGCCGAGCACACCGGGTGCGCGCAGGTGGAGGAGCTGACGCTGGCGGCGCCGCTGGTGCTGCCGGGCGGGGCGGCCGGGTCCGGTGAGGGCGCGGTGCAGGTGCAGGTGGTGGTCGGCGCCGCCGACGGCGACGGCCGCCGTACGGTGGCGATCTACTCGCGGGGCGCGCAGGCCCCGGCCGACCTGCCCTGGACGCTGCACGCCGAGGGCGTCCTGGCCACCGGCCCGGCCACTCCCACCCCGGCCGGTGCGGACCTGAGCCAGTGGCCTCCGGCCGAGGCCACCGCGGTGGACCTCACCGACGCCTACGCGATCCTCAACGAACGCGGCTACGGCTACGGCCCGGCCTTCCAGGGCCTGCAGGCGGCCTGGCGGCACGGCGAGGAACTGTACGCCGAAGTCGCCCTGCCCGACCAGGAACACCAGGACGCCGCCCTCTTCGGCCTCCACCCCGCGCTGCTCGACGCCGCCATGCACGGGCTGAGCTTCGCCGTACCCGACGAGGCGGACGACACGGAGCGCACGCTGCTGCCGTTCGCCTGGCACGGGGTCGCGCTGCACGCGGTGGGCGCGCGGGCCCTGCGGGTGCGGCTGACCTGGCTCAGTGAGAACACGCTGGCGCTGGACATCGCCGATCCGGCCGGTACGCCGGTCGCCTCGGTCGAGCGCCTGACGCTGCGGGCGATCTCGCCCGAGCAGCTCGCGGCGAGCCGGCCGGGCGGACTGGAGACGCTGCTGCGCCCGGAATGGAGCGAGCTGCCCGGCTCGCAGGCCGAACCGGCCACTCACGCCTGGGTGGCGCTCGGCGCGGACGAGTTCGGCCTCGGCATCCCCGCCGTGGACGACGTCGCCGCGCTGGCCGCCCTCCCGGCGGCGCCGGAGGTGGCGATCGTCCGCTGCCCCGCCCCGGGCACCGGCGATGTCCTGGCCGACGTCCGCGGCGCGGCGGACGCCGTGCTGACCGTGGTGCGCGACTGGCTCGCCGACGAGCGGCTGGTCGACTCCCGGCTGGTCGTGGTCACCTCCGACGCCGCGCCCGCCGCACCGGCCGCGCTCACCGTCGACCCGGGGCTCGCGCCGGTCTGGGGTGTGCTGCGGGCCGCGCAGGCGGAGAACCCGGGCCGGTTCACCGTCCTCGACCTGGACGGCACCGAGACCCCCGCGGTGGTCGCCCAGGCGGTCGCGTCGCGGGAGCCCGAGGTGATCGTGCGGAACGGCGTGGCCGGTGCGCCGCGGCTGATGCCCGTCCCGGCGGCGGCCGAAGCGCCGGAGTCGCCGTGGCGTCCGGACCGCACCGTGCTCGTCACGGGAGGCACGGGCGGGCTCGGCAGCCTCGTCGCGCGGCATCTCGTGGTCCGGCACGGCGTACGGCACCTGCTGCTGACCAGCCGCAGCGGCCTGGCCGCCGCGGGCGCCCCCGAGCTGGTGGCCGAGCTGTCCGGGCACGGCGCCTCGGTCACCGTCGCCGCCTGCGACGTCTCCGACCGCGACCAGCTGGCCGCGCTGCTGGCGGACGTGCCCGCCGAGCACCCGCTCGGCGGCGTGGTGCACGTGGCCGGTATCGGCGACAACGGCCTGGTGTCCACGATGACGCCGGAGCGGCTGGACGGCGTGCTGCGGCCCAAGGCCGACGCCGCCTGGCACCTGCACGAGCTGACCCGCGACCTCGACCTGACGGTGTTCGCGCTGTTCTCCTCGGCCGGCGGCCAGGTGCTCGCCGCCGGGCAGTCCAGCTACGCGGCGGCCAACGTCTTCCTGGACGCACTGGCCGTCCACCGGCACGCGAGCGGCCTGCCGGCCACCGCGATGGCGTTCGGCCTCTGGGACGTGGACACGGGGCTGAGCCAGTGGCTCAGCGACACCGACCTGCACCGGCTCCGCCGCCAGGGCCTGCCGCCGCTGACCGCCGAGGAGGGCCTGGCGTTGTTCGACGCGGCGCTGGCGTCGCCGTACCCGGCGCTCACACCGCTGAGCGTCGACCGCGCCGCGCTCCGCTCCCGTCCCGGCGAGCCGCCCGCTCTGCTGCGCGGCCTCGCGGGTACGGGGCGGCGCCGCGCGAGCGTCGGCCAGGCCGACCCGGGAGCGTTCCGCGACCGGCTGGCCGGTCTCGGCGAGCCGGAGCGGAAGGCCGCGCTGGAGGACCTGGTGCGGGGCGTCGCCGCCGTGCTGCTCGGCCACGCCGGGGCCGCCGACGTCGACCTCGACAAGGACTTCCTGGAGTCCGGGTTCGACTCGCTGTCGGCGATGGAACTGCGCAACGGCCTCAACGCGGCCACCGGCCTGCGGCTGCCGCCGATGGTGGTGTTCGACAGCAAGACGCCGCGTGAGCTCGCGGCGTACCTGCACGACGAGATGGCGGTCACGCCGGCCGGGGCTCCCGCGCCGGGGGCGGCCGTCACGCCGGCGGCGGGGGAGCGGGCGCCCGACACGCTGAGCGCCCTGTTCCGCGCCGCGATCACCGACAACCAGGTGGCGGGGGCGTTCGACCTGCTACGCGCGGTCTCCAACCTGCGGCCGAAGTTCACCACCCCGGCCGACCTCGGCGGGCCGATCCCGGCGGTGCAGCTCGCCGACGGCCCGGCCCGGCCGCGGCTGATCTGCCTGTCGACGCCGATGGTCACCGGCGGCGTGCACCAGCACGCCCGGCTCGTACGGCACCTCACCCCCCGGCACGTCTCGGCCATCCCGACGCCGGGATTCGCGGCCGGCGACAGCCTGCCCGCGACGCCGGAGGCGGGCGTGCTCGCGCTGGCCGAGGCGGTCCTCGCGGCTGCGGAGGGCGAGCCGTTCGTGCTGCTCGGCTACTCCTCCGGCGGCACCCTCGCCCACGCGACCGCCGCGTGCCTGGAGGAGCGGTACGGGACCACGCCCAGCGGCCTGGTCCTCCTCGACACCTTCAAGCTGCACGAGGGCGCCGGGCAGGCGATCCCGATGCAGCAGCTCGCGGCGGGCCTGTTCGACGTCGAGGAGATGTTCGGCGGCTTCGACAGCGCCCGGCTGTCCGGCATGGGCTGCTGGTTCGACATGCTGCCCGACCTCGCCATCGGCACGGTGTCCGCGCCGGTGCTGTTCGCCCAGTGCACCGAGTCGTTCCTCGGCCCCGAGCCCGAGGACGGCTGGCAGGCCACGTCGTGGGACGCCGCGCACACCGTACGGCAGGTGCAGGCGAACCACTTCACCATGATCGACGAGCGCGCGCACGTCACGGCGCGGGTCGTCGACGAATGGCTGCAGTCCATTTCCGGCTGACGCCATTCGCAGCTGATCCGAGTTCCGGCTGATTCGAGGAATAACCATGGCTCTCGCGCCGAACGCGAAGGGCACCGTGCCCTTCGGTGAATACCGGACGTGGTATCGGGTGACCGGCGATTTGCGAACGGGCGTGCCGCCTCTGGTGGTCGCGCACGGCGGTCCCGGCAGCACCCACGATTATCTGCGCAATATCGCCGAGCTCGCCGGGCACGGCCGGCCGGTCGTCCACTACGACCAGCTGGGAAACGGCGGCTCGACCCGCCTGCCCGGCCGGGGCGCCGATTTCTGGACTCCCCAGTTGTTCCTGGACGAACTGGAGAATCTGCTGGGCGCGCTCGGCATCGCCGGCGATTACACGCTGCTCGGCCATTCCTGGGGCGGCGTGCTGGCCGCGCGGCACGCGGCGACGCGGCCGTCCGGCCTGCGCGGGCTGATCATCGCGAACTCCCCGGCGTCGTACCCCCTGTGGCTGCGGGAGCTGGCGGTGCTCCGCCGCGCGCTCCCGCCGGACGTCGCGGAGACGCTCACCCGGCACGAGGAGGCCGGCACCACCGACAGCGCGGAGTACGTGCGGGCCGTGAAGGTCTTCAACGACCGGCACGTCTGCCGTCTCGACCCGCTGCCCAGGGACTTCATCGCCTCCCTGATGGAGATCCACAACGACCCCGCCGTCTACTACACGATGAACGGGCCGAGTGAGTTCCACGTCAACGGCACGCTGCGCGACTACTCCGTCGTCGACTGCTGCCCCGACATCGCCGTGCCCACGCTGCTCATCTCCGGCAGGCACGACGAGGTGACTCCGGCCGCCGTCCAGCCGTTCGCCGATCTCATTCCCGACGTCCGCTGGCAGATTTTCGAGGATTCCAGCCACCTGCCGCATCTGGAGGAGCCGGAGCGTTTCCTGCGGGTTGTCCGGGAGTTCCTGGAGAGCATCCCGGACCGCGGCGCGACGCCCGTGCGGGCAGGCGAATTCTAAGGGCCTGCACGAGTAATTAGGGGTGTACCGGGTGACCGAATTCTATTTATCGTCAAGTGCTCGCAACAAGCAGACTCAGAAGATCGGAGGAACTTCGGCATGACGCTGCTTGCTGGCAGTTCCTTGGAGGTCGGGCGATTTCGCGCCTACGGCCCTCGTCATATTGATGAGATCGGTGACAGGTACGGGCTTTCCGGCGACGCCCGCGAGGCGATCCGGCTGATCTCGCTCGTGCTGCCGTTCCGGGTCAACGACTACGTCCTGTCCCAGCTGATCGACTGGACCCGCGTCCCCGACGACCCGATCTACCGGCTGGTGTTCCCGCAGCGCGGGATGCTGTCGGACGAGCAGGAGCGGATCCTGTCGGTGCTGAGCGCCGCCGGTGACCGGAACCGCCTCCAGGAGGCCGTCCGGACCATCCGCGCGGACCTCAACCCGCATCCGTCCGGGCAGAAGGAGCTGAACGTGCCCACCCTGGGCGACGTGCAGATTCCCGGCCTCCAGCACAAGTACCGCGAGACGGTCCTCTACTTCCCGAGCCAGGGCCAGACCTGCCACGCCTACTGCACCTACTGCTTCCGGTGGGCGCAGTTCGTCGGCGACGCGGACCTCCGCTTCGCCGCGCCGAACCCCGACCAGCTGATCACCTACCTCGGCCAGCACCCCGACGTCTCGGACGTGCTGATCACCGGCGGCGACCCGATGATCATGACGACGGAGCGCCTGCGCGCCCACATCGAGCCGCTGCTCGCCGTGGACACCGTCCGGACGATCCGGATCGGCAGCAAGTCGCCCGCCTACTGGCCGTACCGGTACACCACCGACCCCGACGCCGACGACCTGCTGCGGCTGTTCGAGCGGGTGGTGGCCTCGGGCCGGACGCTCGCGCTGATGGCGCACTACAGCCACCCCCGTGAGCTGGAGACCGACGAGGCGCGCACCGCGCTGGCCCGGATCCGGCGCACCGGCGCCGTGGTGTACTGCCAGGCCCCGCTCATCAAGTACGTCAACGACGACGTGGACACCTGGGCCCGGCTGTGGCGGCTGGAGTTCGCCGCCGGGGCGGTGCCGTACTACCAGTTCGTCGAGCGGGACACCGGGCCGCACGCCTACTTCCGGGTGCCGCTCGCCCGCTCGGTGGAGATCTTCCACGGGGCGTTCCGCACCCTGCCCGGCCTCGCGCGGACGGTGCGCGGACCGGTCATGTCCGCGACCCCCGGCAAGGTGATCGTGGACGGGGTCGAGGAGACCCCGCAGGGCCGCTACTTCCGCCTGCGATTCATGCAGGCCCGCCAGCCGTCGCTCGTCGGCCGTCCCTTCCGGGCGCACTACTCGCCGACGGCCGCCTGGCTGACCGAGCTCGAACTCGACCCGGACACCCCCGACGACATCATGACCGCCATCGACGGCGGCGCGTCCCGGATCGGGCGGTGGACGAGGGAGGCGGCGCATGTCCAGTCGTAGCGTCTCCCCGAACCTCGCGCTCGACCAGCTCGTCGCCCGGCGCAGGGCCGAGGGCGCCGCCATCGTGCACCTGGGCTTCGGCGAGTCCCGGCTGCCGGTCTTCCGGCCGCTGGTCTCCCGCCTGCTGGAGGGCGCGTCGCGCAACGCGTACGGGCCGGTGGCGGGCTCCGCCGAGGCGCGTGCGGCGGTGGCCGGCTACTTCACCCGCCGCCGCATGCCGACCGACGCCGACCAGACGGTGCTCGCGCCGGGCAGCAAACCGCTGCTGATGGCGCTGCAACTGGTGCTCCCCGGGGACGTCCTGCTGGCCAGGCCGTCCTGGGTCACCTACGCGCCGCAGGCGCGGCTGGCCGGCAAGCAGGTCTTCGGGGTGCCGATCCCGGACGAGTGCGGCGGCGTGCCGGAGCCCGAGGCGCTGCGCGAGACCATCCGGTCCGCGCGCGCGTCCGGGCACAACCCCCGCATCCTGGTCCTCACCACGCCGGACAACCCGACCGGCACGGTCGCCTCGCCGGCCCTCGTCCGCGAGCTGTGCGAGATCGCCGAGAGCGAGGACCTGCTGATCCTCTCCGACGAGATCTACCGCGACATCGTGCACGATCCCTGGCGCCCGGTGCTGAGCCCGGCGGAGGTCGTGCCGGACCGGACGATCGTGCTGACCGGCCTGAGCAAGAGCATCGCGCTCGGCGGCTGGCGCATCGGCGCCGCCCGGTTCCCGTCGGGCCCCTGGGGGGAGCGGATCCGCGACGAGGTGCTCGCGGTCGCCAGCGAGATCTGGTCGACCCTGGCCGGCCCCATGCAGGCCGTGGCGGAGTACGTGTTCGCCGAGCCGCCCGAGGTGGTGCGCCGCATCGCCGCGGACACCCGCCTGCACGGCGTCGTGGCGAACGCCGTCCACGAGATCATGGTCGGCGCGGGCGCGCTGTGCCGCCCGCCGACCGGTGGTTTCTACGTCTACCCGGACTTCGAACCGCTGCGCGAGAGGCTCGACTGGCACGGCGTCACCGACTCGGCGTCCCTGCAGCGAGTGCTGCTCGACGACTTCGGGGTGGCGGTGCTCGGCGGCCACCACCTCGGCGACGACCCCGGCGCGCTGCGCTTCCGCGCGGCGACCAGCATGCTCTACGGCCAGACCGCCGAACAGCGCGAGGCCGCGCTCTACGCCGAACGGCCCCTTTCCCTGCCGCATATCCGCGACGAACTCGACCTGCTCGAAGAAAAGCTGTCGGTGTTCGTCTCGTCTGGGGTTACTAAGGGTGCCGCCGCGTTCCCCGCCGGTGTACGTTGAAATCCGAATCAGCCGCTATTTGAATGTGAGGAATGCCATGCCTGTCGACGGCAAGTGGGCGGTCGAAATGCAGAGCCCCATGGGCAAGCAGACCCTTTTCTTCGACCTGAAGTCGAACGGCGAGGAACTGGTCGGCGCGCTTACCGGGACCGACGAGCCCAACCCCGAGCTGCTGGAGGGCAAGGTCACCGGCAACGCCGTCACCTGGAAGCTCAAGGTGACCAAGCCCATGCCGATCAAGCTGAAGTTCACCGCCACGATCAACGACAGCGTCCTGCACGGCCAGGTCAAGCCGGGCATGTTCCCCGGCTTCCCCATCACGGGCCGCCGCCTCTGAGCATGGACAGCGCCATCGTTTTTCCCGGCATGGGGCCGTGCGACTTCACGACCGTGGCCAGGTTCATGCTGGTCAACCCGGTCGCCAGGCGGCTGGTGGCGGTCGCCGGCGACGTGCTGGGATATGACCTCTTCGAGCGCTACCGGGAGACGAGCGGCGACTATTCCGAATACGCGCAGGTCGCCTTCTTCGTCAACTGCGTGGCGCTCGCGACCTGGGCGCGGGAGGAGTTCGGCATAGCACCGGGCCTGTGCGCCGGAGCGAGTTTCGGTGGCAAGGCGGCCGCCGTCCACTCCGGCGCGCTCGGCTTCGCCGACGGAGTGCGGCTCACCGCCGAGCTGGTGCGCTACGAGACCGAGTACTTCGCGGCCGAGCACCCCGACGTGGTGACGCAGTCGTTCGTGCGGGTGCCGAAGGAGCGGCTGGCCGAACTGCTCGCCGAGATGGACGAACGCGGCGAGTGGTACGAAGTCTCCTGTCACGTCGACGACGACTTCCACATGCTGTCCGTACGGCGCGACGAGCTCGACGGGCTGCGGAGCCGGCTGCGGGCGCAGGGCGGGCTTCCGCTCTACGTCATGGACCCGCCCCTGCACTGCCGCGCCTTCGGCGGCCTCCGGGACAGGGTGGAAGCCGAGCTGTTCCCCACGCTCACGTTCACGGACCCGGCGATTCCGGTCGTCGCGGACCAGGACGGTGACGTTCGGGACACCGCGGCCGGCGTCCGGGACATCCTGCTCGACGGGATCGTCCGCCCGGTCCGCTGGCCGGCCGTCGTCGGCACGCTGCGGGAGCGGGGCGTCACGAAGCTGTACGTCTCCGGCCCCGACCAGCTCTGGGGCCGGGTGGGCGTCACCACCCGCAACTTCGAGGTCGTCGCGCTCGACCCGCGCTGGGCCACCCGCCCGCGCCGGCGGGACCGCGCCGCCCAGGAGCACCGCGCGGCCCAGCGGCGCGCCGCGCAAGAGAACCTCGCCCGAGCCGGGGCGAGCCCTTCCTAGAAGACCACCCCGTGGAGAGAGCCATCATGTGGGACGAGCGATTCGAGACCATACTCCGCAAACACCTGCCGTTCCTGCCGGACGGGGCCCAGCTCACGGAGAGCAGCGACCTGCGTGACCTCGGCCTCGACTCGCTGAGCATGGTCGACCTGCTCGCGACGCTGGAGAGCACCTACCAGGTCCGCTTCCGCGACGACATGCTCAGCCTCGGCAACTTCGCCACTCCGGGCGCGCTCTGGGCGACGCTCAGCACCGTGACATGACCGGCGTGACCGACGACCACGCGCTGTACGCCCGCTTCCTGCGCGGGCTCGCGGCGGCGCCCGATCGCCCGGCCGTCAGGGACGGCGATCGGGTGCTCACCTACGCGGAGCTCCACGAGCACGCGCTCCGCCTGGCGGGCGCGCTGCTCGACGTCGTGGGCGCACGGCCGAAGGCGGTCGGTGTGCTGGCCGGCAAGTCCGTGGAGAGCTACGCCGGGATCCTCGCCGGGCTCTACTCCGGGGCCGCGGTCGCGCCGCTGCACCCGGACTTCCCGGTGGAGCGGACCCGGCGGATGCTGACCGCCGCGGACGTCTCCGTGGTGCTCGCGGACGGGCACGGGCGGCGGGTGCTCGCCGAGATCGCCGCGTCGGGCACGGACATCCCGGTGATCGGCGTCGACCGGCCCGCCGCCGGGACGGCGCTCGACGCCCCCCTGCCGGTGGCGCCGACCGACATCGCGTACCTGCTGTTCACCTCCGGATCGACGGGCCGGCCCAAGGGCGTGCCGATCACGCACGCCAGCACCGCCCACTACTTCCGGCTGATGGACGAGCGCTACGACTTCGGCCCGGACGACGTGTTCTCGCAGACGTTCGACCTGAACTTCGACTGCGCGATGTTCGACATGTTCTGCGCGTGGGGCGCGGGCGCGAGCGTGCACCCGGTGCCGGCCACCGCCTACCTCGACCTGCCGGCCTTCCTGGCCGAACGGCGGATGACCGTCTGGTTCTCCACGCCGAGCGGCATCGTCCTGGTCCGCAAGAGGGGCGGCCTCACGCCCGGCTCGATGCCGACGCTCCGCTGGAGCCTGTTCGCGGGCGAGGCGCTGCGCGGGGACGACGCCGCGGACTGGCAGGCCGCCGCCCCCGGGTCGACCCTGGAGAACATCTACGGGCCGACCGAGCTGACCATCACCGTCACCGGGCACCGCTGGTCGCCGGAGACCTCGCCGGGGCTGTGCGTCAACGGCCTCGCGCCGATCGGCACGGTGCACGAGGGCCACGACTGGCTGCTGCGCACCGCGGACGGCGAGCACAGCGACACCGAGGGCGAGCTGTGCATCACCGGTCCGCAGCTCACCTCGGGATATCTCGACCCGGACGACAACGAGGGCAGGTTCCTGCACCACGACGGCCGCGGCTGGTATCGCACCGGAGACCGCGTGCGCGTCCTGCCGAACGGCGAGCTGGTCTATCTGGGACGGCTGGACTCGCAGGTGCAGGTCCAGGGCTGGCGGGTGGAGCTCGCCGAGATCGAGCACGCCCTGCGCTCCTGCCCCGGCGTCCA
The DNA here is from genome assembly GCF_008728085.1 of Microbispora cellulosiformans. Classification (NCBI taxonomy): domain Bacteria; kingdom Bacillati; phylum Actinomycetota; class Actinomycetes; order Streptosporangiales; family Streptosporangiaceae; genus Microbispora; species Microbispora cellulosiformans. Next base: position 102,849 of record NZ_VYTZ01000020.1, on the reverse strand, counting down.
GGACGCCGTCGCGGTGACGCGTACGGTCGAGGGCACCACCGAGCTGGTGACCTTCTACACCGGCGTGCCCACCCCGCAGGCCGAGTTGGCCGGCCGGCTCCGCCGGGTGCTGCCGTCCGGCCTGCTGCCCCGGGAGTACCGGCACGTCGAGGACTTTCCGCTGAACTCCAACCGGAAGGTCGACCGGGCCCGTCTCGCCCGGGAGGCCGCCGCGATCGGCTGAACCAAACTGATCGCCTGGTCTATCCGATCGCCTGAAGCACCGATCGACCGAAGCACCGATCGACCGAAGCACCGCTCGCTTGCAGCACCCTCCCGAGGGCACGGCCCTCCCCGGTGGTCCCACCCCCAGCCACCGGGGAGGGCCGTGGCATGTCCATGTCCGTATACCCGTGCTCCGTCCTCGCCCCTGTCCTGCCGGGCCGGCCACGAGAACTCCCGTACGACGAAGCGACCGGCCCTCGCGTCAGGCGCCTGACGCGAGGGCCGGTCGCGGCTCGTGGCCCGGGCGGCTCACCCGTGCTGGGCGGCCAGCGCCAGGCGGTCCACCTTCCCGTTGGGCGTGAGAGGCAGCTCACGCAGCTGCACGATGCGCTGCGGAGCCATGTAGTCGGGCAGTGTGGCCAGGCAGAACGCCTCCAGGTCGCGGTGCTCCAGCGCGGGCGCGCCGGGCTCCAGCACGACGAAGGCCGCGAGCACCGGATCTCCCCCCGGCCGTGGCAGCATGGTCGCCGCGGCCCCGGCGATGCCGGGGAACTCGAGGATCCGCCGCTCCACCTCGCCCAGCTCGACCCGGTTGCCGCGGATCTTCACCTGCGAGTCGGCCCGGCCGCAGAAGTACAGCTCGCCGGACTCGCCGAGATAGGCGAGGTCGCCCGTACGAAAGACCGGCTGGCCGGAGCGCGGGTTGAGGGGGTCGGGCACGAGCGCCCTCGCGGTCGCCTCGGGGTCGTCCCAGTAGCCGCTGAACAGGGCGGCGCTGCGCAGGTAGAGCTCGCCGACGACGCCGGGCGTGTTGATCGGGTTGCCCGACTCGCCGATCAGCATCAGATCCGCGCCCTGGTGCGCACGGCCGATGGACAGGCGCTTCTGGTCGGGCGGGAGCGGGTTGGGCACGTCGGTCAGGGAGGCGGCGATCGACTCCGTGCTGCCGAAGCAGTTCACGATCCGCACGCCGGGCAGCAACTCCTGGAGCCGCCGCAGCTCGGGAAGCGGGAAGTTCTCGCCGGAGTAGAGGATGCCGGTGATCCGCGTGAGCTCCGCGAGGGCGCCGGCCTCGTGCCGCAGCACCGGCCGCCAGATCGACGGCACCCCGTTGACCTGCGTGACCTGCGCGTCGCGCAGGAACCCGACGAACCGCCTGGGCCAGCGGAGCAGGTCGCGTGGCACCGGCACGACGGCGGCGCCGCTGCCGAGGGCGAGCGCGATGTCGAGCAGCGAGAAGTCGAACTGGAACGGCGACGTGGACGCCACCCGCCCGCCGGGCCCGACGATCTCGTGGGCCAGCATCCCGCGGAAGAAGGCGAGGGCCGCCCGGTGGCTCATCACCACCCCCTTCGGCCGGCCGGTGCTGCCCGACGTGAAGATCATGTACGCCGGGTCCGACGGGATCGGCGTGCGCCACTCGGCCCGGCGGCCCCGGGGAGCGGTGTCGATCCACACCCCGTCGGGGCCGAACACCCCGGTCCCGACCTCCGGCGGCACCTCGACCTCCGGCCGTCCGGCGGCACGCAGGTAGAGCGCGGGCTCGGCCGACCCGACGATCGACAGCCGCCGGGCCTCCGGGGTCTCGCTGCTCACCGGGATGTAGGTGACGCCCCGCGCCGAGCAGGCCAGGAACATCGCGATTCCGGCCGCGGTGGTGTCCGACTCCAGCACGACCCGGTCGCCGACGTCGAGGCCGGCCGCGTCGAGCCCGGCGGCGTACTCCTCCACCTGGCGCAGCAGGCCCTCGTAGGTGATGACGTCGAATTCGCCGTCGCCGCGCGACTGTATGACGGCTGGACTGTCCGGCGTCCATTCCGCCCATTGCAATAAGAATTCGTGCAGCAGATCGTTACCCAGACGGATCCGGTGCAGAGACATATGGCCATGGATCACTATTTTTTGATAACACTCCACCGCGACTTCCGGCAACGGAGGGCGGCTCCGCCGCGGGCGAAGTCAGGGGGCGATAGGGGTTATTGGGCGGGTGATTCCCTGTCTTAGGGTTTGCGTAGATCGTGGGTGAGATGTGTCTGCCTTTTCAGGCACCTATATTTCGGCAGAGGTACGCCATGTCTGAGTCTGGGTTCGACGGGTCGTGGGCAGCGCGCATACCGGACGGAGGGGCGGCGCTGGCCGCCCGCCTGACCGGTCTGCCGCTCGCCGAGCAAAACCGTGTGCTGCTCGATCTGGTGTGCACGCAGACGGCCTCGGTGCTGCGCAGGTTCCGGCCGGACGACCCGGCCGAGGTCTCGGCCCGCCGGGCGTTCCGCGACCTCGGTCTCGACTCGATCGCCCTGGTCGAGCTGCAGAGCCTGCTCAACGCCGTGACCGGGCTCGCGCTGGGGGTGAGCGCCGCCTTCGACCACCCGACACCGGCGTCTCTGGCCGCCTTCCTGCGTACGGAACTGCTCGGTGACACCGGCCCCGAGGTCGGCCCGGAGAGCACAGGGGCGGTCGCGGGGGAGCGGCGGGCTCTCGACGAGCCGATCGCAATCGTCGGCATCGGCTGCCGCCTGCCCGGCGGGGTCGACTCGCCCGAGGGGCTGTGGCGCCTGGTCGACGACGGCCGGCACGTCCTCACCGACTTCCCCGACGACCGCGGCTGGGACCTGGAGCGGTTGTTCGACCCCGACCCGGACCAGCCCGGCACCACCTACCTGCGGCGTGGCGGCTTCCTGCCGGAGGCGACGCTCTTCGACGCCGACTTCTTCGGCATCAGCCCGCGCGAGGCGCAGACCATGGACCCGCAGCAGCGGCTCGTGCTGGAGACCGCGTGGGAGGCGATCGAGCGCGCCGGCATCGACCCGGCCTCGCTCGCGGGCAGCCGGTCCGGCGTCTACATCGGGGTCGAGCCCCAGGAGTACGGCCCCCGCATCGCCGACGCGCCCGACGGGCTCGACGGCTATCTCATCACCGGCAACGCGACCAGCGTGGTGGCCGGCCGGGTGGCGTACACGCTCGGGCTGCTCGGACCGGCGCTCGCGATCGACACCGCCTGCTCGGGCTCGCTCGTCGCGGTGCACGTCGCGGCGCAGGCCCTGCGCAACGGCGAGTGCGGTCTCGCGCTGGTGGGCGGCGTGGCCGTGCTGAGCAGCCCCGGGGTGTTCACGGCGTTCAGCAGGCTGCGCGGTCTCGCGCCGGACGGGATCTGCAAGCCGTTCGCCGAGGCCGCCGACGGCACCGGCTTCTCCGAGGGCGCGGCGGTGCTGGTCCTGGAGCGGCTGTCGGACGCGCGCCGCAACGGCCACACCGTGCACGCGGTCCTGCGCGGGTCGGCGATCAACCAGGACGGCGCGTCCAACGGCCTGACCGCGCCGAGCGGCCGCGCCCAGCGGATGGTGATCCGGCAGGCGCTCGCCGACGCGGGGCTCGCGGCGTCCGACGTGGACGTCGTCGAGGCGCACGGCACCGGCACCACGCTCGGCGACCCCATCGAGGCGCAGGCGATCATCGAGACGTACGGCCAGGGCCGCGAGCCGGACGACCCGCTGTGGCTGGGATCGGTGAAGTCGAACATCGGCCACACGCAGGCGGCGGCCGGCGTCGTCGGCCTGATCAAGATGGTGCTGGCCATGCGGCACGGGGTGCTGCCGAAGACCCTGCACGTCGACCAGCCGTCGTCGGCCGTGAACTGGTCGGCGGGCCGGGTGTCGCTGCTCACCGAGCCCGTGCCCTGGCAGGAGAACGGACGGCCGCGACGGGCGGGCGTCTCGGCGTTCGGCGTCAGCGGCACCAACGCCCACGTGATCATCGAAGAGCCGCCGTCGGACGCCGCCACGACACCGCCGGAGGACGCCTCCGGCGCCGGGACGCGACCAGTCGACGACGCCTCCGCGCCTTCCGCGTCGTCCGCGGACGCGGCGACGGCGTCCGAAGCGGCTGCGCCGGACCTGACGTCGGCGCCGGACCAGACGACGGCTCCGTGCCTGGTTCCGGTGTCGGCCCGGGGAGACGACGCGCTGCGGGCCCAGGCCGCCCGGCTGCACGACATGCTGGCGGCCGACGACACCGTGACGCCCGCCGACGCCGGATACTCCCTGGTGACCACCCGTACGGCGTTCCCGGACCGGGCGGTCGTCCTGGCCGCCGGCCGGGACGAGTGCCTGCGCGGGCTGCGCGCCCTGTCCCAGGGCGAGACCGGTCCTGACGTCGTCAGGGGAAGCGTCACCGGCGGCGCGCTGGCGTACCTGTTCACCGGACAGGGCAGCCAGCGCCTGGACATGGGCCGCGAACTGTGCGGGACGTATCCCGTCTTCGCCGCCGCCCTGGACGACGCCGCCGGATATCTGGACCTCCAGCTCGACCGCCCGCTCCTGGACGTGATCTTCGCCGAGCCCGGCACCCCCGAGGCCGACCTCCTCCACCAGACGGCGTACGCGCAGCCGGGGTTGTTCGCGGTGCAGGTCGCCGCCTACCGGCTGCTGGAGTCGTGGGGGGTGCGGCCGGACTACGTCGCCGGGCACTCGATCGGCGAACTGGCCGCCGCGCACGTGGCCGGGGTGCTGTCCCTTGAGGACGCGGCCACGCTGGTCGCCGCGCGCGGCCGCCTGATGCAGGCGCTCCCGGCCGACGGCGCGATGGTCGCGATCCAGGCGGCCGAGGACGAGGTCACGCCGCTGCTCACCGGCCGCGCCGGCATCGCGGCGGTCAACGGCCCCCGGTCGGTCGTGGTCTCGGGCGACGAGGCGGAGGTGCTGGCCATCGCGGCCCGGTTCGAGGCCGACGGCCGCAAGACCAGGCGGCTGCGGGTGAGCCACGCCTTCCACTCGCCGCTGATGGAGCCGATGCTCGCCGAGTTCGCGCGGGTGGCCGGGATCCTGACCTACTCGCCGCCGAGCCTGCCGGTCGTGTCCACGGTGACCGGCGAGCTCGCCACCGCCGAGGAGCTGTGCTCGCCGGACTACTGGGTGCGGCACGTCCGCGACGCCGTGCGGTTCCGCGACGGCGTGGCCGCGCTGCACGCCAGAGGCGTGGACACGTTCGTGGAGATCGGGCCGGACGGCGTGCTCAGCGCGATGGCCCAGGACTGCCTCGCCGACGCCTCCGGCGACCTCGCCTTCGTGCCCGTGCTGCGGCGGGACCGCGGCGAGGTGCGCCAGCTGCTTACCGCGGTCGCCGTCGCCCACACGCGCGGCACCGCTCTGGAGGGCTCGGCGTACGGCCCGGACGTCCGCCGCGTCGACCTGCCGACGTACGCCTTCCAGGGCAGGCGTTTCTGGATGTCCCCGCAGGAGCCGAACGACGCGCTGGGACTCGGCCAGGCGCCCGCGGACCACCCGCTCCTCGGCGCCGTGCTGCGCGCCGCCGGAGAGGACCGCGTGGTGCTGACCGGCCGCCTGTCCCTGCGGACGCATCCTTGGCTGGCCGACCACGTGATCTCGGGCCGCGTGCTGCTCCCGGGCACCGCCCTCCTCGAACTGGCCGTGTACGCCGGAGACCAGGCCGGCTGCCCGCAGGTCGAGGACCTGACCCTGCACGCCCCTCTGGTCGTGCCCGAGCGCGGCGGAGTGTCGGTCCAGGTCGTGGTGGCCGAACCGGACGACGCCGGTAGGCGGGTAGTCGACGTCTTCTCCCGTCCGGATGGTGATGGTGACGGGGTGTGGGTGCGGCACGCGTCGGGTGTGGTGGGTCCTGTCGTGGGGGTGGCGGGGTTCGATCTGGCGGAGTGGCCGCCTCGGGGGGCCGAGGTGGTGGATGTGTCGTCGTGGTATCCGGAGTTGGCCGGTCGGGGGTATGGGTACGGGCCGGCGTTCCGGGGGTTGCGGAAGGTGTGGCGGGGTTCGGGGGAGGTGTTCGCGGAGGTCGTGTTGCCTGAGGGGGTGCAGGCGGGCGGGTTTGCGGTGCATCCGGCGTTGCTGGACGCGGTGTTGCAGGCGACGGATGTGAGCGCCGACGCGACGAGCGGGGGTGCGGGGGCTGATGCGGGGGCGGTGCGGTTGCCGTTCGCGTTCGGTGGGGTGAGTGTGTTCGCGGCGGGGGCGTCGCTGGTGCGGGTGCGGATCACCCCGGTGGCCGATGTCGCGGGGGATGCGGTGGCGTTGGAGATCGCCGACGCGTCTGGTGCGCCGGTGGCGTCGGTGGAGTCGTATGTGTGCCGGGCGATGTCGGCGCGGGCGGTGGGGGAGCGGGTCTACCGGATCGACTGGGTCCCCGCCCCGATCGCCGGCCCGGTCGCGGGATCGGTCGCGGTTTCGGCCAGTGCTCCGGCTCAGTCGGCCGCCGCCAACCCGGAGTTCACCCGCTTCGACGTCCCCGCCACCTCGGAGGCCCTGTCTGGGGTGCTGTCGGGGATGCGGTCGGTGGTGGCCGGGGTGTTGGAGCGGGTGCAGGAGTGGATCGCGGTTCCCGAGCCTGAGGGTCCGTTGGTGGTGGTCACGCGGGGTGCGGTGGGGCTGCCGGGTGAGGACGTGGATGTGTCGGTGGCGCCGGTGTGGGGGCTGGTGCGGTCGGCGATGGCGGAGTGGCCGGGCCGGTTCGTGCTGGCCGACATCGACGGGACCGCCGAGTCGGAGGCGGCGCTGGCCGCCGCGGTGGCCACGGGTGAGCCCGAGTTGCTGATCCGGGCGGGTCAGGTGCGGGTCCCGCGCCTGACCACGGTGACCCCCGAATCCCAGCCGGCGACCCCCGGCTCCAAGCAGGCAAGCCCCGACTCCAGGCCGGAGGCTTCCGGCTCCGCCCGGGTGGCTTCTGCCTCCGCGTCGGTGGGCTTTGGTGCCGGATCCGTGGTGGTGACCGGGGGTGTTGGTGGGGTCGGGGCGCGGGTGGCGCGGCATCTGGTGACGGCGCATGGGGTGCGGTCGCTGGTGCTGGCCGGGCGTCGTGGCCCGGACACGCCCGGGGCCGATCTGCTGGCGGCGGAGCTGACCGAGCTTGGTGCTCACGTGCGGGTCGTGGCCTGCGACGTGGCCGACCGGAATGAGGTGGTGCGGCTGCTGGAGGAGGTGCCGGATCTGACGGCGGTGGTGCACGCGGCCGGGGTGCTGGACGACGGGCTGATCGAGTCGCTGACCCCGGACCGGCTGGACACCGTCTTCGCACCCAAGGCCGACGCGGCCTGGCACCTGCACGAGCTGACCCGCGACCGGAACCTGACCGCCTTCGTCCTGTTCTCCAGCACCGCGACCCTGTTCGACGCGCCCGGTCAGGGCAACTACGCCGCCGCCAACGCCTTCCTCGACGCCCTGGCCGCCCACCGGCACGCCCACGGACTGCCCGCGACGTCGCTGGCCTGGGGCCTGTGGAACGGAGCCGGGATGGGCGCCGGGCTGGACGAGGCCGCGCTGGCGCGCATCGCGCGGTCCGGGCTGGTACCGCTGTCGTCCGAGGAGAACCTCGCGCTACTGGACGCCGGGCTACGCAGCGGTGTGCCCGCGGTCGTCCCGGTCCGGGTGGACCACCGGGCGGTCCGCGAACGCGCCGACGGGATCCCGACGCTGCTGCGTGGCCTGGTGCGTCCGGCGACGAAGCGCGCCGGCGCCCGCAACGCCCCCGCCGGCGGTGCCGGCGGCCTCGCCGAGCGGCTGGCCGGGCTGTCCGGCGCCGCGCGCGTCGACGCCCTGGTCGAGGTGGTCCGCGCCGAGGCCGCCGCCGTACTCGGGCACGAGAGCGGCGCCGCCGTCGCGCCTTCGCGCGCGTTCAACGAACTCGGCTTCGACTCGCTCGCGGCGGTGGAGCTGCGCAACCGGATCAACGCGATCAGCGGCCTGAAGCTGAGCGCGACCCTGGTCTTCGACTACCCCACGCCCCTCGCGCTCGCCACCCACCTGGCCGAGACGATCGACGCGAAGCCGGTGCGGGCCCGCCAGGAGACTACCGTTGCCATCGCCCCCACCGAGGACATCGCGATCGTCGGCATGGCCTGCCGCTACCCCGGCGGCGTACGGTCGCCCGAGGACCTGTGGCGGCTGGTCGCCGACGGCGTCGACGCGATCGGCGAATTCCCCGCCGACCGTGGCTGGCCGCACGACGTGTACGACCCGGAGCTGAGCCGTCCCGCCACCAGCTACACCCGCGAGGGCGGGTTCCTGTACGACGCGGCGGACTTCGACGCCGACTTCTTCGGCATCAGCCCGCGTGAGGCGCAGGCCATGGACCCGCAGCAGCGCTTGCTGCTGGAGGTCTCCTGGGAGGCGTTCGAGCGGGCCGGCATCGACCCGAGGTCCGTGCGCGGCAGCCGTACCGGCGTCTACGCGGGGGTCATGTACCACGACTGGGGCCTGCGGCTCGGCCCGCTGCCCGAGGAGATCGCCGCCTACCACGGCAACGGCAGCCTGGCCGGTGTCGCGTCCGGGCGGGTCGCGTACGTCTTCGGGCTGGAGGGCCCGGCGATGACCGTGGACACCGCGTGCTCGTCGTCGCTGGTCACCATCCACCTGGCCGCCGCCGGGCTGCGCGGGGGAGAGTGCGACCTGGCCCTCGCGGGCGGCGTCACCGTCATGTCCACCCCCGACACCTTCGTGGACATGAGCCGCCAGCGCGGGCTGGCGGCCGACGGCCGGTGCAAGTCGTTCGGCGCCGGCGCGGACGGCGTCGGCTGGAGCGAGGGCATCGGCCTGCTGGTGCTGGAGCGGTTGTCGGACGCGCGGCGGCGTGGGCATCGGGTGCTGGGGGTGATCCGTGGTTCGGCGGTGAACCAGGACGGTGCGTCCAATGGTCTGACGGCGCCGAACGGTCCGTCGCAGCAGCGGGTGATCGGGCAGGCGCTGGCGGCGGCCGGGCTTTCCCCGGCTGACGTGGACGTGGTGGAGGGTCATGGCACCGGCACCACCCTGGGTGACCCGATCGAGGCGCAGGCGATCATCGCGACGTACGGGCAGGGCCGGGAGCGGCCGCTGTGGCTGGGGTCGGTGAAGTCGAACATCGGGCACACCCAGGCGGCGGCCGGGGTGGCCGGTGTGATCAAGATGGTGATGGCGATGCGCCACGGCGAGCTGCCCAGGTCGCTGCACGCCGCGGAGCCCTCACCCCAGGTGGACTGGGACGCCGGTCAGGTGCGGCTGCTGACCGAGCCGGTGGCCTGGCCCGAGGAGGGCAGGCCGCGCCGGGCGGCGGTGTCGTCGTTCGGGATCAGCGGCACCAACGCCCACGTGATCGTCGAGTCGGCTCCGGCCGAACCCGCGCGGGAACCGCTGCCCGCGCCCGCGACGGTGCCGCTGGTCGTGTCGGGCCGCACCCCGCAGGCGCTGCGCGCCCAGGCCGGGCGGCTGCTGCCGTACCTGGAGACGCTGCCGGACGCGGAGATCGGCGAGCTCGGCCGCGCCCTCGCCACCACGCGCGCCGCGCTCGAATGCCGGGCCGTCGTGACCGGCACGGACAGAGCCGAGCTCGCGGCCGGCCTCGCCGCGCTGGCGGACGGCTCGGCGCCCGCCGGAGCGGCCCGCGAGGGCAGGGTGGCGTACCTGTTCACCGGGCAGGGCAGCCAGCGCCTCGGCATGGGCCGCGAGCTGTACGACGCCTTCCCGGTCTTCGCCGAGGCGTTCGACACCGTGCTCGCCGAGCTGGACCGCCACCTGGACCGGCCGCTGCGCGAGGTGCTCTGGGGCGAGGACGCCGACCTGGTGAACCAGACCGGTTACGCCCAGGCCGGGCTGTTCGCCCTGGAGGTCTCCCTCTACCGGCTGCTGGAGTCGTGGGGGGTGCGGCCCGACTACGTCGCCGGGCACTCGATCGGCGAGCTGGCCGCCGCCCACGTGGCCGGGGTGCTGTCCCTGGCCGACGCGGCCCGCCTGGTCGCCGCGCGGGGCAGCATGATGCAGGCGCTGCCGGCCGGAGGGGCGATGGTCGCCGTACGCGCGGCCGAGGAGCGGGTGCGCCCGCTGCTCGGCGACGGCGTCGACATCGCGGCGGTCAACGGGCCGGAGTCCGTGGTGATCTCCGGTGACGAGGCGGCCGTGTCGCGGGTCGCCGCCGCCCTCGCGGCCGACGGCCACCGGACGACCCCCCTGCGGGTGAGCCACGCCTTCCACTCGGCGCTGATGGAGCCGATGCTCGCCGGCTTCCGCGGCGTCGCGGAGGAACTGTCGTTCGCGCCTCCGGCCATCCCCGTGGTGTCCACGCTCACGGGCACGCTCGCCACCGCGGAGGAGCTGTGCTCGCCGGAGCACTGGGTGCGGCACGTGCGGGAGCCGGTCCGGTTCGCCGATGCCGTCGGCGACCTCGCCGCCCGGAACGTCACCGCCTTCGTCGAGCTCGGCCCGGACGCGGTGCTCGCCGCGATGGGTCAGGCCTGCGTCGCGGAGGACGCGGCCGCGTTCGTCGCGCTCGCCCGCAAGGGCCGCGACGAGGCGCGCGAGCTCGTCGCCGGTCTCGGCCGCGCGTACGGGCACGGAGTGGCGGTCGACTGGGCCGCGTACTTCGGCGGCGACGCCCCGGCCGGGCTCGACCTGCCGACGTACGCCTTCCAGCGCAGGCGGTTCTGGCTCGACGGATACACGTACGGCGCGGGCGACGTCGGCGCGGCCGGGCTGGACCACATCACGCACCCGATCCTGTCGGCCGCCGTGGAGTCGCCGGAGTCCGGCGAGGTGGTGCTGACCGGCCGGGTCTCCCCGCGGACGCATCCGTGGCTGGCCGACCACGTGATCTCGGGCCGGGTCCTGTTCCCCGGCACCGGGTTCATCGAACTGGCGACCCAGGCGGGCGACTGGGCGGGCTGCCCCAGCCTCGACGAGCTCGTCCTCGAAGCGCCGCTCGTGCTGCCCGCCGAGGGCGGGGTCGCCCTGCGGGTGGTCCTCGGCGCCGCCGGTGACGGCCTGACCCGCTCGGTGCAGATCTTCTCCCGTCCGGATGGTGATGGTGACGGGGTGTGGGTGCGGCACGCGTCGGGTGTGGTGGGTCCTGTTGTGGGGGTGGCGGGGTTCGATCTGGCGGAGTGGCCGCCTCGGGGGGCCGAGGTGGTGGATGTGTCGTCGTGGTATCCGGAGTTGGCCGGTCGGGGGTATGGGTACGGGCCGGCGTTCCGGGGGTTGCGGAGGGTGTGGCGGGGTTCGGGGGAGGTGTTCGCGGAGGTCGTGTTGCCTGAGGGGGTTCAGGCGGGCGGGTTTGCGGTGCATCCGGCGTTGCTGGACGCGGTGTTGCAGGCGACGGATGTGAGCGCCGACGCGACGAGCGGGGGTGCGGGGGCTGATGCGGGGGCGGTGCGGTTGCCGTTCGCGTTCGGTGGGGTGAGTGTGTTCGCGGCGGGGGCGTCGCTGGTGCGGGTGCGGATCACCCCGGTGGTGGACGCTGGTGGTGCGTCGGGGGATGCGGTGGCGTTGGAGATCGCCGACGCGTCTGGTGCGCCGGTGGCGTCGGTGGAGTCGTATGTGTGCCGGGCGATGTCGGCGCGGGCGGTGGGGGAGCGGGTCTACCGGATCGACTGGGTCCCCGCCTCGATCGCCGGCCCGGTCGCGGGATCGGTCGCGGTTTCGGCCAGTGCTCCGGCTCAGTCGGCCGCCGCCAACCCGGAGTTCACCCGCTTCGACGTCCCCGCCACCTCGGAGGCCCTGTCTGGGGTGCTGTCGGGGATGCGGTCGGTGGTGGCCGGGGTGTTGGAGCGGGTGCAGGAGTGGATCGCGGTCCCCGAGCCGGGTGGTCCGTTGGTGGTGGTCACGCGGGGTGCGGTGGGGCTGCCGGGTGAGGACGTGGATGTGTCGGTGGCGCCGGTGTGGGGGCTGGTGCGGTCGGCGATGGCGGAGTGGCCGGGCCGGTTCGTGCTGGCCGACATCGACGGGACCGCCGAGTCGGAGGCGGCGCTGGCCGCCGCGGTGGCCACGGGTGAGCCCGAGCTGCTGATCCGGGCGGGTCAGGTGCGGGTCCCGCGCCTGACCACGGTGACCCCCGAATCCCAGCCGGCGACCCGCAACTCCGCGTCGGCGACCCACGACTCGGGGCCGGTGGCTTCCGGGTCCGAATCTGTCGACCTCGGCTCCGCGTCGGCGATCCCCGGATCCGCGCTTGTGGGCTTTGGTGGCGGATCCGTGGTGGTGACCGGGGGTGTTGGTGGGGTCGGGGCGCGGGTGGCGCGGCATCTGGTGACGGCGCATGGGGTGCGGTCGCTGGTGCTGGCCGGGCGTCGTGGCCCGGACACGCCCGGGGCCGATCTGCTGGCGGCGGAGCTGACCGAGCTTGGTGCTCACGTGCGGGTCGTGGCCTGTGATGTGGCCGATCGGGAGGCGGTGGCGCGCCTGCTGGACGGGGTGCCGGATCTGACGGCGGTGGTGCACGCGGCCGGGGTGCTGGACGACGGGCTGATCGAGTCGCTGACCCCGAGCCGGCTGGACACCGTCTTCGCGCCCAAGGCCGACGCGGCCTGGCACCTGCACGAGCTGACCCGCGACCGCGACCTCAGCGCCTTCGTGCTGTTCTCCAGCACCGCGAGCACGCTGGCCGGCGCGGGCCAGGGCAACTACGCCGCGGCCAACGCCTTCCTCGACGGCCTGGCCGCCCACCGGCACGCCCACGGACTGCCCGCCCTCTCGTTGCCGTGGCACCTGTGGACCGGCGCCGGGATGGCGGAGGGGCTCAGCGAGAGCGACGTCGCCCGCATCGAACGGCAGGGCATCACGCCGCTGTCGGCCGAGGAGAGCCTCGCGCTGCTGGACGTCGCGCTGCTCGGCGCGGACCCGGTGCAACTGCCGATCAGGCTGGACCGGGCCGCCCTGCGCGCCCGCACCGACGAACTGCCCGCGCCGCTCCGCGCCTTCGCCGCCCGCGCGAAAGCACAGGTGGCCGCGGCTCCGGTGGCCGGCAACGCGCTCGCCGACCGGCTGGCCGGCCGACCGGCCGCCGACCGCGACCGGATCCTGCTCGACCTCGTACGCACGGACGTGGCGGCGGTGCTCGGCCACGCCGGGTCCGGCGAGATCGACCCGGACCGGCCGTTCACCGACCTCGGCTTCGACTCGCTGGCCGCGATGGAGTTCCGCAACCGGCTGGGCGCGTCGAGCGGCCTGACGCTGCCCGCGACGCTGGTCTTCGACCACCCGACCGCCCGCGCGGTCGCCGTGCACCTCGCCGACCGCCTGGCCGCCCTGATGGGTGACCGCGTGGCCGATGGCGCGGCCAGAGCGGACGTCCCGGCCACCCGCGCCGCGGAGCCGGTCGCGGACGAGCCGATCGCGATCGTCGGCATGGCCTGCCGCTACCCCGGCGGCGTACGGTCGCCCGAGGACCTGTGGCGGCTCGTCGCCGACGGCGTCGACGCGATCGGCGAGTTCCCCGCCGACCGCGGCTGGGACGACGGCGTCTACGACCCGGAACCGGGCGTGCCCGGCAAGACCTACACCCGCCGGGGCGGGTTCCTCTACGACGCCGCCGAGTTCGACCCCGAGTTCTTCGGCATCATGCCGCGCGAGGCGCTGGCGATGGACCCGCAGCAGCGGCTGCTGCTGCAGACGGCCTGGGAGGCGTTCGAACGGGCCGGCATCGACCCGAGGTCCGCGCGCGGCAGCCGCACCGGCGTCTACGCCGGGGTGATGTACCACGAGTACGCCAGCAGGCTGCGCGAGGTCCCCGAGGAGCTGGCCGGCTACCTGGGCAACGGCAGCGCCGCCAGCGTCGCCTCCGGGCGGGTCGCGTACGCCTTCGGGCTGGAGGGCCCGGCCATCACCGTGGACACCGCGTGCTCGTCGTCGCTGGTGGCGGTGCACATGGCCCACCAGGCGCTGCAGCGCGGCGAGATCGACCTGGCGCTGGCCGGCGGTGTCACGGTCATGCCGACGCCGGAGGTGTTCGTCGACTTCAGCCGCCAGCGCGGGCTGGCGGCCGACGGCCGGTGCAAGTCGTACGCCGGCGGGGCCGACGGCACCGCGTGGGGCGAGGGCGCCGGCCTGCTGGTGCTGGAGCGGTTGTCGGACGCGCGGCGGCGTGGGCATCGGGTGCTGGGGGTGATCCGTGGTTCGGCGGTGAACCAGGACGGTGCGTCGAACGGGTTGACGGCGCCGAACGGTCCGTCGCAGCAGCGGGTGATCGGGCAGGCGCTGGCGGCGGCGGGGCTTTCCCCGGCTGACGTGGATGTGGTGGAGGGTCACGGCACGGGGACGACGCTGGGTGACCCGATCGAGGCGCAGGCGATCATCGCGACGTACGGGCAGGGCCGGGAGCGGCCGCTGTGGCTGGGGTCGGTGAAGTCGAACATCGGGCACACCCAGGCGGCGGCCGGGGTGGCCGGTGTGATCAAGATGGTGATGGCGATGCGGGCGGGGACGGCGCCGCGCACCCTGCACGTGGACCAGCCGTCGCCGCAGGTGGACTGGGACTCCGGCCAGGTGCGGCTGCTGACCGAGCCGGTGGCCTGGCCCGAGGAGGGCAGGCCGCGCCGGGCGGCGGTGTCGTCGTTCGGGCTCAGCGGCACCAACGCGCACCTCATCCTGGAGCAGGCGCCGGCCGAGGAGACCACGGCCGAGGAGACGCCGGCCGGCCCGCCGATCGTGCCGCTGGTGGTCTCCGGCCGGACCCCGCGGGCACTGCGCGCCCAGGCGGGCCAGCTTCTGACCCATCTGGAGCTCCAGCCGGAGCCGGACCTTCGCGACGTCGGCTACTCGCTGGCCACCGGCCGGGCCGCGCACGCCCACCGCGCGGTGGTGCTCGCCGACGGACGCGCCGCGGCTGAGCGCGGCCTCGCCGCGCTGGCCGCCGGGGACAGCGCCGACCCCGGTGTGGCCGACCTCGTCACCGGAGTGACCGGCACGGGCGGGCAGACCGCGTTCCTGTTCACCGGACAGGGCAGTCAGCGCCCCGGCATGGGCCGCGAGCTGTATGAGGCGTTCCCGGTCTTCGCCGAGGCGTTCGACGCCGTGCTCGAAGCGCTGGACCGCCACCTGGACCGGCATCCCGATCACCGCCATGACCGGCCGCTGCGCGAGGTGCTGTGGGGCGAGGACGCCGACCTGGTGAACCAGACGGTGTACGCCCAGAGCGGCCTGTTCGCGCTGGAGGTGGCGCTCTACCGGCTGTTCGAATCGTGGGGGGTGCGGCCCGACTACCTCGCCGGGCACTCGATCGGCGAGCTGGCCGCGGCCCACGTCGCCGGTGTGCTGTCCCTTCCGGACGCCGCCGCGCTGGTGGCCGCCCGCGGCGCGCTGATGCAGGCGCTGCCGCCCGGCGGGGCGATGGTCGCGGTCGCGGCCACCGAGGACGAGGTGACATCACTGCTCACCGGCCGGGCCGGCATCGCGGCGGTCAACGCCCCCGACTCGGTCGTGCTGTCCGGCGACGAGGCCGAGGTGCTCGCCGTCGCGGCCGAGTTCTCGGCGAAGGGACGGAAGACCACCCGGCTGCGGGTCTCGCACGCCTTCCACTCGCCGCTCATGGAGCCGATGCTGGACGGCCTGCGCGCGGTCGCCGGGTCGCTCACCTACACGGCCCCGTCGATCCCGGTCGTCTCGACGGTCACCGGCGAGGTCGCCGGCGCGGAGCTGTGCACCGCGGACTACTGGGTCGACCAGGTCCGGCGGCCGGTCCGCTTCGCCGCGGCCGTCTCGGCCCTGGCGGCGGCGGGCGTCACCCGCTTCGCCGAGCTCGGCCCGGACGGCGTGCTCACCGCCCTGGCCCAGCGGAGCGCCCCGGACGGCGCCCTGGACACCGCGCTGTTCACGGCCACCGGCCGGCGGGACCGGCCCGAGCCGGCCGCCGTCCTGACCGCGCTCGCCCGGCTGCACACCGGCGGCGTCCCCGTCGACTGGCGGGCGTTCTTCGCCGGGACCGGCGCGAAGCAGGTGGACCTGCCGACCTATCCCTTCGAGAACAGCCGGTTCTGGCTCGACGCGCCGCAGGTCGCCGCCGACGCGACCGGCCTCGGCCAGCAGGCCGCCGCGCACCCGCTGCTGTCGGCCGTCGTGGCCACGCCCGACGACCGGGTGGTGCTGACCGGGCGGCTGGCCACGAGCACCCAGCCGTGGCTCGCCGACCACCGGGTGCGGGGCCGGATCCTGCTGCCCGGCAGCGGCCTGGTCGAGCTCGCCCTGCGCGCCGGTCAGGAGGTGGGCTGCCGGACCGTCACCGAGCTGGTCATGGAGGCGCCGCTCGTCGTGCCCGGCCGGGGCGCACTGGCGCTGCAGGTCACCGTGGAACCGCCGGACTCCGCCGGGGCCCGGGTGATCCACATCCACACCCGGTCCGAGGACGGCGGCGGATGGACGCGGCACGCCACCGGCACGCTCGCCGCGCAGGACGATCCCGTCCTCGCCGAGCCCGCCGCCGATCTCACCCAGTGGCCGCCGCCCGGCGCCACCGAGACGGCGATCACCGGCGGCTACGACCTGCTGGCCGCCCGCGGATACGAGTACGGCCCGGCGTTCCAGGGGCTGCGCGCGGCCTGGCGCGACGGCGACGACGTCTACGCCGAGGTCGCCCTGCCCGAGGGGGCGGCGGCCGACGCGCGGAGGTTCGGCCTGCACCCGGCGCTGCTCGACGCCACCTTCCACGCCGACCTGCTCGACGAGCAGGGCCTGCGCGAGGGCCGCACCGTCATCCCGTTCGCCTGGACCGGCACGACCCTGCACACGGGTGGCGCCGCCGCGCTGCGGGTGCACATCCGCCGCCTGCGCGGCGACGAGCTGTCCACGATGACACTGGCCGACGACAGGGGCCGTACGGTCGCCACGGTGCGGCGGCTCGCCGCCCGGGAGGTGACCGGGACGGCCGGCGGCGACCCGCGGGGCGGGTCGGTCCTGCGGCTCGAATGGCGCGACCTGCCGCTGGAGGGGGCGACGGCCGGGGCCGCTCCGGTGCTCGCCGGGGTCGACCACTTCGGCCTCGCTCGGCGCGCCGGCGGCGCGCACGACGGCCTCGCCGGGCTGGTGTCGGCGATCGACGCCGGAGCGCCGGTGCCCGACCTGGTGATCCACCAGTGCCTCGCCGAGCCCGCCGAGGTTCCCGTACGGACGCGGGCGGCCGTCCACGAGGTGCTGGACGTGCTGCGCGCCTGGCTGGCCGACGAGCGCCTCGCCGCCTCCCGGCTGGTGATCGTCACCAGGCACGCCGCAGGCGACACGGACGGGACCGAAGGGCTGGCCCACGCGCCGGTCTGGGGCCTGGTCCGCGCGGCGCAGCAGGAGAACCCGGGCCGGTTCGTGCTCGTCGACACCGACGGCACCCCGGCGTCGACGGCCGTGCTGCTGCCCGCGATCCGCTCCGGCGAGCCCGAGATCACGCTGCGGCAGGGCGTCGCCCGCGTGCCCCGGCTGGCCCCGGCGACCGCGGACCGCGAGACGCCGCCGTGGGACCCGGACGGCACCGTGCTCGTCACCGGCGGCGCGGGCGGTCTCGGCGCGCACCTCGCCCGGCACCTCGTCACCGAGCACGGCGCGCGGCACCTGCTGCTGACCAGCCGCCGCGGCCGTGACACCGAGGAGGCGCGGCGCCTGGAGCGCGAGCTGACCGGCCTCGGCGCGGAGGTGACGATCGCGGCGTGCGACGTCGCCGACCGGGCCGCGCTGGCCGGCGTGCTCGCCGCGATCCCGCCGGACCGGCCGCTGCGCGCGGTGGTCCACGCGGCCGGCGTGATGGACAACGCGCTGATCGGGTCGCTGACGCCCGAGCAGGTCGAGGCGGTGCTGCGGCCCAAGGTCGACGGCGCCTGGCACCTGCACGAGCTCACCGCCGACGCCGATCTGACCGCCTTCGTGTTGTTCTCCTCGTTCGCCGGGCTGCTGATCGGCGCCGGGCAGGGCAACTACGCCGCGGCCAACCGCTTCCTCGACGCCCTCGCCGCGCACCGCGCGGCCGCCGGGCGGCCCGCGACGTCGCTGGCCTTCCCGCTCTGGTCGACGCGGACCGGGCTCGGCGGCGAGGCCGTCGACGGGGAGTCGGAGGAGCGCCGGATGGCCGCGCTCGGCATGCCCGCCCTGTCCACCGAGGACGGGCTGGCGCTGATCGACGCCGCGCTGACCCGGCCGGACGCCGTGCTGGTGCCGCTCCGGCTCGACCGGGCCGCGCTCGCCGCCGCGCCGTCCGTCCCGCCCATGCTGGCCGGTTTCGTCCCGGCGAAGGCGGCGCGGCCCGAGGCCGCCCGGCCGGCGGAGCGGACCCTCGCCGAACGGCTGGCGGACGCCGGACCGGCCGACCGGGAGCGGATCCTGCTCGACCTGGTGCGGGCGGAGGTGGCGGCCGTGCGGCACGCCGACCCGGACGCGATCGACATCGGCCGGGGCTTCACCGAGCTGGGCCTGGACTCGCTGGCCGCGATCGAGCTGCGCAACCGGCTGTCGGCGGCCACCGGGCTGCGGCTGCCGGCGACGCTGATGTTCGACTATCCGAACCCGCGGGAGCTGTCCGGCTACCTGCGGGAGGAACTGCTGCCCGGCCTGCCTGAGGAGACGACTCCGGAGGAGGGACAGGCGGAGCCGAGCCTGCCGACGATGCAGGAAATCAACGAAATGACGGTCAGCGACCTTGTGCGCGCGGCGTTGTCCGGGTCGAACTGAGCAGGAGGGGTACATGGACGTCCCGGTTGAGGAGATTGTCGCGGCGCTGCGGAAATCTCTGCTCGACAACGAGGCGTTGCGGCAGCGCAACGCGGAACTCGCGGCGGCGGCGACCGAGCCGATCGCGATCATCGGTATGGCCTGCCGGTATCCCGGCGGGGTCACCACACCCGAGGAGCTGTTCCAGCTCGCCGTGGACGGCAGGGACGGGGTGTCCGCCTTCCCGGCCGACCGCGGCTGGGACCTGGAGGGCCTGTACGACCCCGAGCCCGGCAAACCCGGCCACAGCATCGCCCGGGAGGGCGGGTTCCTCTACGACGCGGCCGACTTCGACGCCGATTTCTTCGGCATCTCGCCGCGCGAGGCGCTGACGCTGGACCCGCAGCAGCGGCTCCTGCTGGAGGTGAGCTGGGAGGCCTTCGAACGCGCCGGCATCGACCCGGCGTCGCTGAACGGCAGCACGACCGGCGTGTTCGGCGGCGTGATGTACCACGACTACGGGTTCGGCACGAGCGGTGGCAGCGACGTCACCGGCCGGGTGGCCTTCACCCTCGGCCTGCAGGGCCCGGCGGTCACCATCGACACCGCCTGCTCCTCGTCGCTGGTCGCCATCCACCTGGCCGCGCAGGCACTGCGTACGGGGGAGTGCTCGCTCGCGCTGGCCGGCGGCGTGACCGTGATGGCCAACCCGGACATGTTCGTCTTCTTCAACACCCAGCGCGGCCTGGCCAGGGACGGCCGCTGCAAGTCGTTCTCCGCCGACGCGGACGGCACGGGCTGCTCCGAGGGCGCCGGCGTGGTGCTGCTGGAGACCCTGTCGAACGCCCGCCGCAACGGGCATCCGGTGCTCGCCGTGCTGCGCGGGTCGGCGATCAACTCCGACGGCGCGTCCAGCGGGATGACCACCCCGAACGGGCCGTCCCAGCAGCGGGTGATCCGCCAGGCGCTGAGCAACGCCGGGCTCTCCCCGGCCGACGTGGACGTGGTCGAGGCCCACGGCACCGGCACCACCCTCGGCGACCCGATCGAGGCGCAGGCCCTGCTCGCCACCTACGGCAGGCAGCGGCCCGAGGACGGCTCGCCCCTGCTCATCGGCTCGATCAAGTCGAACCTCGGCCACACCCAGGCCGCGGCGGGCGTCGCCGGGGTCATCAAGATGGTGCAGGCGCTGCGCAACGGGGTGCTCCCGAAGATCCTCCACCTCGACGAGCCGACCCCGCACGTGGACTGGTCGGCCGGCCGGGCGGAGCCGCTGCGCGAGGTGCGGCAGTGGCCGGCCGGCGCGCGGCCGCGCTACGCGGGGGTGTCGTCGTTCGGGATGAGCGGCACCAACGCGCACGTCATCATCGGCGAGGCCCCGGAGGAGCCGCCCGCGTCCGACCGCCTGCCCCTGCCGGCCGTCCCCCTGCTCGTGTCCGCCCGTACGGAGGAGAGCCTGCGCGCGCAGGCCGGTGCGCTGCGGACGCGCCTGGTCGGCGAGTCCGCCGCCGTGTCGGCGCCGGACCTGCTCGACATCGCCGCCACCCTGGCCACCGGCCGGGCCGTCCACGAACACCGCGCCGTTGTGATCGCCGCGGACCGGGACGAGGCGGTGGCGGGGCTGTCCGCGCTCGCCGACGGCGGCACCCGGCCGAACCTGTGGCGCGGCGAGGCCGCCGCGCACCGCACCGCCTTCCTGTTCGCGGGGCAGGGGACGCAGAGGCTCGGCATGGGCCGGGAGCTGCACGGCACGTTCGGGGTCTTCGCCTCGGCGTTCGACGAGGCGGTGGCCGCGCTGGAGGGCTGGCTGGCCCGCCCGCTGCGGGAGGTCGTCTGGGGCGGCGACGCGGACGCGCTGGCCCGGACCGGGTCCGCCCAGCCGGCGCTGTTCGCGCTGGAGGTCGCGCTCCACCGGCTGCTGGAGTCGTTCGGCGTCACGCCCGGCTACCTCGCCGGCCACTCCATCGGCGAACTGGCCGCGGCCCACGTCGCCGGTGTGCTGTCCCTGTCCGACGCGGCGCGGCTCGTGGCGGCGCGCGGAACGCTCATGCAGGCCCTGCCTCCCGGCGGCGCGATGATCGCGGTCGCGGCGGCCGAGGAGGAGGTGCTGCCCCTGCTCACCGGCCGGGTCGGCGTCGCCGCGGTCAACGGCCCGCGCTCCGTCGTCGTCTCCGGCGACGCGGAGGAGGCGGAGGCGATCGCCGCCCACTTCGCCGCCCTCGGCCGCAAGACCAGCAGGCTCCGTGTGTCGCACGCGTTCCACTCGCCGCTGATGGAGCCGATGCTCGACGAGTACGCGGCGGTCGCGGCCGAGATCGCGTACGGCGAGCCGCGCGTCCCGATCGTGTCCACGGTGACCGGCGAACCGGCGCCCGCCGGCACCTGGTCGGCGGACTACTGGGTGCGCCACGCGCGTGACGCGGTGCGCTTCGCCGACGCCGTCCGCTTCCTGGCCGGTGCCGGAGCCGACCGGTTCGTCGAGATCGGCCCGGACGGCGCGCTCGCCGGTCTGGCGGGGGAGATGCTCGAACCCGGCCGGGCCGAGACGGTCGCCCTGCTCGCCCGCACCGTGCCCGAGACCCGGGCACTGCTCACCGGGCTCGGCCGCCTGCACGCCGGCGGCGTGCCCGTCTCCTGGCCGGCGCTGTTCGAGGGCCGCGGCGCGCGCGTGGCGGACCTGCCGACCACCGCCTTCGCCCGCCGCCGGTACTGGTCCGACGACGAGTGCGGCGTGACCGCGAACGCGACGGGCCTCGGGCAGCGGGCCGTCGACCACCCGATGCTCACCGCGGTGGTCGCCGTGCCGGACACCGGCGGGCTGCTGCTGACCGGGCGGCTCTCCGCGCAGGCGCAGCCCTGGGTGCCCGACCACGCCATCTCCGGCACCGTGCTGTTCCCTGGGACCGGCCTGGTCGAGCTCGCCATCGCTGCGGGCGACCACGTCGGCTGCCCCACACTGGAGGAGTTCACCCTGCACGCGCCGCTGGTGCTCGGCGACGCGCCGGTCGAGGTGCAGGTCAGCCTCGGCGCGGCCGACGGCACCGGCCGCCGGGCGGTGACCGTCTACTCCAGGACCGCGGGCGGGCCGCTCGACGCCCCCTGGACCCGGCACGCGCAGGGCGCGCTCTCGGCGGAGGTCGCGCCGCCGCCCGCGCCCGAGCTCACCGAGTGGCCGCCGCCCGGCGCGGCCCCGGTGGATCTGGACCGCGCGTACGAGCGCCTCGCCGACCGCGGGTACGACTACGGACCGGCGTTCCAGGGCCTGCGGGCCGCCTGGCGGGACGGCGACGACTGGTACGCCGAGGTGGTGCTGCCCGAGCACGTGGAACCGGGCCGGTTCGGCATCCACCCGGCGCTGCTCGACGCCGCGATGCACGCCGACCTGCTGGACGAGGACAGCGCGGGGCAGACCCTCCTGCCGTACGCGTGGACCGGGGTGTCGCTGCACGCGACGGGCGCGTCCGCGCTGCGGGTGCGGATCCGCCGCCAGGGCCGCGAGGAGGTCACCGGGGTCCTGGTGGCCGACTGGTCCGGGCGGCCGGTGCTGTCGGTGGACGCGCTGGTCTCCCGCGCCGTGGACACCGGCGCGCTGCGCACGCCGACCGGCTCGGAGCTGCTGCGGGTGGAGTGGACCAGGCCGGACGCCCCGCCGCCGGGCACGGGCGCGGTCACCGTCGTGGACGACCTGTCCCAGCTCGGCGAGAGCGTGCCCGACGTGGTGGCCTACCGCTGCTTCGGCGCCGACGAGGCCGCCGCGGACGTGCCCGCCGCCGTACGGGCGGCCTGCGGGCGCGCGCTCGGCGCCGTCCAGGCGTGGCTGGCCGACCGGCGGTACGCCGACTCCCGGCTGGTCCTGCTCACCCGGAACGGCGTCCGCGTCCACGACGAGGCGATCGACGTCGGCCAGGCGCCCGTGTGGGGCCTCGCGCGGGCCGCGGCGGCGGAGAACCACGGCCGGTTCGCCGTGGTCGACGTCGACGCGGAGGCCGGCGAGGGGGTGATCGCCGCCGCCGTGGCGTCCGGTGAGCCCGAGGTCGCGGTGCGGGGCGGCGAGATCCTGGTGCCCAGGCTCGCTCGCGTGCTTGCCGCCATCCCTGCCGACGCGGCCGGGGACAGCGCGCCGTGGCCGGCCACCGGGACGGTGCTGATCACCGGCGGCACCGGCGGGCTCGGCGCCGTGATCGCCCGGCACCTGGTCACCGAGCACGGGGTGCGGAGCCTGCTGCTCGCCGGCAGGCGCGGCCCCGCCGCGCCCGGCGCGGCGGAACTGGCCGAGGAGCTGCGCGCGCTCGGCGCGGAGGTGTCCGTGGCCGCCTGCGACGTGTCGGACCGGGCCGCCGTCGCGGCGCTGCTCGCCGAGGTCCCGCGCGAGCGCCCGCTGACCGGCGTCGTGCACGCGGCGGGCGTCGCGGAGAACGCCCTGATCAACACGATCACCCCGGCCGACGTCGACCTGTCGCTGCGGGCCAAGGCCGACGGGGCGTGGCACCTGCACGAGCTGACCGCCGGGCTGGAGCTGTCGGCGTTCGTCCTCGTCTCCTCGGCCGGCGGCCAGGTGCTCGCCGCGGGCCAGGCCGGCTACGCCGCCGCGAACGTCTTCCTCGACGCGCTGGCCGTCCACCGTACGGCGGCGGGCCTGCCCGCGACGTCGATGGCGTTCGGGCTGTGGGACGTCGACACCGGCCTGAGCACGGGGCTCGGCGAGGCCGACCGGCAGCGGATGCGGCGGCAGGGCCTGCCGCCGCTGTCCCCGTCGGACGGCCTCGCGCTGTTCGACGCGGCGCTGGGCGCCGGCGCCCCGGCCCTGGTGCCGTTGCGGGTGGACCAGACCGCGCTGGACGCCCGCACCGACGAGGTGCCCGCGCTGCTGCGCGGCCTGCGCAGCCGGCGGGTCCGGCGGGTGGCCGCCGAGGCGGACGGCCGTCCGGCCGCCTCCGACCTCGCCGCGAGCCTGGCCGAACTGGCCCCGGCCGACCGCGAGCGGGTGGTGCTCGACCTGGTGCGCACCCACGCCGCGGCCGTGCTCGGGCATGACCGGAACACGGCGATCGGACCGGACCGCGGCTTCCTCGACCTCGGCTTCGACTCGCTGAGCGCGCTGGAGCTGCGCAACCGGCTCACCACGGCGACCGGGCACCGGCTGCCCCCCACGCTGATCTTCGACTACCCGACCGCCGCGGCGGTGGCCCGCCACCTGGTGGAGCTCTTCACCGCCACGCTCCCGGCGCCGGAGGTCGATCTCGGCTCGGCCACCGCCGACGAGCTGTTCGCGATCCTCGACAACGAGCTTGAGACGCTGTAACCCATGGTCATGGCCATGATGGGCGCCCGCTCGCCGAGCGGGCGCCCTTTGGCGGCCGCGAGTTTTTACGTATGATTAAGACAACTGTATTAGACGGCGTAAGGATTTCGATTATGGGACACCGCGAGGACCTGCTGGAGGGCGCCAAGCGCTGCCTGCGCGAGAAGGGGTACGCCCGTACCACGACCCGTGACATCGTGGCGGTCTCCAATACGAACCTCGCCTCGATCGGGTACCACTTCGGGTCGAAGGAGAACCTGCTCAACGAGGCGCTGATCGACGCTCTCGGGGAGTGGGGCAAGGAACTGGAGGGCGCGCTCGCCGCGGCCATGGGCCAGGACGGCGGCGCGCTGGAGCGGTTCGAGTCGATCTGGAGCCGCCTCGTCGAGTTGTTCGCCAACGACCGGGCCCTGTGCGCCGCGAACATCGAGGTGTTCGCGCAGATCGAGCACGTCCCGACCGTGCGCCAGGTGCTCGCCGACGGGCTGGAGCAGGGCAGGGAGGGCCTCGGCCGGCTGTTCGGCACGGTGAGCGAGGACACCGACCAGGAGACCGCCCGCGCCGTCGGGTCGTTCTACCAGGCCCTGGTCACCGGGGTCATGGTCCAGTGGCTGATCGACCCCGCCCACGCGCCGTCGGGTCACGACCTCACCATGGCGCTGCGCCAGATCGCCGCCGGCCTGATGTGGAACGGCGGCGCCCGGGAGCCCGAGCCCGAGCACGTCTGAGCGCCCGGGCCCGCCCGCCCGAGCGAGCGATTCGAGGGCCGGCGCTTTCGACGGCCGGCACGATGAAGGCCCGGAAGGCATCGCCTTCCGGGCCTTCCGCCGTACGACATGGCGCGACGTGGTCAGTCGTCCTCGTCGTCGGTGTTCTCCAGCATCTCCGCCTGCTCCGCGCTGATCACCACGTGGGAGACGTCGACGGTGGCCGGCTGGTGGCGCGAGAGCGCGTCCTTGATCGGCACCTCGAGCCGGGCGGCCTTGGCCGCGTCGAGCTCCTCGCGGCGCTCGGCGAACTCCGGCATGACCTCCCGGGCGAACAGCTCGAGCGACTCGCAGATGTGCTCGTGCTTGTTGGCGCCGATCTGCACCTGGAAGATGATCTGGTCGACGCCGACCTCCTCGTACGACCGGACCAGCTCGCGCAGCTGGTCGGGCGTGCCGATGGCCTTGCGGAGGTTGTCGATCCGGGCGAGCAGGTCAGGGTCCATGTCGGCCCGGGTCTCCGGGGGCAGGTGCCGGCTGAAGCCGAAGGCGTCGCGGTTCTCCGCGAAGTCCTTGGCGATGTCGGTGGCGCCCGGGCGGTGCGCGCCGTGCATCCAGTAGTGCAGGAACGAGTAGGCGAAGAAGTGGGCGCCGTGCACGCCGCGGTCCAGCGCCGTCTCCTCGTCCTCGTGGCACATGAACGGCATGACCAGCGCGAAGTTGGGGTTGACCGCGTAGCCGGCCGGCACGCACTCCTCGGAGGCGATCAGGTCGTAGTAGGTCTCGACGCGCTCCTTGGCCTCCTCGGGGGAGACGAACGCGAACGACAGCGCGCCCATGCCGTTGCGCGCGGCGTACTCCACCGTCTCGGGCGAGCTGCACGCGACCCACAGCGGCGGGTGGGGCTTCTGCTTGGGCTTGGGCACCACGTTGCGCGGCGGGACGTTGATCCACTGGCCCTTGTGGCCGGTGAAGGGCACCTCGGTGAGCATGCGGGTGATGACGTCGATCGCCTCGCGCCACTGCTCGCGCTTCTTGTCCCGCTCGACGTCGAAGGCGCCGACCTCCAGCTGGGTGCTGCCCTGGCCGCTGCCGAAGTCGACCCGGCCGCCGGAGATGAGGTCGAGGGTGGCCAGGCGCTCGGCCACGCGTACGGGGTGGTTCACGTTCGGCGGGATCGAGACGATCCCGTGCGCGAGCCGGATGTTCTTCGTCCGGGCCGCGGCGGCGGCCAGGAAGACCTCGGGGGCGGCCGAGTGGGAGTACTCCTCCATGAAGTGGTGCTCGGTCTCCCACACGTAGTCGTAGCCGAGGCGGTCCGCGAGCTCGATCTGCTCAAGGGACTCCTTGAGCACCCGCTCCTCGCTGTCCTCGGTCCACGGCTTCGGCACCTGGTGGTGGTAGAACAACCCAAAGCGCATGACTTACCACACGCCCCTCTTGAGCAGGGCACCGGCGTCGATCTTGAACTGGTTGCCGGTGACGTAGCGGGACTCGTCCGAGGCCAGGTAGACGACCGCGTGCGAGACGTCGGACGGGTCCAGGCACGGGATGGGCATGCCGTGGATCATGGCGAAGGAGGCGTTGCCCTCCTCCCGGGTCGGGTGCTCCAGGTCCGGCCGGAAGAGCCGCCACACGGACTCGTTCTGGATCATGTCGGTGTCGACGTTGGTCGGGTGGATGGCGTTGACCCGCCGGCCCGAGGGCGCGAGCTGGAGCGCCAGCGTGTTCACGTACTGGATCAGCGTGGACTTGGCCAGGCTGTATCCGAGGCCGCCGGGGCCCATCGGGCCCGGGTCCCCGCGGTCGGGGATCAGGCCGACCATCGAGCCGACCACGATGACCGAGGCGGTCTCGCTCAGGTGCGGCAACGTGGCGTGAATCGTGTTGATCACGCCGACCAGGTTGATGTCGACGGTGTCGGTGAAAGCGGTGATCGGCCGGTCCGGCCCGAGCACGCTGATCCCGGCGTTGGGGATCACCACGTCCAGCCTGCCCAGCTCCGCCACACCGTCGTCGATCGCGTTCTGCAGTTCGGCGCGGTCGCGGACATCCACCTGCCGGCTGAAGATCCGGCGGCCGGTCTGCTCGACCAGGCGGACGGTCTCCTTCAGGTCTTCGACGGTGGCCATCGGATACTGGGCGACCTCGATGTCCGTGCAGGCGTCCAGCGCGATGATGTCGGCGCCTTCCTCCGCCAGCCGGACGGCGTGGCTGCGTCCCTGCCCACGCGCCGCACCGGTGATCAGAACGACCTTGCCTTCCACGCGGCCCATACGGCCCTCCTGTGGTATGTGCGTCAAGGAATCTCCCGAACAGGATGTCCTGCCGGGTATCTCCGTCGCCTCCCGCAAGCACCCCTGTCATCGTCGCGAGGCCTCCGCCCGCGGTAGGGGTGCGCCGGTCGCCGGACCCCTACTACACCCCTGACCTGTGCCTTCTGCCTTCAGATCGTCGTGACGGCGTGGTTGTCTTGCGGTGCGGAATCCGTGTTCACCTCCCATGTCACCCCAATGACGAGACGGAGCGACCACATGATCAGGATCCCCAGCGGCAACTCGGTCTATACAAGGGTCTAATACGGACGTATGATTAAATCATGACTACGAATCAACTCGCCGGACGTAAGGAATGGCTGGCGCTCGTCGCACTGGCGGTGCCCCCCCTGTTGGTCGCCATCGACATCACGGTGCTCTACTTCGCCGTCCCGTCAATCGCGGCAGACCTCAAGCCCACCAGCACGCAGCAGCTGTGGATCATTGACATCTACGGGTTCGTGCTGGCCGGCATGCTCCTGACCATGGGTAACCTCGGCGACCTGTTCGGCCGCCGGCGCACCCTGATGATCGGTTGCACCATCTTCGGGCTCGCGTCCCTCGGCTCGGCGTTCGCCACGAGCCCCGAGATGCTGATCGTGTGCCGCGCGGTGCAGGGCCTGGGCGGAGCGGCACTGATGCCGTCCTCGCTCGCGTTGCTGCCGGTCATCTTCACCGACGACAAGCAGCGCCGCACAGCCATCACGGTGTTCTCGCTGGCCATCTCGGCCGGCGCGGGCTTCGGCCCGGTGCTGAGCGGCGTGCTGCTGAACAACTTCTGGTGGGGCTCGATCTTCCTGATCAACGCTCCGATCATCGCGATCCTGCTGATCGCGATGCCGTTCCTCGTCCCCGCCTTCCGGCTGCCGCGCGACCAGGTCGGCCAGTTCGACTGGCTCAGCGCGCTGCTGTCGCTGGTGGCGGTGCTCAGCGTGATCTGGGGTGTCAAGGAGCTCGCGATCAACGGCGTGGAGGCGGTCCCGCTCGGCGCGGTCGTCGGCGGCCTCGTGCTCGCGGTGATCTTCGTGGTGCGGCAGCGCCACCTGACCCACCCCATGATCGACCCGAAGCTGTTCAGGACCCGCGGCTTCCTGCCGGTGCTGACGGTCAGCGCCACCGGGTTCTTCCTGGTCATCGGGTTCTCGGTGTTCACCACGCAGTTCCTGATGGAGGTCATCGGCCTGCGGCCGCTGCCGGCCGCGCTGTGGTCGATGGCGTCCCCGGTGATCTCGGGCAGCCTCGTGCCGGTCGCCATGGGCATGGTCGACAAGGTCAAGCCCGCCTACCTGATGGCGTCCGGGTTCCTGCTCGCCGCGATCGGCTTCGGCATCATGACCCAGGTGACCGCCGACAGCGGCATCTTCCTGGTCGTGAGCGGCATCGTGGGCATCGGCGTCGGCACCGCGCTGCTGTTCGCCCTGCTGACCGACATGGCGGTCGCGATCTCCCCGCCGCGGCAGGTCGGCGCGGTCTCCGCGCTCACCAAGACGCTGCAGGAGTTCGGCGGCGCACTCGGCCTGGCGATCTTCGGCACCATCGGCGCCGCGATCTACCGGAACTACCTGGGCACCCGGATCGACGGTGTGCCGGCCGAGGCCGTGCGCGCCGCCCGGCAGACCATGGGTGGCGCGGTCGCCGTGACCCAGTCGCTGGCGCCCGACGCCGCGCGAGCGCTGCTCGCGGTCGCCCGTGAGGCGTTCGCCAAGGCGACCAGCCTCACCGCGATCCTCGGCATCGTGATCGCGCTCGTGTCGGCCGTGCTGCTCGTGACCCGGCTGAGCCACGTCACGTACACGAAGGAAGGAGAGGAGGTGCTCCCCGGGCCGGTCACTCCCGAGGTCCCCACCGCGATTTGACCGGCACGACGCGGCGGCCGGCGAGCCCCACCCGAACCCACCCTCGCCGCCGCCCGCGCACAGGGGTCCGGCTTTCACCGGCACCGCCGGAGAGCCGGACCCCTCTTCCCCTCTCGGCGTCTTCGATCCCGGCGTTCCATCTCGGCCCGCGGTGACGTCCAGTGCATCCCCACACGACACACGAGCATGTGAGGAGTTCACATGAGCAGTCGGCAATCCCCGACGCCGCATGCGGTGTCGCTGTCCGGAATTCGCAAGGTCTACGGCACGGGCGACAACAGCGTGGTCGCGCTCGAATCCGTCACGGTGAACTTCGAACGGCGCACGCTCACCGCGGTGATGGGCCCGTCGGGTTCCGGCAAGACGACCCTGCTGCACTGCGCGGCGGGGCTCGACGAGCCGACCGAGGGATCGGTGAAGCTCGACGGCCAGGAGATCACCGGCCTCAGCGAGACCGCGCTGACCCTGCTGCGGCGGGACAAGGTCGGATTCATCTTCCAGGCGTTCAACCTGATGCCCGCGCTGACCGCGGAGCAGAACGTGGTCCTGCCGCTGCGGCTGGCCGGACGCAAGATCGACAAGGCGAAGGCGAGGGACGTCCTGACCCAGGTGGGCCTGGGCGACCGGGCCGGCCACCGGCCGAGCGAGCTGTCCGGCGGGCAGCAGCAGCGGGTTGCCATCGCCAGGGCGCTCGTGGCCAGCCCCGCCGTGATCTTCGCCGACGAGCCTACGGGTTCGCTGGATTCCAAGACCGCCCGCGAGATCCTCGAACTGCTGCGTGAGTCGGTGCGCCTGTACGACCAGACCGTGGTGATGGTCACCCACGACCCCGTCGCCGCGTCCTACGCCGACCGCGTGGTGTTCCTCGTCGACGGGTCGGTGGTCACCGAGATGGCCAACCCCACGGCCGAGTCGGTCGCCGAGCAGCTCACCCGGCTGGGCGAGTGGGCGAAGCAGCGCTCGGTCGCGCGCGCGGAGGGCGGTCGCTGATGTTCCAGCTTGCCCGGAGAACCCTCCGCTACCGGTGGGGGGGATATGTCGCGACCTTCATCGGTATGTTCTTCTGCAGCATGATGCTGGTCGCCGCGGGCGGGATGATGGAGACCGGCCTGCGGCAGACCGTCCTGCCCCAGCGCCTCGCGGGGGCCGACGTGGTGGTCGCGGGAGACCCGCGCTACATACTCGCCGACAACCCCGTCGGCGCGCTCAACGAACGCGTGCAGGTCGACCGTGACCTGGTCACCAAGCTCGCCGCGGTTCCCGGCGTCAAGGCGGCCATCCCCGACGTCGCCTTCGACACCTTCGTGCTCCGCGACGGCAGGCCCGTCGACACGGAGGCCCACGGGCGCGACTGGGGATCGGCGGTGCTCAGCCCCTACTCGATCGGCTCGGGCGCCGCTCCGCAGCGTGCGGGGGAGGTCGCGCTCGACACCGACACCGCGCGCCGGATCGGGGCGTCCGCCGGAGACACGATCAAGATCGGCGCGCACGGCGCCGTCGGCGAGTTCACCGTCACGGGCATCGTCGCCCCGGCGCACCCGACGACCGAGCGCTCCATCTTCTTCACCGCCCCGGACGTCCAGCGGCTCGCGCGGGACCCCGCGCGGGTCGACACGATCTCCCTCGTCGCCCAGCCCGGCACCGACGCCGCCGCGCTCAGCGCGAAGGCCACGGCGGCCGTGGGCGGCCCCGGCATCTCGGTCCTCACCGGGGACGACCGCGGCAACGCCGAGTTCCCCTCCTCCCTCGAAGTCCACGACCTGATCCTGATCGCCGGCATCTTCGTCGCGCTGTCGCTGGTCGCCGGGCTGCTCGCGGTCGCCTCCACGCTCTCGCTGGTCGCCAGCAACCGGGAGCGGGAGATCGCGGTGCTGCGCGCGATCGGCGCCACGCCCTGGCAGACCCGCAGGATGATCCTCGCCGAGGCGCTGGTGGTGTCGCTGCTGGCGACCACGCTCTCCGTACTGCCGGGATGGTTCGTCGGCGAGTTCCTGTACCGGATGGTGGTCAGGATCGGCGTGGCCCCCGAAGAGCTGTCCTACGAGCGCGGATGGGTCCTTCCGGTCATCGCCTACGTGCTGGCCGTGGCGACCTCGCTCGGCGCCGGTCTGATCGCCGGGAAGCGGGCCCTGCGCGCCCGGCCCACCGCCGCCATGGCCGGCACCGACGCGGCGGTCAAGCGGACGGGCTGGGTCCGGCGGATCATCGGCCTGGTGCTCTTCGCCTACAGCGGCGGGCTGATCTTCGTCGCGCTGAACCTGGTCACCGGGCCCTTCATCGCGGGCCCGGCCAACTGGGCGGCCATCCTGTTCGCGCTCGGCGTGATGCTCCTCGGCCGGGACATCACCCGGGTCCTGGTCGCGGTGCTCACCCCGCCGCTGCGGCGGCTGTCGTCGGTCTCCGGCTACCTCGCCGCGCTGAACGCCAAGGCGCGGGTGCCGCAACTGGCCGCGGTCATCACCCCGATCATGCTCATGACCTCGGTCGCCACCGCCACCACGTACGTCATCACGACGGAGGCGGCGTCGATCAACATCTACACCGAGAGCCTGGCCGGCAACGTCATCATCAAGGCGCCGCCGGGCGGGTTCGGCCCGGAGGCCCTGTCCAAGGTCCGCGAGGTGGCCGGGGTCGCGGCGGCGTCGGAGTTCACCGCGAGCGCCGGGTTCGTCGACGACCCGCCGGACCCGCGGGCCGGCGCGGACCTCGGCGGCTGGCAGTTCAAGGGCTTCACCGCCGACGCCGCCGAGAAGGTGGGCGCGGCCACGATGACCTCGGGCTCGCTCACGCAGCTGAAGGGCGACACCGTCGTCATCAACGACGTCTACTCCAAGGAGCTGAAGAGGGGCGTCGGCGACACGATCACGCTGCGCCTCGGCGACAACTCCAGGGTGAACGTCAAGATCGTGGGGCTGATGTCGGAGAAGGTGAGCTTCGAGTCGATCATCCTGCCGATCGACCTGCTGTCCAAGCACACCACCGCCGGTCTGCCGCTCTACATCCTCGCCGCGCCCCAGCCCGGGACGTCGGTCGCGCAGCTGTCCGCCGCGCTGAGCGGTGTCGTCGCCGCCTTCCCCGGGGCGCAGATCGTCGACAGGTACACCCTGCGCGGGTCGTTCGAGCACCATCTCGGGGCGGAGGAGCTGGTGAACTACCTCTTCCTCGCGCTGCTGATGGGCTTCATCGCGATCTCCGTGATCAACACGCTGTTCCTGGCCACCGGCCACCGCAGGCGCGAGTTCGGCCTGCAGCGGCTCATCGGCGCCACCCGCAGGCAGGTGCTGCGGATGACGGCGGTGGAGGGCGCTCTCACGGCACTGATCGGCATCGGCCTCGGCGCCCTCATCGCGCCGCTCGCGTTCGTGACGTTCGCCCTCGGGCGGACGGGCAAACTCGTGCCGGCCGGGTCGCCGCTGATCTTCCTGCTGATCGCCGGGGCCGCGGCGGTCCTGACCCTGGGAGGCACGCTGGTCGCGGTGCTGCGGACACTGCGCAACCGGCCACTCGAGGCCGCCCTGCCCACCTGACCGCCGGACGAAAGTCATTCGCGCATAATCCTGAATTCAGACAGGCCGAATTCAATGGGTACGGCATCGCGGTCGCCCCGCGACGCCGTACCCATGCTGTTTTCCGGATAAGGGGACGCACGCCGGTGTTTAGGGGCGAATCTCCGGTGGCGCCGCCGCTCCCGCACGGTTTCAATGAATGACGCGGCATACCCTCCGCCCGTCCTCCCGGCGCGGCGGGGGAGACGCCGCACCGGCGTGGGACGACGAAGGGGAGCTGAGTGAGATGTCCGAACTGAACGGAAGCGACGGCTGGGTCCGGAGGTTCCACCCGGCGCCGCGCGCCGCCGCCCGGTTGATCTGCTTCCCGCACGCGGGCGGGGCCTCGACGTACTTCTTCCCGGTGTCCAGGACGCTCTCGCCGGGCATCGAGGTGCTGGCCATCCAGTATCCCGGCCGGCAGGACCGGCGCACCGAGCCGCTGATCGACGACCTGCACGTGCTGGCCGACGTGCTGGCCCCCCTGGTGAAGCCCTGGTGCGACGGCCCGCCCGTCTACCTGTACGGCCACAGCATGGGCGCGACGCTGGCCTTCGAGGTCGGCGTACGGCTGACGCAGGCGGGAGCGGCCCCCCGCGGCCTCGTGGTGTCGGGGCGCCGGGCGCCTTCGACCCTCCGCGACGAGCGGGTGCACCTGCTGAGCGACGACGACTTCATCGCCGACCTCGACAAGCTCTCGGGCACCGACCCGCGGCTCTTCGAGGACCCGCAGGTGGTGGAGATGATCCTCCCGGCGCTGCGCAGCGACTACCGGGCCGCCGAGACCTATCGCTACCGGCCCGGCCCCCGGCTCGACTGCCCGGTGACGGCGCTGATCGGGGACGAGGACGCCCAGGTCACGGTCGAGGAGGCGCGCGTCTGGGCCGAGCACACCACCGGCCGGTTCGACCTCGGGGTCTACCGGGGCGGGCACTTCTTCATCAACGACCACGCCGCCGACGTCATGCGGGTGATCCGTGAGGTCGTCGCCGGCCGTACGCCTGTCCTGCCCGGCCAGGCCACCGCGCTGCGGGGGTGACCGGGCGCCTGCCGAATTGCGGAAGAACGCAAACGCGGAGCCCGCCGGGTAGTGCGGCGGGCTTGTACCACTTGACACTTTCCTCCACTCGCGCGTCTCTACTCCACGGGGATTTTCGCAGGCCGGTCTATGGTCAGACGGGGCGACAAGGCGCAAGAATGACCCGGGCTATGCAATGGGGGGAAAGTTGAAATTTCAGATAAGGCGCCTTACCGCCGCGCTGTCCGTCGTCATCCTGTCGGCCACGGCCTGCGTTTCATCTCCCAGTAGTAGCGCGTCCGCTTCCTGTGCCCTGTCCGTCGGGTCCCTGTACGAACCGCAGAACCTGGACAACGCCGGAGGCGGGGGGCAGGGCGCGGCGGAGGCGCTGGGCGGCAACGTCTACGAGGCCCTCTTCCGCCTCACCGAGGCGGGCGCCGTCGAGAAGTCGCTGGTCTCCGACTACACGGTCAGCCCTGACGGCCTCACCTACACCTTCGTGCTGCGCCGGGGCGTCCGCTTCCACTCCGGCACGCCGATGACCTCCGACGACGTACGGCACAGCCTGCGGCGCATCCTCGCGGGGACGTCCACGTCCTCGCGCAAGAACGTCCTCGACATGATCAAGAGTGTCGACGCGCCGGACGACCACACCGTCGTGGTCCGGCTCTCCAGCAGGTCGATCTCGCTCATCTACAACCTCAGCCAGGTGTGGATCGTCAACCACACGCTGGCCGATCCGAAGACCGCGGAGGACGGCACCGGTCCCTACCGCCTCGCGTCCTGGAAGCGCGGCGCCACGCTGACCATGGAGCGGTTCGGCGGCTACTGGGGGGCGGCGCCCAAGTGCGGGCAGGTGACGTTCCGCTACTACACCGAGGCGGCGGCGCTCAACAACGCGCTGCTGTCCGGCGCGGTCGACGTCGTCACCAGCGTGCAGAGCCCGGACGCGCTGGCGCCGTTCTCCGACACCTCGGCGTTCCGGATCACCGAGGGCACGTCCACCACCAAGCTGCTGCTCGCCTTCAACTGCCGGCGCGCGCCCTTCGACAAGCCGCTGGTCCGCAGGGCGGTCAGCGCCGCGATCGACGACGCGAAACTGCTGCGGTCCATCTGGGGCGAGCGCGGCACGGTGATCGGCTCGATGGTGCCGCCCTCCGACCCCTGGTACGAGGACCTGAGCGGGGAGAACGCCTACGACGTCGAGGCGGCGAAGAGGATGCTCGCCGAGGCGGGCTACCCCGACGGCTTCGCGATGACGCTCGACACTCCGCAGTACGACCCTCATCCGACCATCGCCGAGTTCGTGAAGTCGGAACTGGCCAAGGTCGGCATCACGGTGACGATCGACGTCATCAGCGCCGACGAGTGGTACTCCCGGGTCTTCCAGCGCCACGACTTCGCCGCGACCCTCCAGGAACACGTCAACGACCGCGACATCCGCTACTACGGCGACCCCGGCTTCTACTGGGGGTACGACAACCCCGAGGTCTCCGACCTGATCCGGAGGTCGGAGTCCGCGAAGACCACGCGGGAGCAGACCGAACTGCTCCGGCGGGCCAACCACGAGATCGTCGAGGACGCCGCCAGCGACTGGCTCTACCTCAACCCGCAGATCGTCGTCGCCTCCGCCCACGTGACCGGTTACACGGCCAACGCGGTCCAGGCGCAGTTCCCCGTCTACGGGATCGACAAGCGCTGACCGATGGCCGCCTATCTCGTCCGCAGGGCGATCCTGCTGGCACTGTCCCTCACCGTCTCCAGCGTGGCGCTGTTCGTGCTGCTCCGGGTGCTTCCCGGCGACCCGGCCAACGCGCTGCTCGACATGGGCGCCACCGCGCGGCAGGCCGCCGCCGCCCGGCACGAGCTCGGCACCGACCTGCCGCTGTCCCAGCAGTTCGGCGGGTGGCTGCGCGACCTGGCGCGGCTGGACCTCGGCCGGTCGCTGGTCAGCTCCCAGCCCGTGACGTCCGAGATCGCCGGGCGGCTGGGCGTCACCGTACCCCTCACGGTGCTGGCGTTCCTGCTGGCCGCGCTGATCGCGGTGCCCACGGGATTCGTCATCGCGCTGCGCAGGGGCACCTGGTACGGCACACTGCTGGCGGGGGTGAGTCAGCTGGGCCTCGCCGTGCCGGTCTTCTGGGTGGGCATGCTGCTCGTCACCGTGTTCGCGCTGCGGCTGCGGTGGCTCCCGGCGGGCGGCTTCCCGGCCGAGGACTGGGCCGCCCCGGCCGCCGCGCTCACCTCGCTCCTGCTGCCCGTGGTCACCATCGCGCTGGTGATGGCGGCCTCGCTGACCCGCTACGTCCACTCCGCCGCGCTGGACGTACTCGACAGCGACCACCTGCGGACCGCCAGGGCGCTCGGCGCCCCGCTCCGCGCCGCGCTCTGGCGGCACGGGTTGCGGGGCGTCGCCGCGCCCGTGGTGCCGATCCTCGCCATCGAACTGGCCTCCACGTTCCTGGGGGCGGTCGTCGTGGAGAACGTCTTCGCGCTGCCGGGGCTCGGCGGCATGCTGGTGCGGGCGTTCGCCCAGCACGACTACCCCGTCATCCAGGGCGTGCTGACGCTGAGCACGGCCACCGTGCTCACGATCGGCTTCGTGGCCGACACGGCCCAGCGCCTCATCGACCCGCGGCTGCGCCGTACCGCGGCGGGAACGTCCGCGTGAGGTCGCGAGCCCTGGTCGCGGGCTGCGTCCTGCTGGGCGGGGTGGTCGCGATCGCGCTGGTCTCGGCGCTGTGGACGCCGTACGACCCGGGCGACACGTCCGGGGGCAGGCTGGAGCCGCCGGGCCCGGAGCACTGGCTGGGCACCGACCGGCTGGGGCGGGACCTGCTCACCCAGCTCATGATCGGCGCCCGGGTGGCGCTGTCGATCGGGGCGGGGGCGGTGGCCCTCGGCGGAGCGCTCGGCCTGCTGGCCGGGCTCGCGGCCGGTTTCGCCGTACGGTGGCTCGACGACGTCATGGCGGTGGCGCTGGACGTCCTGATCGCCTTCCCGACGCTGCTGCTGGCGATGCTCGTGATCGCGGCCAGGCGGGGATCGCTGCTGTCCGCCGTGACCGCCATCGGGCTCGCCATGACCGCCGTGGTGGCGAGACCGGCCAGGCAGCAGGTGAAGCGGGTGCTGGCGCAGGACTACGTGACGGCGGCCCGCACCTCCGGCACGTCCTGGCCGGGGATCGTCACCGGGCACGTGCTGCCCAACATCTGGCCCGCGCTCGCCGTGAACCTCGCCCTCCAGCTGGGCCGGGCCGTCCTGGCGGAGGCCGGCCTGTCCTACCTGGGGCTCGGCCCGCCGCCGCCGAACGCCTCCTGGGGACACATGCTGAGGGAGGCCCAGACCACGGTGCTGGTCGCCCCCGGCGACGTCGTCGCGCCGGGACTGCTGCTCGTCCTCCTGGTGATCGGCGCCAACCTGGTGGCCGACGGCGTCCGCGAGGTCGCCGACCCGCTGCTGCGGGGGCGCTGGTGAGACTGCTCGAAGCCGAGAACCTCACGGTGCGCACGGCGGACGGCCGCGAACTGCTGCACGACCTGTCCTTCCGCCTGGCCCGGGGGGACCGGCTCGGGCTGATCGGGGGGTCCGGCGCGGGCAAGTCCCTGACCGTGCTGGCGGTCGTCGGCCTGCTGCCGGCCGGCATGGCCGCCTCGGGCCGGGTCCTCCTGGACGGCGAGCCGATCCTCGGCGCGCCCGAGCGGGTGCTGAACACGGTCAGGGGCAGGGGGATCGCCGTCGTCTTCCAGGACCCGCTCGCCGCCCTGGACCCCCTGATGCGGGTCGGCGCGCAGGTCGCCGAGCCGCTGCGCCGCCACCGGGGCCTGCGCGGGGCCGCCGCGCGGCGCGCGGCCCTGGAGGCGCTGGCGGAGGTGCGGCTGAGCGACCCGGACCGCATCGCCCGGTCCTATCCCCACGAGATCTCCGGCGGCCAACGCCAGCGGGTGGCGATGGCCATGGCGCTGGCCTGCGAACCGGCGTTCCTGATCGCCGACGAGCCCACGGCCGCGCTGGACGGCACGGTCCAGGCGGAGATGCTCGCGCTGCTGGACCGGCTGGTGACGGCTCGCGGCATGGGGCTGCTTTTCGTCGGCCACGATCTGGCCGTGGTGGCGCGGATCAGCCACCGGATCCTGGTGCTGGAGGGGGGCAGGGCGGTGGAGGAGGGCGAGGTCGGAGACGTGCTGCGGGCGCCGTCGCACCCGCACACCCGGGACCTCGTGTCGGCCGCGCGGCGGCTGAACGGAGCACTGGAACGGATGCTGCCGTGACGTCGTCACCGCCGTCGCCTCCCATCCTCGGCGTACGCGACCTGGGCTTCGCCTACCGGCGTGGTCCCGCCGTGCTCAGCGAGGTCTCCTTCGAGGTCACCGCGGGCCGCGGGCTGGCTCTGGTGGGGGAGTCGGGAGCGGGCAAGACCACGCTGGTCCGCCTCATGCTGGGGCTGTTGCGGCCCCGCACCGGGCAGGTGCTCCTCGACGGCCTGCCGTTGCGCGGACGGATGCGGGCGCTGCGGCACGCGGTGCAGCCCGTCTTCCAGGACCCGTACTCCTCGCTGGACCCACGCCGGCGGGTGGAGCGGATCGTCGGCGAGCCCCTGCGCTCGCTCGGCGTCGCCCGCGGCGCGACGGCGACGGCCATGGTCGAGGAGGCGCTGCGCACGGTGGGACTGCCCCCGGACGCCGCCCGCCGCTATCCCCACGAGTTCTCCGGGGGGCAGCGGCAGCGGATAGCGATAGCGCGGGCGATAGCGGCCTCCCCCCGGGTGCTGCTGGCCGACGAGCCCGTCAGCGCACTGGACACCGCCACCCGGCTCCGGCTCCTCGATCTGCTCGCCGACCTGCGGGAAAGCAGGCGGCTGACCGTGGTGCTGGTCTCCCACGACCTGGCCGTCGTGGCCGCGCTGTGCGAGGAGACCGTGGTCCTCGACCGGGGGCGGGTGGTCGAGCGCGGGACCACCGCCGAGGTGCTCGGATCGCCGCGTCATCCCTGCACACGGCGCCTCGTGGCCGCGGTGCCACGGCTCCCCGGAGCCGCGAACCGGCCGCAAACCCGCTCTGACCTGTAAAAAGCCGATCCAATAACGGAAGGATGGCGGCCTTTCCTACCTTAAAGGCGTCGGACAGAGTTCCCAGCCTTTGTGAGAGGTAAGAGATGAAGAACACCCTGCTGTCGCGTCTCGGCCGGATCGCCGGAGCCATGGTCGTCGCCTTCGCGTTCGTCGCCTTCCCGCTCAGCGGAGGCGCCGCCGCCGGTGCCGTCGTTGACGCCAAGCCGGTCTACGAGGTGCCCGCCACCAAGCTCTGCTGCGGGTTTCCGTGATCCGGGCCCCCCGTTAAAAGGGAGTGAATTCTTGTTGCCGGCTGGAAATCGAATCGTGTGATTCTCGCTGTGTCCGGTCGCGCTCGCAGTGGAGCGGGATCGGTGGGGGTAGGGGGGCTTTCCCGATCCGGGGAAGGCCGAAGCTGACGCGGTGTGCCGCTCTGGACGGATCGTCAGCCAAAAAGCACGCGCACTCTGAGAGATCAGCCCATGACGGGTGGTGCCCGGTCGAAGCAGCCGAGGGGGGCGGCCTCGCCGGGTATCACGACGACAGGCGCTCGGCGTGTGGCAAGGGGGGACACGAACGGCATGGTCTCGTGCCGCACGCCGAGGGCGCGGCGGCCTTCGGGCCGTCATATGTCTTATACATTTGTCTACAGGTTTTCATTCGGAAAGAGACTTTACGGGACACCCAGCATCACAGTGACTGAAAGTCGTTGAGAACGGCTCAGCCGTCGAGGTTCGGACGTAGCACACACGATTGGGATGGATTAATCTCTCGGTCAGGTCCTCTGGCATGGGGGAGCTACGCCAGCTCAACAGGAGATGTGGGTGGACTTCCGGATCCTGGGCCCACTTGAGGTCGTTCTCACTGACCGAAGGCTGGAACTGGGGGGAGCCAGACAGCAGACGGTCCTCGCCGCGCTGCTCCTGGAGGCGGGCCGGACGGTCACGGTCTCCCGCCTCACGGAAACCATCTACGACGACGCCCCTCCGCCGACCGCCAAAGCCCAGATCCAGATCTGCGTCTCGGCCCTGCGGCGCCTGTTCGGCAACTGCGGCAGGCCCGACATCATCGTGACGCAGTCCAACGGCTACGCGGTGCGCATCGCCGACGAGGGGTTCGACCTCGGCCGGTTCGAACACCTCCTGCGCCAGGCCAAGCAGGCCCGGGCGGAGAACCGCGCCGAGGAGGCGGTGGCCCATTACCGAGACGCGCTCGCCCTGTGGCGGGGCCCCGCCCTGGAGGGCATCGAGAGCCGGGTCGTCCAGGCGGCGGCGATGCGCCTGGACGAGGACCGCGTCGCGGCCAACGAGGAATGCGTCGACCTGGAGTTCGACCTCGGCCACCACCACGAGCTGGTCGGCGAGCTGACCGCGCTGGTGGCGCAGTATCCGCTCCGCGAACGGCTGCGCGGGCAGCTCATGCTGGCCCTCTACCGCTCCGGCCGGCAGGCCGAGGCCCTGCAGGCCTACAACCAGGCCAGGCGCGTGATGATCGAGGAGCTGGGGATCGAGCCGCACGAGCGGCTCCAGCGGCTCCAGCACGCGATCCTCACCTCGGACCCCGCGCTGAACCTGCCCGCGACCGCCGTACGGGTGAGCACACCTCCGCCGCCGTCTCCACCGGTCGCCGTGCCCCGGCTGCTGCCGACCGACATCGCCGACTTCAGCGGCCGGTCCAAGCTGGTGGACGAGATCCTGGAACGGCTGGTGGGCTCCGGCGGCGGTCCCGGCAGATACGCCGTGCCCATCGTCGCGCTGTCCGGCAAGCCCGGCATCGGCAAGAGCACCATGGCGGTGCACGTGGCGCACCGGGTCGTCGAGCACTATCCGGACGGCCAGCTCTACGCCAACCTCCACGGCGGCTCCTCCCGGTCGGTCGCCGCCATCAGGGTGCTGGAACGCTTCCTGCGGGCGCTCGGCGTGACCGGCTCCTCCGTCCCGGAGGGCCTGGAGGAGCGGGCCGAGCTCTACCGCATGCTGCTCGCCGACAAGAAGGTGCTGATCGTCCTGGACGACGTCGGCACCGAGGGCCAGGTCCTGCCGCTGCTGCCCGGAAGCCCCAACGCGGCGGTCGTCCTCAGCAGCAGGAGCCGCCTGGCCGGACTGTCGGGCGCCGTCCACGTCGAGGTCGACGTCTTCGACTCGGCCCAGTCGCTCGACCTGCTCTCGCGCATCGCCGGGGCCGAGCGCGTGCAGTCCGAGCCCGCCTTCTCGGTGGCCCTGGCCGAGCTCTGCGGCCACCTGCCGCTGGCCCTGCGCATCGCGGGAGCCCGGCTGGCCGCCCGCCCCCACTGGAGCATCGAGCAGCTCGTCGAGCGGCTGGCGGACGAGACCCGGCGGCTGGACGAGCTCAAGCACGGCGAGATGGCGATCAGGGCGAGCATCTCCCTGACGTACGAGAGCGTGAGCGGCGACGCCAGGCGGCTGTTCCGGCGGCTGGCCATCCTGGACTGCGACATCATCACCGCCTGGCTCGGCTCGGCCCTGCTCGACCGGCCCGTCGCGGAGGCGCAGGACCTGCTGGACGACCTCGCCGACGCCCAGCTGCTGGAGACGACCGGCACCGGCCGGGGCGTCAACGTCCACTACCGCTTCCACGACCTCATAAGGGTCTTCGCCCGCGAGCGCCTGGCCGCCGAGGAGCCCATCGCCGAGCGCAGCGCGGCCCTGGGCCGGATGCTCGGCGGCCTGCTGACCCTGGTCGACGCGGCCAGGCGGAAGGAACTGGAGGACCGCCTCCTGATCCCGCCCCCGGCGTGGTCGCTGCCCGAGGCCCTGGTCGACCGGCTGGTGGAGCACCCGCTGGCCTGGTTCGAGCGAGAACGGTCCATTCTGGTCTCGGGCATCAGGCAGGCGGCGCAGGCCGGTCTGACGGAGGTCTGCTGGGGGCTGGCGCTCGGCGCCGCCACCTTCTTCCTGTCGCGGTTCTACCTCGACGACTGGCGCGAGGCGCAGCAGCTCGCGATGGCCGCCGTGCAGCAGGCGGGGGACACGGCCGGGCAGGCCACCATGTTGTATGTCAACGGGGCACTGGCCTCCAACGAGCGCAGGTTCGACGACGCACGCCGTGACTACCTGGCGGCGATCCAGCTGTTCACCGAGCTGGACGACCAGCGCTCCCTCGCCACGGCGCTGGCCAACCTCGGCTATCTTCACCTGGTCACCGGACAGCTCGACGCCGCGGCCGAGCGGTGCCGGCAGGCGCTCGACCTCTCGCGGCGCCACGGCACGCCGAGCAACACGAGCAACGTGCTCTGCCACCTCGCGCAGATCCGGCTGTTGTTCTCCGACCCCGAGGGCGCCGAGGCCCTGCTGTCGGACGCGATGGAACTGGCGGGCGGCGTCAGCGGACGCCAGAAGGCCTACATCCAGGTCAGGCTGGGCTACACCTATCTGGAGCTGGGCCGGTCCGCGGAGGCGCTCAGGATCGTGGAGGCGGCGCTCGCCGTCTACCAGAAGATCGGCGACCCCATGGGCGAGTCGTACGCTCTGATCTGCACGGGCCTGGCCAAGCTGCGGCTCGGCGCCAGGGCCGAGGCGAGCGGCACGCTGCGGCACGCCCTGCTGCTGGCCACCACCACGGACGACCGGCTCAGCAGGGGCCGGGTGCTCGCGGCGCTGGCCGAGCTCGCCCTCGCCGAGGGCGACTCCGCCGGCGCGGTGACCGCCGCCGAGCAGGCGCTCGACCTGTTCGCCACGCTGGGCGTGCCGCTGGACGAGGTCAACGCGCTCAAGCTGCTCCGGGACGCGCACCGGGTGCGGGGCGACGACGCGTCGGCCGTGGAGGCCGTCGCCCGCATCCTGGCCATCGCGGCGAAGCTGGGCCCGGAGGTGGCCGAGCGGCTGCGGGTCGTGCTGGCGACGCCCACGCATCGGGCCGGGATGTCCTAACCCGGCCGCTGCCGGGACTGCCAACCTGTTGGAATCCCTACCGGTTGGGTCATAGGATCAGCCCGCAACGGTAATCTTTTCGTCCATCCCCATCAACATGTGAAACCGATCATCCTTGTGGGCCCGGGAGACGGGTCCGATAAGTGCAAGGAGTCACGCGGTGAAGTTTCGCATTCTCGGGCCTCTGGAAGTCGTGGACGGCACGCATCGCGTGGACCTGGGCAGCACGAGACAGCAGACGGCCCTGGCCGTGCTCCTGCTGGACCACAGCCGGGGCACGTCCATCGGCAGGCTCATCGAGGCGGTCTACGACGACAACCCGCCCACGACCTGCCGTTCTCAGGTGCAGATCTGCATCTCGGCCCTGCGCCGGGTCTTCGCCCAGTACGGTCGGCCCAACCTGATCTCCACACACTCCCAGGGGTACGCGATCGAGATCGGGGACGACGAACTCGACTCCGACCGCTTCGGAAACCTGGTCCGGACGGCCCGGCGGGCGGCTTCGGCCGGCGCGGCCGAGGTCGCCGTCGGTCACTACCGCGAGGCGCTCGCCCTCTGGCGGGGTCACGCACTGGAGGGGATCGACGGCAGACTGATCCGGGCGGCCGCCCGCCGCCTCACCGAGGACCGGATCGCCGCCCACGAGAACTGCATCGAGCTGGAGCTCTCCCTGGGACGGCACCGGGAGGTGGTAGCCGAGCTGACGGAACTGGTGGAACGGTATCCGCTCCGCGAGCAGCTGCGCGGCCAGCTGATGACCGCCCTCCACCAGTCGGGACGGCAGCCCGAGGCCCTGCACGTCTACCGTGAGGGCAGGCGGATCCTCGTCGAGGAGCTGGGGATCGAGCCGAACGAGCGGCTGCGGCGGCTCGAACAGGCGATCCGGCTCTCGGCCGACACGGGGCGGCCGGCGCCGGCGCCACCGGTGAGCGCCGCCGTGACGGCGCCCCGGGCCGGCGCCCCGCGGATGCTGCCGGCGGGCATCGCCGACTTCACCGGCCGCGCCCCGCAGGTCGGCGCCGTACGCCGCCTCATCACGCCGTCCCCGGGGGAACGGGCGTCGTCCGCCGTGCCGATCGCGGTCATCACCGGCAAGCCGGGCGTCGGGAAGAGCACCGTCGCCGTCCACACCGCCCACACCGTCGCCGAACGGTTCCCCGACGG
Organism: Microbispora cellulosiformans; assembly: GCF_008728085.1. NCBI lineage: Bacteria > Bacillati > Actinomycetota > Actinomycetes > Streptosporangiales > Streptosporangiaceae > Microbispora > Microbispora cellulosiformans. The sequence goes on along the minus strand of NZ_VYTZ01000020.1, from coordinate 59,412 downwards.
GCAGCTGTTCGCCGCCCTCCACGGCGGGGCGGCCCGCCCCGTGCATCCCTTCGACGTGCTGGGCCGGTTCCTGCGGGCGCTCGGCGTCCCGGGCGGCGCCGTACCGGAGACGCTGGACGAGCGGGCCGAGATGTACCGCGGCCTGCTGGCCGGCCGTACGGTGCTGGTGGTGCTCGACGACGCGGCCGGCGAGAGCCAGGTGGTGCCGTTGCTGCCGGGCAGCCCGGGCTGCTCGGTCATCGTCACCAGCCGCGGCAGGCTGACCGGCCTGCCCGGCGCGCGGAACGTCGAGGTGGACACCTTCGACCCGGACCAGTCGATGCGGCTGCTGGCCCACATCGCGGGAGAGGACCGGGTGCGGTCGGAGCCGGCGTCGGCGCGGGCCCTCGCCGAGCTCTGCGGCCGGCTGCCGCTCGCGCTGCGCATCGCCGGATCACGCCTCTCCGCCCATCCGCACTGGAGCATCGAGCATCTGGCGGGGCGGCTGCAGGACGAGACCCGCCGCCTGGACGAGCTCAGGCACGGCGAGATGGGCATGCGGGCCAGCATCGCCGTCGCCTACGAGAGCACCGGCGACCTGGCCCGCACGCTGTTCCGCCGGCTCGCCATCCTCGACTTCCAGCCGTTCCCCTCGTGGGTCAGCGCCGCGTTGCTGGACCGGCCGCTGCACGAGACCCAGGACCTGATGGACGACCTGGCCGACGCCCAGCTCGTCGAGATCACCGGGACGGGGAGGGGCGCGCAGAGCCGGTACCGCTTCCACGACCTCATCCGGGTGTTCGCCAGGGAGCGCCTGGCCGCCGAGGAGCCGGCCGCCGAGCGCGGCGCCGCGCTGGCCAGGGTGCTGAGCTGCCTGCTCCACCTCGCGCGGGCCGCGCACCGCGAGCAGTACGGCGACGACTACGCGGGCCTCCACAGCGGCGCCACCCGCTGGCCGCTGCCCGACACGCTGGCCCGCCGGCTCGTCCAGCAGCCGCTTCCGTGGTACGAGCGCGAACGGCTGACGCTGGTGTCCGGGATCCGCCAGGCCGCCCAGGCCGGCCTCGCCGAGCTGTCCTGGGACCTGGCCATCTGCGCCGCGCCCTTCTTCGAGTCCGGGGTCTACTTCGACGACTGGCGCGACATGAACACCCTGGCCCTGGCGGCCGCCCGCCAGGCCGGGGACCGCAGGGGACAGGCGGTCATGCACTACTCGACGGGCCTGCTGTCGGCCGCCGAGCAGCGCTACGCCGACGCCCGCGGCAGCCTCGACACCGCGCTGGAGTTGTTCCGGCAGACCGGCAACGACCAGGGCGTGGCCCTCGCCGTCCGCCGCATCGGCCTGCTGGAGTGCGAGTCGGGCCGCTTCGACGAGGCCGGAGCGCGCCGCGTGGTGGCGAGCCGGCTCGACGATGAGAAGGCGCAGACACCCGGCCGGCGCTCCTCCCGTCCGGCCGGCGGCCGTCCGGCCTCCGGGCCCTCGCCGCGGAACGTGGAGACCCCCGTGCGCAAGTGATTCACCGCCCGTGCGTGAGCCGGGCAGACGAATGGAGCCGTCGGGTCGATTCCCGACGGCTCCATTTTCGTTCGTGCGACTCGTTCGTCTCTCATCGCTGGATTCACGGTTTCTGCTGTTATCGCGCACTCAGGGGCGTCACCTCGCATGAGGCTCACAAATCGTTCAAACTTGCGCTTTCGCTGATATCACTGTAATGGTCTCGGCAGGCGCGCCGGCACCCCTAGACACCCTTGTCCGGATGGCCGCGGCCCGGTGGTCCGGTCACTCGTTCGCGGCCCCGGACCCCCGATAGAGCGGCGAAGGTGAACCGATAGCCGGCGCTGCGAGGCTGTGCGGAAGCGACCCGGAAGACGTCACTGGAGACTTCGAGATCGGTCCCCGAGGGTCCGATAGACAGGTGTGAGCTGAGCGATGAACATAACGGCGCAGGCATTGGACAGCGTTTTCGGCCGCGGCGCGGCCGGCGTTCGTTTGCGCCTGGAACGCGAGGTCGACGGCGTCTGGTGGCACGTGACCACCGCCGAGACCGATGGCGCGGGCGTCGTGAAGGGATGGGACACCGCCCAGTTGGAGCGCGGGCTCTACCGGATGATATTCGACAGCGACCACTACTTCGTCAATCTCGGAATGACCGCCGCCTATCCGGAGATCGCCGTGATGTTCCGCATCATCGGTGACGTGTCCTCCTTCCAGATCCAGGTGACGCTGTCGCCTTATTCCTATTCGACGTATTTCGGTTCGAACGGTTAACCCTGAGCCAGAGAGAAGGGATCTTCCGTTGACGAGGATGACCAAGGCGCTGCGGCGCTACAGCGCCCCCGAACCCGTCCGGCTGTCCGGCCGCCGCTGGCCCGACAACGTCATCACGCGGGCGCCTCGCTGGCTTTCCACCGACCTTCGCGACGGCAACCAGTCGCTGGCCAGTCCGATGAGCCCGGCGCGAAAGATGGCCATGTTCGATCTGCTGGTCCGGATGGGCTACAAGGAGATCGAAGTCGGTTTTCCCGTGGCGAGCGAGGACGACCACGCCTTCCTGCGTGAGCTCATCGAGCGCGACCTCATTCCCGACGACGTGCGCGTCTCCGTTCTGGTGCAGGCGCGTGACGAGCTGATCCGGCGGACCGTGGAGAGCCTCGAAGGCGCTCCCCGCGCCACCATCCACCTCTACAACGCGACGTCGCCGTTGTTCCGGCGGCTGGTGTTCGGGATGACCAGGGACGAGTGCAAGGACCTGGCCGTCCAGGGCACGCGCCTGATGATGAAATACGCGGACAAGACGCTGAGCGACTGCGACCTGGGCTTCCAGTACTCTCCCGAGCTGTTCAACGACACCGAGCTGGACTTCTCCCTGGAGGTCTGCGAGGCGGTCATGGACGTCTGGCAGCCCGGCCCCGGGCGGGAGATCATCCTGAACTTCCCGACGACCGTCGAGCGGAGCACGCCCAACGTCTTCGCCGACCAGATCGAGTGGCTCGACCGCAACCTGTCCCGGCGGGAGCACGTCTGCCTCTCCATCCACCCGCACAACGACCGGGGGACCGGCGTCGCCTCGGCGGAGCTGGCCATGATGGCCGGCGCGCAGCGCATCGAGGGCTGCCTGTTCGGCAACGGCGAACGCGCGGGCAACGTGGATCTGGTCACGCTCGGCATGAACCTGTTCAGCCACGGCGTCGACCCGGGCGTCGACTTCTCCGACCTCAACGCGATCCGCCGGGTCGTGGAGGAGTGCAACGGCATCCCGGTCCACCCGCGCCACCCGTACGGGGGAGACCTCGTCTACACCTCCTTCTCCGGCTCCCACCAGGACGCCATCAAGAAGGGCTTCGACGCGCTGGAGCGGGAGGCCGCCGCGCACGGCGCCCCGATCGACGAGATGCCCTGGGCCATGCCGTACCTGCCCGTCGACCCCGCGGACGTGGGCCGGACCTACGAGGCCGTGGTGCGCATCAACAGCCAGTCCGGCAAGGGCGGCGTCGCCTACATCATGAGCACCTGGTACGGCAGGCACCTGCCGCGCGACCTGCAGATCGACTTCGCCCGGGTGGTGCAGCGGCGGGCCGACAGCGAAGGCATGGAGATCACCCCCAGCGGGGTGCGGGAGCTGTTCGAGAGCGAGTACACGTGCCCGCCGGGGCCGCCCGTCTTCGGGCCGGAGCCGCTCGCCGTCGAACTGCACGTGGACGGCGGAGGCTTCGAGGTGGGCGCCGAGCGCGCGGACGCGCTGCAGGCGCTCCGGGTGAGCCTCGCCGACTGGGGGATCGAGGTCCGCGCCGTCCACCGGACCGGCGTCGGCCAGGGGGAGCGGGACGTCGAGGCGGGCGTCGCGGTCTACGCCGAGTGCCGCCTCGGGGGCCGTACGCACTGGGGCGTGGGGATCGAGCGGGACGCCGAGGCCGCCGCGCTCCGGGCGGTGCAGGCCGTCGTCCACCGGGCCGCCCGGCGGGCCGAGCCCTCCGGCAGGCACCACCGCGAACTGGGCGACGCGCACGAGCACGCGCGCCCGCGCAGGCGGCGGCTGGCCACCACCGCGTGACCGCGGACGACCATCCTCCGGCCCTCGTCCCCGGGCCCCGCACGGAAGGGCACGACGCGATGACGCGAAAGCAGCTGAAGAAGAGCCGGCCCTCGGGACGTCCCGCCGCCAGGGACGAAGCGCCCGACCTGCGCACTCCCTCCGGCCGCCCGCTGAAGTTCTGACGCGCCTCCCGCCCGCCTCCGCCCCTGTCACGGGCGGGACGGGCGGCTGTCGCGCGCTCCGGCACGCTCCGGCCCGGCGCGTCCCGTCCCGCTGCGAGAGATGCCCGGAGGGGACGTCGCGGCGAGGGATAAGGGCGCGATAGCGATCCAAAAGCGGCCGGGGAGAACATCGTCTCCAACAAGCAGGCAAGCGTCCATTCGTAAGGACGGAAGCTCAGCTGGAGGGGGCCCGCTTGATGAACTTGATTGAGAGAGACGAGGCACTGGCCTCGTTACAGGAGATGCTGGCGGCCGCACTGACCGGCAAGGGCAAGGTCGCGATGCTCAGCGGCACCGTCGCCACCGGGAAGAGCGCACTGCTCGACGCGTTCGCCGAGCAGGCGGTGGAGCTGGGCGCCCTGCCCGTCGCCGCGACCGCGTCCCGCATGGAGCAGGACCTGCCGCTCGGCGTGCTCGGCCAGCTCATCGAAGAGGCGCCGCTGGTGGAGGAGGAGCGCGTGCGCGCGCTCGCGCTGCTCGAGGAGGGCAAGCGGACGGCGATGAGCTCCGGGCTCGCCTCCGAGACCCTCGACCAGGTGGACGCCCAGATCGCGCACGCTCTGTGCACCGTGCTGCTGGAGCTGTCGGAGCGCTATCCGCTGGTGATCGTGGTCGACGACGTGCACTACGCCGACCGCCCGTCGTTGCTGTGCCTGGCGTACCTCGCCCGGCGCGTACGCTTCGCCCGGATCATGGTGATCTTCAGCTACTCCGACTACGTGCGCAGCACCGACACCTTCTTCTGGACCGACCTGCTGCGCCAGCCGTACTGCGGAGTCGTGCAGCTCAACCCGCTGTCCCGGCAGGGCGTGCACACGCTGGTGCGCGAGCGGGCGGGGGAGGAGGTCGCGGTCCGCTTCGCCGAGGACTGGTACGCCTACAGCGCCGGCAACCCGCTGCTGGCCGCCGCCCTCATCGAGGACTACCTCGGCGGCCCGTCCGCGCGGGAACGGGACGGCGAGCCGGCGGCGGACGAGCCGGTGGTCGGCGAGCGGTACGGCCAGGCCGTGCTGACCTGCCTGCACCGCGGCGAGCCCGAGCTGCTCCGGATCGCCCGGTGCCTGGCGGTGCTCGGCGAGACCGACTCGCTCGACCGGCTGCTCGGCCTGGGCCACACCCAGATCAGCAGGGCGATGAACGCGCTGACGGCCGGCGGCGTGCTCAGCGTGGGCCGGTTCCGGCACGAGTCGGCCCGTACGGCCGTGCTGGCCGAGGTGGGCCTCGACGAGCGCCGCGACCTGCACCGCCGAGCGGCCGGACTGGCGCACGCGGACGGCGCGGCCACTTCGGTGATCGCCGATCACCTCGTCCAGGCGGGCCCGATCGACGCTCCCTGGGTGGTGCCGGTGCTGGAGGACGCGGCCAGGGACGCGCTGCGCGAGGGCCGCACCGAGCGTGGCGTGGACTACCTGCGCCTCGCGTGGCAGGCGTGCACCGACGAGCGGCGCCGCCTCAAGATCGCCACGATGCTGGTGCGTGCCGAGTGGCGCATCAACCCCGAGGCGCCCGACCGGCATCTGGCCGATCTCACCGAGGCGATGCAGCGCGGCCACCTCCGCGGCGGCGACGGCGTGGTCCTGGCCCGCGCGCTGCTCTGGCACGGCAGGTACGACGACGCGCAGGACGTGATCGAGCACCTGACCACCGCGGGATACGAGAGCGACCCCGAGACGGTGATGGAGCTCAACATCGCGCGCCCGTGGCTGCGCGCCACCCATCCCGCCTTCGCGTCCAAGCTCGGCGAGCCGCGCGCGGACACCGGAACGGCCCTGGTGTCGGTGGCCGCGGGCCGGCGCCTGGAGACGGCGACCGCGCTCGCGCAGGTGCTCGTGAACGGCCCGCACGAGGGCGCCCTGATCGCCGTCGAGCGCATCCTGCGGCTCGCGCGCCTGGACGAGATGTCGATGGACACCGTGGAGTGCGCGCTGCTCGCGCTCACCTACGGCGGGCAGGCGGAGAAGGCCGCGCCGCTGTGCGACCTGTTCAGCGTCGAGGCGTCGTCCCGGCGCGCGCCGAGCCGCCAGGCCAGGCTCTCGGCCATCCGCGCCGAGATGGCCGTACGGCAGGGCGACATGGTCAGCGCCGAGCAGTACGCGCGGGCCGCGTTGGAGATCATGCCCATCACGAGCTGGGGTGTCACGGTGGGCAGCCCGCTCGGCAGCCTGGTGATCGCGCTGACCGCGATGGGCAGGTTCGACGACGTGCACGACATCCTCGACCGGCCCGTGCTGGACGCCATGTTCGAGAGCCGGTACGGCCTGCACTACCTGTACGCCAGGGGCCGCTACAGCCTGGCGGTCGGGCAGGCGGCGCTGGCCCTGCGGGACTTCCAGCTCTGCGGCGAACTGACCGGCAGGTGGGGCCTGGACGTGCCGGGCCTGCTGCCGTGGCGGGCCGGCGCCGCCGAGGCCTGTCTGCAGTTGGGTCGCACTGAGCAGGCCGCGAAGTTGATCGAGGACCAGTTGTCCCGCTGCAACTCCCGCACGCCGCGGGAGCTCGGCATGACGATCCGCCTGCTGGCGGCCACCAGCGAGCTGCGGCACCGGCCGATGCTCCTGCGCAAGTCCGCCGACATGCTGCAGAACGGCGGCGACCGTTACGAGCAGGCCCGATCGCTCTTCGACCTCGCGGAGGCCTACCGCGGCCTGGGCGAGCACCGGAGGGTGGGCATGATCATGATCCGGGCGCGTGCCCTGATGAAGGAGTGCGGCGCCGAGATCGGCGGCCCGCAGGCGGCGGCCGAGACCGGCAAGCAGACGGCCCCGGCCCTGAGCGGGGGCAGCGCCGCGCTGCTGAGCGAGGCCGAGCGCCGGGTCGCGGTGCTGGCCGCCGCCGGGCACACCAACCGGGAGATCGCCGGTGAGCTGTACCTGACGGTGAGCACGGTGGAGCAGCACCTCACCCGGATCTACCGCAAGCTCGACATCACCAGCCGGGCCGACCTGCCCGCGGTCCTCGAGTTCGGCGGAGCCGCCGTCGGCTGAGCTCATCCCACCGCTGTTTCACCGTGGTCCCCGGTGGCCGGCCCGTAAGGGGTCGGCCACCGGTGGACCGGAACACCGATATCCGGACTGATTCCGGTTCTTTTTGGGTCGCGTCCTATTGGCGCGGTCGCCGTCCTTTTTAGGGGTGTTGTCGCGTTCATCGGCCGCCTTACCCTGAGGGCACCCGGTTGTGCCGTCAGGAGGAATACATATGGGGACCGTGGTGACGCGGGTCAGCGACCTGCCGAAAGAATCGATGCGGGAACGGCTGGCGGATTTGCAGGTGCTCAAGGAGAGCATCCATTCGGGCCCGAGTGAGGAGGCGACCGCGCGCCAGCACGCCAAGGGCAAGCTCACCGTGCGGGAGCGCCTGGACGTGCTCCTCGACAGCGGGTCCTTCGTGGAGGTCGAGGCGTTCCGGCAGCACCGGGCCACCGGTTTCGGGCTGGAGCACCGCCGGCCGTACACCGACGGCGTGGTGGCGGGGTGGGGCAAGGTCTACGGTCGTGACGTCATGGTCTTCGCCCACGACTTCCGGATGTTCGGCGGCGCGCTCGGCGAGGCACACGCCGAGAAGATCCACAAGGTGATGGACCTGGCCGAGGCCGCCGGGGTGCCGCTGATCGGTTTGAACGACGGCGCCGGGGCGCGGATCCAGGAAGGCGTGACCGCGCTTGCCGGCTATGGCGGTATTTTCCGGCGGAATGTGCGGATGTCGGGGGTGATTCCACAGATCAACGTCATGCTCGGCCCGTGCGCGGGGGGAGCGGCGTACTCGCCGGCTCTCTCCGATTTCGTGTTCATGGTGCAGAACACGGCCCAGATGTTCATCACGGGCCCGGACGTCGTGAAGGCGGTGACCGGTGAGGAGATCAGCGCCGACGACCTCGGTGGTGCGCGGGTGCACGGATCAGTCTCCGGCGTGGCGGGGTTCGTCTGCCCCGACGAGGTGTCGTGTCTTGAGGAAGTCCGCTATCTGCTGTCTTTGCTGCCCGCCAACAACCAGGAACTGCCGCCGTCGATCACCTGCACCGACCCGGCGAACCGGCGCAACGACGCCCTGCTCGACCTGGTGCCGGCTGATCCGGCGATCTCCTACGACATGTCGGCGGTGATCGAGGAGATCGTCGACGACGGGGAGTTCTTCGAGTTCCACGCGGGCTGGGCGCAGAACCTCATCTGCGGGCTGGCCCGGTTCGACGGCCACGTCACCGGCATCGTCGCCAACCAGCCCGCCCACCTGGCCGGGGTGCTCGACATCAAGGCCTCGGAGAAGGGCGCACGCTTCATCCAGATGTGCGACGCCTTCAACATCCCGCTGGTCAGCCTGGTCGACGTGCCGGGCTTCCTGCCCGGGACCGACCAGGAGCACGGCGGCATCATCAGGCACGGCGCCAAACTGCTCTACGCGTACTGCGCCGCGACCGTGCCGCGCATCTCGATGGTGCTGCGCAAGGCGTACGGCGGCGCGTACATCGTGATGGACTCCCGGTCGATCGGCGCGGACCTGTCCTTCGCCTGGCCGACCAACGAGATCGCGGTCATGGGCGCGGAGGGCGCGGCCAACGTCATCTTCCGCCGGGAGATCGCCGCGGCGGACGACCCCGTCGAGGCGCACGCCCGGCGGGTGGAGGAGTACCGCAGGCAGCTCATGCACCCCTACTACGCCGCCGAGCGCGGGCTGGTGGACGACGTCATCGACCCGGGCGAGACCAGGGCCACCCTGACCAGGGCGCTCGGCCTGCTGCGGGCCAAGCAGGCGTCGGAGCCGCGGCGCAAGCACGGAAACCCCCCGATGTGATGGGCGGCGAGGAACTGCGGGTGGTCGCGGGAAATCCCACCGAGGAGGAGATCTGCGCACTGGTGTGCGCCCTGTACGCCGTCGCGGCGGACCGCGGGGACGGCGGAGAACCCGGGCCGGTCGAGCGGCCGAAGAGGCACCGGCCCCGGCTGCGCCTGCCGGACTACGGCTCGCCCCGGTCCTGGGTGGCGTGTCACCGCACCGACGCGCTCACCGGTGTCCGGTGAGGACGCGGCCGCCGTCCCGGGCGCTCCCGGGGCGGCGGCTCACCAGGCTCTCCAGCCGGACGGCTTCTATCGGGACGGCCTCGACGAACGCGTCTTCCACCGGATGTCGGGCAGCAGGGCGCGCACCGAGCGCCCGCGGATCGCGCCGAGCCACAGGCCCGACCCGTACGCCGCGTCGTCCAGGCGCCGGGCCACGGCGTAGCGGACCGGGTCGAGATGCGCGCCGGTACGCCGCAGATCGGTCAGCGCGTCCATGACGGCCACGGCGGCCACGGCCCGGCGGAGCCGCTTGGACAGCAGGCAGCCGACGGCGGCGAGCGGCCACCAGTGGCGGAGCAGGAGCGCCGTCGCCTGCCAGACGGCGGCGACGGCCCCGTCGGACGTCAGCGTCAGGGCGAGGCGCACCGGGTGCTCGCTCCGCCTGACCTTGGCCGACATCGTCGCGGCCGTGCCCGCGAAGATCAGCGCCGCGGCCGGCAGGGACCACCGCCGCTGCGCCAGCAGCGCCAGCACGAAGGCCGCGCTCCACGGCGCCAGCACGGCGGGGGCCACGTCGCGGCCGTGCCGCCGGGCGAGCAGGTCGGCGCCGGTGCCGTAGAAGGCCTTGCGCCGCAGCCAGTCGTGGACCACCGTGCGGTGCTCGTGCCGCACCGTCGCGGCCGGTTCGTAGCGCACCCGCCAGCCCGCCCGCGCCAGCCGCCACACCAGGTCGACGTCCTCGCCGACGCGCATCTCGGCGCTGAAGCCGTGGCCGAGCGCGTCGGCCCGCGCCAGCAGGAACGCGCTCGGGACCCAGGAGACCGGCGCCCTCGGGCGTACGATGCCGGGGTCGAGGCCCAGGTCGAGGGAGGACCGCGCGTCCTCGTAGCGGAGGATCCAGCGGTCCCGGCCCGGCAGGCGGAGCCCCAGCACGCGGGGCGCGGCGACGGCGACCCGGGGGTCGGCGAAGTGCCGGAGCAGGGTCGGCACCGTGCCGGGTTCGAGGACCACGTCGGAGTCCGCGAAGGCGACGTAGGGCGTGGTCACGCGGCGCAGGCCCGCGTTGCGGGCCGCGGCGGGGCCGGCGTTCTCCGCCAGCGTGACGAGCACCGCGCCGTGCGCCGCCGCGACCTCCGCGACGGCCTCCGGGGCGGCCGACGCGTCGTCCACCACGATCACGCGGTGCCGGCCGCCGATGCCCGACAACAGCCGGTCGAGCGCGGCGGGACGGTCGCGCACCGGCACGACCACCGTCACCTGGGATGGGTCGAGAGCGGGCAGGTCTCCGACGACGGGATCGGCCAGGCCCGCCTCCAGCAGCCGGTCGGCGAGCAGGGCCGAGACGCGGCCGCGGACCCGCAACCTGCGCCCGTCGAACAGGTCCGCGGCGGCTTTGGTGAGGTACATGACGCGCGTCGGCGCGCCGCCCACGAGGGTGCGGCCGCCGTCGCGGACCCGGACCCGCCGGTTCAGCCTGACCGTGAAACCGTCCGGAAGCCGGCCGGCCGCACGGGGGTCCGTGCCTCCACTCTTTTCCTCGTCGCCGAGGCCGCCGTCAGCCCGGTCGTTCAGTGCAGGGTCACTCAGCGCAGGGTCGCTCGGCGCCGGGCCGCCGTGGACCTGCTTGCCGGCGCTCTCCTCGCCGGTGGTCCGGTCGCGCGACGTCTGGTTGCGGGGGGTCTGGTTGCGTGGGGTGCGGTTGCGTGGGGTGCGGTTGGTCAGGGTCATGGCGTGAAGCCTCCGTCCGCCGATATCACCGATCCGTTGACGACGCCTCCCTCGCGAGAGCAGCAGAACGCGATGGTCTCGGCGATCTCGGCGGGCTCGATCAGGCGGCGCAGCAGCTGGGACGAGGCGAAGCCCTCGACGCCGTCCAGGCCGTACACCTCGGCGGTGGCGGCGAGCATCCGCGTGCGGGTCGAACCGGGGGAGACGGCCGCCGCGGTCACCCCGGTGCCCACCAGGTCGGCCGCGAGGCCGCGCACCAGCCCGACCACCGCGTGCTTGGCCATCGTGTACGCCGACAGGCGGAACAGCCCGTGCGAACCGGCCGCCGAGGCGACCGCGACGAAGCGGCACGCTCCCGGCTCGGGCCCCGCCAGCATGTGCGGGACGCACGCCGTGGCGGTGTTCCACACCCCGAGCACGTCGGTCTCCCACAGCGCGCGTACGTGCGTGTCCGGTGTCTCCCACAGCGGCAGGCCGCCGGCCATGACCGCCGCGGCGGCCACGGCCGCGTCCAGCCGGCCGAAGCGGTCCGCCGCCACGGCGGCGGCGCGGGCGAGCGCGTCGCGGTCGCGCACGTCCGCGATGTACGGAACCACCGCGCCGGGGAGCTCGTCGGCCAGCGACTTCAGGTCCGCGTCGGCCGCGAGCGGGTAGGTCACCCCGGCGGGCCGGGCCGGGCCGTCCGCCGCGCACGAGTCGACCGCGACCACCTGGTAACCCCTGGCGCACAGCGCCCGCACGACGGCGGCGCCGATCCCGCGCGCCGCCCCCGTCACCAGGGCGACCCGACGACCCTCCTCCGGCCCGCTCCCGCCGCTCACCTGGCTCATGTCGGGGAGACCGTCGCGGGTGCGGGGAGGAGGCGGCCGGTGTGGTCGGCTCGTCCGTGCCGGATGCGGGCGGCGACGTCGCCGGCCATCAGGTCGAGCAGGCGGCGTCCCTCGCCGGCGGTGGCCCTGGTCGGATCGCCGAGCACGCCGGAGGGCGACACGGCGGCGACGCCCCTCGCCGCGAGCGCGGGCATGATCTCGGCGAGCGGGGCGAGATTGCCCGGCTCCGCCCGGGTCATGTCCACCAGATCCGGGGCCAGGTGCAGCACGAGCGACGTCTCGGTGTGCCCGGCGTGGGCGTCGGCCGGTCCGGCCGCGCACGGCGCCCAGCACACGTCTCGGCCCTCCTCACGCAGCAGCGACGTCGCGGCCGCGAGGGCGTCGAGGTTCCCGCCGTGACCGTTCACGATCACGACGCGCCCGGCCCAGCGGGACAGGGAGCGGACCAGCTCGACGATCAGGAAGCGGAGGGCGGCGGTCCCGATGGACATGGTGCCGGGGAAGTCCTGGTGCTCGCCGCTCGCGCCGTACGCGACCGCCGGCGCCACGAGGACGGGGTCGTCCGGAGCCGCCGCGAGAAGGCGGGCGGCGGCGGCCCTCGCCACCGCCGCCGCGACCGCCGTGTCCGTGTGCAGGGGCAGGTGCGGGCCGTGCTGCTCGGTGGAGCCGAGCGGCACCAGCACGGTCGGCGAGGGCGGCAACGCGGGCCACGACAGGTCCGCCAGGCCGCCTTCGCCGTCGCCCCTCTCACGCATCGCGCGGAGACCCGATCTCCCCGGTGACGCCGATCTCCCTCGTGAACCCCGGCGGGACCAGCACGTCGCCGGGCTCCAGGTCGTGGATCGACGCGCGGCCCAGCCCGAGCAGCGCCGAGTCGATGCCGTTCCGCAGGATGTCGAGCACGTTCTCCACCCCCGCCTGGCCGTTCGCCGCGAGGCCCCACAGCGAGGCGCGTCCGATCATCACGGCCCGCGCGCCGAGCGCCAGGGCCTTGACCACGTCGCCCCCGCGCCGTACGCCGCCGTCGAGCAGGACCTCGGCCTGGTCACCGACCACCCGGGCGATGCCCGGGAGCAGCCGGATGGTCGCGGGCGTGCCGTCCAGGTTGTTGCCGCCGTGGTTCGACACCGAGATCGCGGTGGCCCCGGCGTCCACCGCGCGGCGGGCGTCGTCGAGCCGGGAGACGCCCTTGAGCATGAACGGGCCGTCCCACTGCTCGCGCATCCACCGCACGTCCTCCCAACTGGGCGGCGGGGTCTGCATCCACTCGCCGTACGCGCCGAAGAAGGTCGGCGCGGGACGGCCGGGCTCCGCGACGTTGGGGACGGTGAGGTCGGGCAGGCGGCCGGTCCTGGCGAAGCCGAGCAGCCAGCGCGGCCGGGTCAGGCCCTGCGGCGCGAAGCGGGCGAGCGCCTTCAGGTCCAGGCGGTCGGGGATCCAGGGGCTGCCCCAGTCCCTGCCGTGGGAGAACGTCCAGTCCAGGGTCACGATCAGCCCCTTGACCCCGGCGTCGCGGGCCCGCTCCATGTGCCCGGCCATGGTCTCCCGGGTGCCCATCCAGTACATCTGGAAGAAGGTCTGCGGGTTGGCGGCCACGACCTCCTCGACGGGCTTGCCGGCGAAGTTGCTCAGCCCCATGATCGTGCCGCGCGCGGCGGCGGCGCGGGCCATCGCGACCTCCCCGTCGGGATGCACGGCCTGCACCCCGGTGGGGGAGATGAGCACCGGCAGGGAGATCTGCTGTCCCATGACGGTGGTGGCCAGGTCGCGCTTGGCGGGCAGGTCGGCCACGTGCGGCGCGAAGCCGAGTTCGGCGAACGCGGCCGTGTTGTCGTGGTACGTCCGGCCCCTTTCCGAACCGGCGAGCAACGCGGAGTACACCGACTTCGGCAGGTGGCGCCGCGCCCTGCGCTGCGCCTCCGCAACCGTCTCGAACCAGGCGTTCGCGGCCACGAGCTATCGTCCTTCTGCTACACGTCGGATGAGGGGGTGAACCCGGCGAGCGGGCTCTCCGCGCACGCGTGCACGGGTGGGTGCACGGGTGGGTGCACGGGTGGCGCGGCGGGGGAGGGACGGCGTCCGATGCGCACCGGAACCGGCCCGGCTCCGGCCCGCCGGGCGCCGGGGCGGCGGGAGTGGTCCTGGCTGGGCCGGGGCACCGTACGGTCGCCCGCCGCGAGCGCGGCGGCGGCGTGCCCCTGCACGCATTCGGGGTCGGGTCCGTCGAGCGGCAGGCCGGTGAAGAACTTGGCCGCCATGCACCCGCCCCGGCAGGAGTCGAAGAACCCGCATCCGGTGCACGCGCCCGAGGTCTGCGGCGACCGCAGATCCCCGAACAGCTCCGACTCCCGCCACACGGCGGCGAACCCACCGTCGGAGAGCACGTTGCCGGCGCGGAAGCGGTCGTGGATCGCGAACGGGCAGGCGTACACGTCGCCCAGGGGGTCGATCAGGCAGACCACCCGGCCCGCGCCGCACAGATTCAGCCCCGGCAGCGACTCGCCGTACCCCGCGAGGTGGAAGAACGAGTCGCCGGTGAGCACGTCCTCGCCCGCGCGCAGCAGCCACTCGTACAGGTCGCGCTGCTGGGCCGCCGTCGGATGCAGCTCGTCCCACACGTCGGCGCCCCGCCCCGACGGGCGCAGCCGGGTGAGCCGGAGCGTCGCCCCGCGCTCGTCGGCGATGGCCTTGAACTCGTCGAGCTGGCCCGCGTTCTCCCGGGTCACGACCACCGAGAGCTTCGCGTCGGCGAACCCGGCCGCTGCGAGGTTGTCGAGCGCCCGCAGCGCGGTCTCGTACGACCCCGGGCCGCGGACCCGGTCGTTGACCTCGGGGGTGGCGCCGTCGAGCGACACCTGGACGTCGACGTAGTCCGTGGCGGCCAGGAACCGCGCCCGCTCGGGGGTGAGGCGCGCCCCGTTGGTGGAGAACTTCACCCCGACCTGGTGGTTCACGGCGTACTGCACGAGGTGCCAGAAGTCGGGCCGCACGGTCGGCTCGCCACCGCCGATGTTGACGTAGAAGACCTGCATGGCCTGCAGCTCGTCGATCACCGCCTCGCACTGGGCGGTGGCGAGCTCACGCGGGTCACGCCGCCCCGACGACGACAGGCAGTGCACGCACGACAGGTTGCAGGCGTAGGTGAGCTCCCAGGTCAGGCAGATGGGCGCGGCCAGGCCGTACTCGAACCGCTTGGCCAGCGACCCGCTCGCCGTCCCGGAGCGCGCCGCCGCGTTCTTGGCCGGCAAGCTCTGGGCTGTGGTGCTCTGGCCTGCCGTGCCCGGTGCTGCCGTGACGTGGGGCGGCCGTGTCCGGTCCGCCTCCGTCCGTCCGCGCGGCCTGATCATGTCCGCGCCGGCGAGGCCCCGCAGGGCCTCCGCGTACGCGGGCCACCGGCCGGCGGGAACGCCGGCGCGGGTCAGCGCGGCACGGGCGTCGGGCTCGCCGGAGAGGTCGCGGAGCACCGAGACCAGCTCGGGGCGCTTGAGGAAGGTCAGCCGCCGGTTGCCGAAGTGGTAGGCCAGCGCCCCGAACGGCTCCGGCCGCAGCGCCACCCGGGGAGACAGCTCCCAGGCCTCGTCCAGGGGATCGGTCATCAGTAGACGCCGCACATGCCGTCGATCGACACCTCTTCGATCAGCGTCTCCGCCGTCAGCTCCTCCGTCGCCTCGGCCGGAACGGTCGTCTCCTCCATGGCTGCTCCTTCCTCGGGGCGCGGAACGTGGTCTTCCGGGATAAGCGGGTTTTCTGGGTTGGGCGGGGTTCGGGGATGAGCGGGGTTCGGGGATGAGCGGGGTTCGGGGATAAACGGGTTTTCGGGATATTCGTGCGGCGAGAGGCGGACCGGGGCGTCCTCGCGGAATCGCCGGCGCTCTCGTGATGTGAGGGAAGGGAATACCGCCGCGACGGTCGCGATTCGAGCGGCTTCGATCCGAGCCCGCCCGGTTCAAGCGAACTCGAATGAGGCCAACTCGCCTTTCTGCTGAAACACCAATCACACTAAAAGGAGCGATAGGCGTGGAAAACCCCTAGGCACCCTTGTCCAGGCGGCCCCTGTCCCCGCCTGCCCGGTACTCACCCCCGGCTGCCTCCACGATTCCCTGCCCTGCCCCCGTCCAGCCCCGCCTGCCCCTGGCCCGCCCGGCGGCCACCCCCTAGGACGCCGGTGGGCTCAGGCCCGGCCGGGCTCGGCCGGCGGGGAGACGGGGCGCGTGAGCCGTGACGCGGCGCTGTCGAGGAGCATCTCCAGGGCGGCGGGATAGGCACTGTCGTTCATGTGGGCGACCAGCAGGGGGGAGACCGCCGCGATGTTGGGGTGGGTGGCCCGGGGCAGGCGGGCGTAGGTCGCCCGCCAGATCTCCTCGTCGGCCTCGCGCGCCTCGGCGGGCAGCGCCAGGGAGGCGGCGTCCAGCGCCGCGAAGGCCAGCGTCATGTCGATGAAGGTGTGGTAGACGCCGACCGCCTCGTGGTCGGGGAATCCCGCGCCGCGCAGCAGCCCGAGGATCGCCTCGTCGGCCGCGATCTCGTGCGCCTTGCCGCTGATGCGGCTGGCGGTCAGCACCGCCGCCTGCGGGTGTTCGAGGTAGGCGGCGTGGATGCGCAGGCCCAGGTCGCGAAGTCCGGCGCGCCAGTCGCCGCCGCCGCGCCAGCCGTCCATCGCCCGCCCGATGAGCAGGTCGCCGATGGCGAGGGTCAGGTCGTCGACGCCCCTGAAGTAGCGGTAGAGCGTGCTGGGGTCGGCGCCCAGGGCGATGCCGAGCCGCCGTACGGTGAGCCCGGCGGGGCCGTGCTCGCGCAGCATGCGCAGCGCGGTCCGCACGATCAGGCCCTCCGAGAGGACCACACCGCTCTTCGTCGGACGGCGCCTCCGGCGCGCCGACTCGCCCACCACCGGCTTCGGCACGGCGTCCCCCTCTCCTCGCTCCCACCTTATGCCAACACCATTGACGTTCCGGGTAGGCGTGGCGTTGGATCGACACATCAGGGGCCTTTGTCCAAGAAATGGATGTTTGTACCATGCGCGTGCTGCTTGTCGGAGCCGGTGGAGTAGGGACGGCGATCACCCGGATCGCGGCCCGCAGATCCTTCTTCGAGCACATGGTCGTCGCCGACTACGACCTGTCCCGTGCCGAGGCCGCCGTCGCCGCGCTCGGGGAGGCGGGCGCCCGCTTCAGCGCGTGCCGGGCCGACGCGGGAGACGAGGCCGCCGTCGCGGCGCTGCTGGCGGAGCACCGCTGCGACGTCCTGCTCAACGCCACGGACCCCCGGTTCGTCATGCCGTTGTTCCGGGCCGCGCTGACGGCCGGCGCGCACTACCTGGACATGGCGATGTCGCTGTCGCGGCCTCACCCGGACCGCCCGCACGAGGAGTGCGGGGTCAAGCTGGGCGACGCCCAGTTCGAGACGGCCGCCGAGTGGGAGCGGGCGGGCCGGCTCGCGCTGGTCGGCATGGGCGTGGAGCCCGGCCTCTCGGACGTGTTCGCCCGGTACGCCGCCGACGAGCTTTTCGACCACATCGAGGAGATCGGCGTGCGGGACGGCGCCGACCTCACCGTCGACGGATACGACTTCGCGCCGTCGTTCAGCATCTGGACCACGATCGAGGAGTGCCTGAACCCCCCGGTCGTCTACGAGAACGGCCGGGGATGGTTCACCACCCCGCCCTTCAGCGAGCCCGAGGTGTTCGACTTTCCCGAGGGCATCGGCCCGGTCGAGTGCGTCAACGTCGAGCACGAGGAGGTCCTGCTCATGCCCCGCTGGGTCGACACCGAGCGGGTGACCTTCAAGTACGGGCTGGGCGAGGAGTTCATCCAGACGCTGCGGACCCTGCACCTGCTGGGGCTGGACCGCACCGAGCCGGTCCGGGTCGCCGGCGCGGACGGCGTACCCGTCCAGGTCTCCCCGCGGGACGTGGTCGCGGCGTGCCTGCCCGACCCGGCGACGCTCGGGGAGCGCATGCACGGCAGGACCTGCGCGGGCACCTGGGTCAGGGGCACCAAGGACGGCGGCCCGCGTGAGGTGTACCTCTACCACGTGGTCGACAACCAGTGGTCCATGCGCGAGTACGGCTCCCAGGCGGTCGTGTGGCAGACCGCCGTGAACCCGGTCGTGGCCCTCGAACTGATGGCCTCCGGCGCCTGGTCCGGCGCCGGAGTCCTGGGGCCAGAGGCCTTCCCGCCGCGGCCCTTCCTCGACCTGCTCACGGCGTACGGCACTCCCTGGGGCATGCGCGAGCAGTCGGCTTCTCAACCCTCAAGGGCCTGAAGGAGCGGGCTCCCGCGCTGTGGGCGTTCCGGTGAGTGACGGACGCCGGCCGGTGCCCGCTTCGGATAGAAGATGCCCGTGACTCCCCGCGCGGGCGTGCGTCGGCGCGGGCCCGGCCGCTCTCACCGCGGGCCCGTTCTCAGGCCGTGACCACGTCGATGTCCACCCGCGTGCCGTTCGTCGGCACGTCATAGACCGCCGAACCGCCCGGGACTGCTCGACCAGCCCGTGCAGCACGTCGGCGGGCGCGTCGCCGGAGATCCGCAAGGTGACCCGCGGATCGCGCTGCGGTTGTGCGTGCCGCTGATCCAGGTGTTGGTCGCGCGGAACCGGAACTTCGCCGGTTCCGGATCGCCCTTCACGGCGTTCAGGGTCGCGAAGAGCGTGGGGGTGCCGACGCCGTTGCGCGGGGCGCGGGTCTGTGTGGTGCTCACGGTTTCAGCCTTTCGTCGCGCGGTCCCGGCGGGCCGCCGGGCGACGTCTACCGGTGACCGGCGACGAGAGGACAGTAGGAAGCCCGCCTTCCCGCTTCCTTCCGCGAGCCGGACCCGGACCTTCCCGGCCCGGTCTCCGGCTCGTGCCCAGGAGGCGTCGCCGCTCGTCAAGGTGGTGAAGGGGTGGCGGTTCTCGGCTCTCTGCGGGCATATGACCAGGTCGGCGGTGCAGGGCGGCCGGCCGGGGTGGCGTAATCCGCCCGTTATCCATATATTCCTACCGGGAAGCTAGGCTTCTTTCCCATGGAGCTGGCGGATGTGAGACGGCGGCGGGCGGACCGGGCCCGCCAGGTGGCCGACCTGCTGCGGTGCGAGATCGTGCGCGGTGGTTTCGACGGCGGCCACCTGCCCCTGGAGGCCGCTCTCGCCCGGGAGTTCGGGACCTCGCGCAACACCGTCAGAGACGCCCTCGACCTGCTCAGGGACGAGGGCCTCATCGCGCGGTGCCCGGGAGTGGGCACCACGGTCGCGGCGGAGAAGTACCCGCATGGCCTCTACCGGCTGCTCGGGCTGGCCGAGACGCTCCGGGAGCACGGCGAGGTGACGAACGAGGTCCGCGCCATGGGCCTCGTGCCGCCCCCCGCCGCGGTCCGGCAACGGCTCGACCTACCCGAGGGCGAGCCCGTCGTCTACATCGAGCGGCTGCGCCGGCTCGACGGGCTGCCGCTCTCGCTCGACCTGACCTATCTCGTACGCGAGCTCGGCGAGCCGCTCTTCGACGCCGACCTCGTGCACAACGACGTGTTCGTGCTCCTGGAGCGGATCGCCGGACGGCCGCTCGGCGCGGCGGAGCTCACGATCGAGGCCGTCAACGCCGACGCGCACACCGCCGCCGTCCTCGACGCGCCGCGCGGAGCGGCGCTGCTGATGGTCGAGCGCCTCACCCACCTCTCCGACGGCCGCCCGGTGGACCTGGAGTTCGTCCGGTTCCGCGGCGACCGTCTCACCATGCGTGGCCATCTCTGGAGGAACACCGATGACCCTGGTCAATAGCCGCGTCGACGTGCCCGTGACGATCGACGAGTCGCTGTGCATCGAGGGCTGCACGCTGTGCGTGGACGTCTGCCCGCTCGACTCGCTGGCCATCCACGAGGTCAGCGGCAAGGCCTACATGCACGTGGACGAGTGCTGGTACTGCGGCCCCTGCGCCGACCGGTGCCCCGCCGACGCCGTCACGGTGAACATCCCCTACCTGCTCCGATAGAAGGACATCCCCCCATGCGCAAGATCTTCGCCACCGTGGCGCTGCTGGCCGCGGCCGGCGGCGCCCTCTCCGGCTGCTCCGTCTCCGCGGGCGCCGACGACGGCAAGGAGACCGTGGTCGTCGGATACCAGTCGAAGACCATCAACACGGTGACGGCCGGGACGCTGCTCCGCGGCCTGGGCTACTTCGAGAAGCGCCTCGGCGGCAGGTACCGGGTCGAGTGGCAGGACTACGACACCGGAGCCCCGATCACCGCGAAGATGGTGGCCGGCAAGATCGACATCGGGTCGATGGGCGACTACCCGCTCCTCATCAACGCCTCCCGCACCCAGGGCGTGTCCGCCGCGCGCACCCGGCTCGTGTCGGTGACCGGTTACAACCTGCGCGGCGGGCTGAACTCGGTGGTCGTCGCCCCGTCGTCGAAGGCGCGCACGCTGGCCGACCTGAAGGACGCGAAGGTGTCCGCCAGCTCCGGATCGGCGGGCCACGGCACGCTCGTCCAGGCGCTGGAGCGGGCCGGGCTCGACCCCGCCACCGACGTGGAGGTCGTGAACCAGCAGCCGCCGGTGGGCGCATCCGCGCTGCAGTCGGGCAACGTGCAGGGATACGCCCAGTTCGTGGCGTGGCCGGGGCTGCTCGTCTTCAAGAACCAGGCCAGGCTCGTCTACGACGGGTCGGCGCTCGACGTGCCGACGTTCCACGGCGTCGTGGTGCGGGAGGCGTACGCGAAGGAGCGGCCCGAGGTGCTCCAGGCGTTCCTGCAGGCGCAGATCGACGCGACGAAGTATCTCCACGAGCACCCCGTCGAGGCCGCCGAGGCGGTCGCCAAGGCGACCGGGCTCCCGCCCGAGGTCGTCTACCTCTACAACGGGCGCGACGGCATCGCCACCTTCGACGTCACGCTGAAGTCCCGGCTCCTGGCCGCGCTGGACCACGACCAGAAGTACCTGAAGTCCATCGGCACCGACTTCACCGGCGTCGACGTGGCGAAGTTCGCCGACGACTCCTACATCAGGAAGGCGTACGGCGCCTCCTACGACGCCGACGCCACGGGCACGGTCAACGCGGCGCGCATCAGCGGGACCGACGCCGCCTGCGGAACCACGGCCGGCGACCCCGCGAAGGCGGGCGAGCTGTGGCTGACGGGGGAGGACACGCTCCGTCCCGCGGCCACGCCGACCTGCCTGCTGCGGCAGATCGCCGCCGCCACCTCGGGCGGCGGGTCCGTACGGGCGGCGTACGTGCCCGACGCGGCCACGGGCACGCACTGGTTCGCGGACCGGTCCGTCTGGGTGCGCGACCCCGCCGCGGAGGAGAACGAGAGGTTCAAGCCCTTCACCACCCGCGACGGCGCGGAGGCGTTCGTGAAGGAGCATGCCCGGGCGGCGGTCGTCGGCTACGACGAGGCGCTGAAGGCCGCGGCGGGAGGTGCGTCGCGGTGAGCACCCCGGCGCCGGCCGCCTCCCTCGCCGCCAACTCCCCGACCGCGGAGCCCCCGGCCGCGGAGTCACCGGGCTCGGAGCCTTTGGCCTCCGGTGCCGTCCCGGCTGCGCGGCCGGGACGGCGCGTACGCGGCCGGGCGACCACGGCCGGGCTGCGCAGATGGGCGGTGCGGCTTGGGTCCCTGGTGGTCGTCGTCGCGCTGTGGCAGTGGCTGACCACCGCCGACGTCCGCGCCGGGCTGCGGTTCGACCGCCTGCCCTCGCCGGCCGAGGTCGCGGCGGAGTTCAGCCGGCAGCTCACCGGTGGGCTCTACTACCTCGACCTGGCCCAGAGCATGATCCGCATCCTCACCGGGTTCGCGCTGGCCTCGGTGGCCGGCATCGCCCTGGGCGTGCTGGTCGCGCGGTCCCGGTGGGCGGCCGACGTGCTGCTGCCGCCTATCGAGGTCGTCCGGCCGATCCCGGCGATCGCCCTCGTCCCGATCGCGATCCTGGTGTTCCCCACCGACGAGCAGGGCATCGTGTTCATCACGTTCGCCGCGGCGTTCTTCCCGATCATGGTGAGCACGCGGCACGCCGTACGGGCACTGCCGACGCTGTGGGAGGACGCGGTCCGCACCATGGGCGGCGGGCGCGCGCACGTGCTGTGGCACGTCGTGCTCCCCGGCACGCTGCCGGGCGTCTTCGGCGGGCTGTCGGTCGGCATGGGCGTCGCCTGGATCTGTGTGATCTCCGCCGAGATGATCTCCGGCGAGTTCGGCGTCGGCTACCGGACCTGGCACGCGTACACGGTGGTCGACTATCCGGCGGTGCTCGTCGGTATGGCGTCGATCGGGGTGCTCGGGTGGCTCACCTCCGCCTCGATCGAACTGCTCGGCCGGCGCCTCACCCGATGGCTGCCCAGAGCGGAGGAAGGGCCCGGCGAGCGGGGAGCCGGCCAGGGTGCCGAGGAGGGCGCCCGGTGAGCGCGACGATCACGCCTGCCCGGGAGACGGGGCTCGCCATCCGGCTGGAGGGTGTGTCCCTCGGCTACGGGCGGCACGCCGTACTGGAGGATCTGCACCTCGACGTCGCCCCCGGCGAGGTCCTGGTGATCGTCGGACCGTCCGGTTCGGGCAAGTCCACGATCCTGCGGGCCGTCGCCGGGCTGCTGACCCCGCGCGCCGGCCGGGTCCTGGCCCAGGGCGTCCCGGTCGCCGGGCCGTCGCCCGACCGCGCGATGGTCTTCCAGGACGACGCGCTGCTGCCCTGGCGCACGGTCCGGCGGAACGTCGAGCTGCCGCTGCGCATCCGCGGCGTGCCGAGGCGGGAGCGCGGGCCGGCCGCCGAGAGCTGGATCGCCCGCGTCGGCCTCGCCGGCTGGGAGGACCGGCTGCCCCGGGAGCTGTCCGGCGGCATGCGGCAGCGCGTGCAGCTCGCCAGGTCCCTGGCCGCCGCGCCGCGCGCCGTGCTCATGGACGAGCCCTTCGGCGCGCTGGACGCGCAGACCCGGGGCGAGATGCAGCGCCTGCTGCTGGACGTGCTGCGCGACACGGCCGCCACGGTCGTCTTCGTCACCCACGACGTGGACGAGGCCCTGCTGCTGGCCGACCGGGTCGTCGTGCTCGGGCGCGGCGGCATCGGACGCGTCCTGCCCGTGCCCGGCCCGCGCACTCCTGAGACCGACCGTGCCGGGCTGCGCGCCCGGATCATCGAGGAGCTTTAGATGGACATCCCTTCCCCGGCAGACCGCCTCCATCTGGAGTGCCAGGTTCTGGTGGTGGGCGGCGGCACCGCCGGGACCATGGCGGCGATCACCGCCGCCGAGCGCGGCGCCGACGTGATCCTGCTGGAAAAGGCGCACGTACGGCACAGCGGCGCCCTCGCGATGGGCATGGACGGCGTGAACAACGCGGTCATCCCCGGCAAGGCGACGCCCGAGGACTACGTCGCCGAGATCACCAGGGCCAACGACGGGGTGGTCAACCAGCGGACCGTCCACCAGACGGCGACCCGCGGCTACGACATGGTGCGGCGGCTGGAGCGCTACGGCGTGAAGTTCGAGAAGAACGAGCACGGCGACTACGCGGTGCGCCGGGTCCACCGGTCGGGCAGCTACGTCCTCCCGATGCCGGAGGGCAAGGACGTCAAGAAGGTCCTCTACCGGGTGCTGCGCCGCCGCGACATCCGCGAGAAGGTGCGCATCGAGAACCGGGTGATGCCGGTCCGCGTGCTCACGAGCGAGGGCCGGGCCGTCGGGGTCGCCGGGTTCGACACCCGTTCCGGCCGGTTCGTCACGGTCTCCGCCGGAGCCGTGATTCTCGCGACCGGCCCGTGCGGGCGGCTGGGCCTGCCCGCCAGCGGCTACCTGTACGGCACGTACGAGAACCCGACCAACGCCGGGGACGGGTACGCGATGGCCTACCACGCGGGCGCCGAGCTCAGCGGCATCGAGTGCTTCCAGATCAACCCGCTCATTAAGGACTACAACGGCCCGGCCTGCGCCTACGTGGCCAACCCGTTCGGGGGCTATCAGGTCAACGCCGAGGGGGAGCGGTTCGTCGACTGCGACTACTGGTCGGGCCAGATGATGGCCGAGGTCGCCGGAGAGATCGCCTCGGCGCGCGGCCCGATCTACCTCAAGACCACCCACCTGCCGGACGAGACGCTCACCGCGCTCGAGAACATCCTGCACACCACCGAGCGGCCAACCAGGGGCACCTTCCACGCCGGGCGCGGGCACGACTACCGCACGCACGACGTGGAGATGCACATCTCCGAGATCGGCCTGTGCGGCGGGCACTCGGCCTCGGGCGTCTGGGTGGACGAGAACGGCGCGACCACCGTCCCCGGCCTGTACGCCGCGGGCGACCTGGCCTGCGTGCCGCACAACTACATGATCGGCGCGTTCGTCTTCGGCGACCTCGCCGGGGCCCACGCCGCCGAGCACCACCGTACGGCCGGCGGCCTGCCGGAGGACCAGATCACCGCCGCGCACGAGCTGATCTACCGCCCGCTGCGCAACCCCGACGGCCCGCCGCAGCCGCAGGTCGAGTACAAGCTGCGGAGGTTCGTCAACGACTACGTCGCCCCGCCGAAGACCGGCAGGAAACTCGGCCTCGCGCTGGAGACGTTCGAGCGGATGCGCGACGAGATCGCGGCCATGGGCGCGCGGACCCCGCACGAGCTGATGCGGTGCGCGGAGGTGACGTTCATCAGGGACTGCGCCGAGATGGCCGCCCGGTCCTCCCTGGTCCGCACCGAGAGCAGGTGGGGCCTCTACCACGACCGCGCCGACCTGCCCGGGCGGAACGACGACGAGTGGCTCTATCACCTCAACCTGCGCAGGAACGCCGCCGGGGCGATGGAGTTCGTCAAGCGCCCGGTCGAGCCGTACCTCGTGCCCGTCGAGGGCTTCACGCCCCGCCCGGCCGAGCCGGTCGTCGTCGGCGCGTACGGCGCGCCCGGCCCCGCGGCCCGGCGTGGCGGGGGCGGGCGGCTCGCGGTGGAGGCGATCGGGCGCTCGCCCCGCATCCTCGAACTGCTGCGGCTCGCCGACGGCGAGCCGTCGCTCGACCAGATCACCCCCTACCTGGCGGAGGCCGAACCGAAGGTCCGCAGGGCGGCCGTCGCCACGCTGACCGAGACCACGCCCCCGGGCGTGGAGACCGCGCTGGCCCAGGCCCTCGCCGACCCGCACGGCACCGTACGGCGGGCCGCCGCCACGGGCCTGCGGGAACTCGTCGAGGTGCTGCCCGCGACCCCCGCCTTCGGCGCCTCCCTCCGCGCGGTCGCGGCGGCCGGGGACCCGATCGTCCGCGCGGCCGTCCTTGACGTCCTGCGGGCGCTGCGCCTCGGTGACGCCGACCTGTTCGGGACGGCGCTCGCCGACCCCGACTCCCGGGTGCGGATCGAGGCGGTCCGGGGGCTGGTCTCGCTCGACGACGCCGGGCGGGTGGCGCTCGCCGCCGGGGACGAGGACCGCGAGGTGCGCGTCTGGGCGGCCAGAGGGCTCGGGACCATCGGCCTGCCCGACGGCGTCCCGGCTGTCGTGCGACTCGCCGCGGACCCCGATCCGCTCGTCCGGGCGGCCGCGCTGGAGGCGTCCGCCGGGCTCGGCCCGGCTCTCTACCGCGAGCCCGGGCCCGGCTCCGGCACCGAGTTCGGCTCCGGCACCGAGTTCGGCATGGGCACCGGGGCCGGCTTGGACCCAGTCGCCGGCTCCGTTTCCGGCTCCGGATCGGGCTCCGGATCGGGCTCCGGATCGGGCTCCGGATCGGGCTCCGGATCGGGCTCTGGCTCTGGCTCTGGCTCTGGTTTCGGCGAGACGGCCGTACGGGCCCTGGCGGATCCGGCCTGGGAGGTGAGAGTGGGCGCGGCCCGAGGGCTGGCGGCCGCCGATCCCGGCACGGCGGCGGGGCCCCTGGTGGCCGCGCTCGGCGACCCGCACCTCGACGTACGCAAGGCCGCGGTTCTCTCGCTGTCCGCCTGGGCGGCACGGCCGGAGGTGGCCGCGGCCCTGCGCGGCGCGCTCGGCGACTCCGACGCCGACGTCCGCGCGTATGCCCGCAGGGCACTGGAGGCCGCCGCCCCGGCCGACGCGGCCGGGGTTCCGGCGGGGGTCTGATCCGCCGCCGGGGAGCGAGGCCGGTACGGCCCGGAGGTCTCGTCTCCCCGGCGGGGGTTCAGGAGCGCGGCGGTTTCAGGGTCGCGATTGAGGAGCGCGGTGGCCTGGTTCCAGAAGGGTCGTGCAGGCGGGCTGTTCAGTAGGGCTGTTCAGGAGATCGCGGGACGCCCGCCGGTCGCGGGCAGCCCCGCGGCCCGCCAGGCCACGAACCCGCCCACGACGTCGGAGGAGCGGGTCAGCCCAAGGTCGTGGAGCGACGCGGCGGCCAGGCTCGACGTGTAGCCCTCGGAACAGATCACGATGACCTCCACGTCGTATCCGGTCGCCTCCGGCAGCCGGGCGTCCTGGGCGGGGTCGAAGCGCCACTCCAGGACGTTGCGTTCGACGATCAGCGCGCCGGGCACCTCGCCCTCCGCCGCCCGCTGGGCCGCGGGGCGGATGTCGACGAGCAGCGCGCCCGCCTGGACCCTGCCGTACGCCTCCTCCGGGCTGAGCCGGCGCAGGCGGCGCCGGCTGTCGGCGAGGATCTCGTCGATGCTCCGGGCGCCCGGCGGGCGGACCGGCGCGGCCGCGTCCTTCACCACCTCGCTTGTCCCTACCCCGCCCGTCACCACTGCTCCGCGCTTTCCTCGGCGATCCTGGTCAGCCGGCCGTCGGTGAGGTCGTAGCGGTTCATACTCGACAGCGGGGGCGAGTAGACGTGCACGCTGACCGCCGGGGCGGACGAGACGTTGCGCACCTCGTGCACGTAGTCGGGCCCGAACTCACGCGCGTCACCGGCGTCGAGATCCCGTTCGAGGGTCAGGTCGTGCTCACGCAGGCTGCCGAGGGCGACGGCGAAGGCTCCCCGCGAGCCGCCGTGGTCGTGGAACCCGGTCGACTGGCCGGGCAGCCAGCTGATCAGCCAGATCTCGTGGTCGTCGTCGCCGTGCAGGCGCTCGTACCAGCGTCCGTCGGTGCTGAGCCGTACGCGCTGGATCCATTCGTCGGGGGAGGTGGCCAGCGCGTGGGCGATGTCCGCCAGCCGGGTGCGGGTGAGGGTGGACGCGTTCGCGGTCATTCCATGCTCCTGGTCGTGCGGTTCCGATACCTGTGCTCACGCGGGTGCGGACGCCGTACACAGAGCACTCGCCTGCCTGCGGAGATCGACGGGCAGGTTCGACCAGTGGAGAGGCTCCAGGTGCATGCGCCAAGGATGAGGCAGAAATACCCACTAAGTCAACCTGGAAAGCAGGGTTTACGGGGTGCGGCGGATCCGGTGAACGCCAGGCATAGGGGAGCGGGAAAGGGGCAGGTGGGCCCCGGTTGCCTGAATGAGGCCCCGAAGCGACCGACAGTTCCTGAAGTGAGAGGTGACGGCGTTGACCACCACCGAAGACCGCGATGTCATCGACCTGCTGCTGGCGCAGCATGAGCAGATCAAGGGCCTGTTCGCCGGGATCGTCGTGGCGGACGGCGAGCGCAAGGGTGACCTGTTCAACGACCTCGTACGGCTGCTGGCCGTGCACGAGAGCGCGGAGGAGCAGGTCGTGCACCCCGCCGCGCGCTCGTCGGCGGGCGACGAGGTCGTCGAGGCCCGCCTGCACGAGGAGAGCGAGGCCAAGCACGCCCTCTCCGACCTGTACGACCTCGGCGTGGAGCACCCCGAGTTCGACGCCAGGCTGGCCATGCTGGAGAAGGCGGTCGTCGAGCACGCCACGCACGAGGAGCAGGAGGAGTTCCCCCGCCTGCGCCAGGAACTCTCCGCTGAGCGGCTGCGCCGGATGGCCGGCGCCGTACGGGCCGCCGAGGCGATGGCGCCGACCCGGCCGCACCCGGGCGCCGGGGAGTCCGCGACCGCGAACCTGCTGGCCGGCCCGCCGGTGGCGGTGTTCGACAAGATCCGCGACGCGGTGCGCGACTGGCGGCAGTCGAACAAGGACTGAGCTGTCCGCCGGGGCGGGCCGTCGCCCGCCCCGGCGCCGTACGGCGCCCCCAAACCCGCCGATCCTCGCGCTCGCGTGAGAAACGTACGTGTCGTGTGGCACCGGTTCGCGCGACGGCGACGCCTCATCCCTCCGGCAGGGCCAGGAGGTGAAACGCGCCCCGCATGACGGATTGGCCCCTGGCCGCCACGTCGATGACGTCCGGTGAGGTGGTGGGGTCGGACACCATGAGGCTGGTGACCAGCGCGCGGCCGGCGCTGGTGCGGGCGAGGTAGTGCAGGGAGACGACGCCGGGTTCGCTGCCGCCCTTGTACCAGGTCTCCGGGAACCGGGTGGGGTCGAGGTGAAGCCCGTCGTCGTTGAGCGAGAGGGCGTGCCCGATCCGGGGCTGGTCGAGCTGTAGCAGCCCCGCGTAGGCGCGACAGATGTCGGCCGGTGAGGCGAACCACTCGATCTGGTCGATGTGTCTCGGCTGGGACCAGGTCTCGCGTACTTCGGGCAGTGGCAGCTGTTCCAGTTCCAGCACCGCGGTGATGCGCCGATGGACCGGCAGGGCCAGGTACTGCTGTGTCCCACCCACATCCGGAGCGCCCTTGAGCTGGAAGAACGCCTTCGTGGTGAGGAACGGGACGTTCGAGTCGGGCTGCCGGTGGCCGAACAGGGAGAGCTGGCGTACCACCGCGTCCCGGCCCAGCCGGTGGATCAGATGGTCGGTGGCGGTGTTGTCACTGATCGAGATCATGTGATCGGCGTACTCCGACAGCGGCAGGGTGTCTCCGGCCGGCCGGTTCTGCAGGGTGCCCGAGGGCAGGCTCTTGTGGTCGTCGCGGATGGCCAGACGCTCGTCCCACGAGGCGTGCCCGTCGGCGACGGCCTGGGCGAGCGCGCCCAGCACGTACAGCTTGAACGCCGAGCCGATCGGCCGTGGCGTGTCCGCGTCGAGGCCGTGCACGACGCGGCATCGTCCGTCCGGCTCGACGTGCGCCGCGGCGAAGGAAACGCGCGATCCCAGCCCCCGCAGCAGTGCGTCGATCTCCGCCCACGAGGCCGGTTCGGGCTCGTCCGGGGTCAGGCGCATGGCGTCCACGCGTCCGTCGGCGTCCACGTGCACCGCGATCCGATAGCCGGCGGTACGGCCGGCCACCACCGCCTGGACATGGTCCGGCCGCTTCGTGAGGGTCCCGGCGAGGGTGAGCGGGCCCAGCGCGGCCAGGGCGGCGTTGACGGCATCGGGCCCGCCGCTCGCGTCCAGCAGGGCGGGGGCGAGGTGCCGGCGGATCTCGCCGACCGGCAGCGGGGCCCGCAGCGAGGCGTCCACCAGCCATTGCAGTTGGTGCTCCGCGGTGCCGGGTGAGGCGGTCGTGACAGGTTCGTCGATCACTGCTGTGCCTTTCCGAAGGGGAGGGCCGCGTCGCGGTGGTCCGGCGCCCGCGGTCGAGAAGGAGCAGGGTGACCGGCGCCGAGCCAGGCACTCCTCACACGCCGGACGGCGAACTTTCTACTATTTTGCGAACGGTAGCACAGCATGAGACCGTTGCGGGGTGGACACCCTGGAGCTTCTGGCACACCCGGTGCGGCTGCGGATCGTGCACGCGCTGCGCGGAGGACACGTACTCACCACCGGCCAGTTGTGCGCCCGGATCCCCGACACCTCCAAGGCGATGGTCTATCGGCACGTCGACCTGCTCGCGGCCAACGGGATCCTGGAAGTGGCGGAGGAGAGGCGAGTGCGGGGTGCGGTCGAACGCCGCTACCGGCTCCGTCAGGACCGGACCGTCATCGACGCCGACGCGCTCGCGGCCCTCTCGCGCGACGATCACCGGCGCGTCTTCGCCACCTCGATGGCGGTCCTGGTCGCCGAGTTCGATGCCTACCTCGACCATGAGAACGCCGATCCGATAGCGGATCTCATCAGCTACCGGCAGCACGCCGTATGGCTCACGCGTGGCGAACTGGAGAAGATGATCAGCGAGCTGCGCCGCGTGATTTTTCCTCTGCTGGCCAACGAACCGGCCCCGGACCGCACCCAGCACCTGCTCAGCCCGATCTTCTTCCCGATCGAACAGCTACCCGCCGGCTCCGTGCCGGGCACAGACGACGGAGGTCCGTCCACGAGCTGACCCGCTCGTCGGAGCCCTTCTGCTTCGTCCGCTCGCCGCCGGTGCGGAGGCCCGCGCCGGCGGCGAGCGCGTCTGCTACTTGCCGTGCGGGTCGGACGCGTTGAGCCTCGCGACGACCTGGTCGTAGTCGCCGCGCGCCTCGCCGTACCGCAGGAACTTCACCCGCTCGACCTGGATCTCCTTCGCGTCGGGCTGCGTCTCGAACAGCTCGACGACCTCCGCCACGAACTCGTCGAGCGGCATCGCCGCCTCGCTGTCCTCCTGGCCCGGCAGCAGCGAGGTGCGGACGGACGGCGGCTCAAGCTCGACGACCTTCACGCTCGTGTCGGCGAGCTGAAGCCGGATCGACTCGCTGAGCATGTGGACGGCGGCCTTCGACGCGTTGTAGCTCGGGGTGGCCTTGAGCGGCGCGAACGCGAGGCCCGAGGAGACGGTCACGATGGTGGCGTCCGGCTGCGCCCGCAGGTGCTCGACGAACGCGGCGATCAGGCGGATCGTGCCGAGCAGGTTGGTCGTGACGACCGCCTCGGCGGAGGCGAGGAACGACTCGGGCCGGTGCCAGTCCTCGACGCGCATGATGCCGGCCATCGTGACGAGCACGTTGAGGTCCGGGTATCTCGCCAGCACGTCCTTCGCGGCGGCCTCGATGCTCGCGGCGTCGGCGGTGTCGATCTGTACGGTGCCGATGCCGGGGTGCTCGGCGGCGATGCGCTCCAGCAGGTCGGCCCGCCGTCCGCCGACGATGACCGTGTTCCCCCTGTCGTGCAGCGCGACGGCGAGCGTGAGGCCGATTCCGCTGGTGGAGCCGGGGATGAATATGGTGTTTCCCGAGATGTCCATGCTCACATTCTTGCCGTGGGGCCGCCGCGGGTGCAGGGAGCGCTTATCGGGGGATCGGCGGTCCCCCGTTGGCGGTCACCGCCTCGCGGGCGCCGGGCGGATACTGGGCGCATGGACCGCGCCGGACTCGCCGACTTCCTCCGCCGCCGCCGTGAGACCCTCCGTCCGGAGGACGTCGGGCTCGCGGCCGGAGCCCGCCGCCGTACGCCCGGACTGCGGCGCGAGGAGGTCGCGGCGCTCGCCGCGATGTCCACGGACTACTACACACGGCTTGAGCAGCAGCGCGGACCGCAGCCCAGTGAGCAGATGCTCGCCTCGCTCGCCCGTGCGCTGCGCCTGACGGGCGACGAGCGCGACTACCTCTTCCGGATCTCGGGGCACACCGCCCCGGAGCGCGTCACCGCCGCGACGCACGTCGCCCCCGCGCTGCTGCGGGTGCTCGACCGCCTCAGCGACACCCCGGCGCTCATCCTGTCCAACCTGGGCGAGACGCTGGTGCAGAACCGGATGGCGGACGCGCTCTTCGGCGACAAGTCCGGCTACACGGGCCTCGCCCGCAGCGAGATCTACCGATGGTTCACCAATCCGTCGGAACGGCTGCGCTACCCCGAGGACGACCGCGACCGGCAGAGCCGGGCCCAGGTGGCGAACCTGCGCGTCGCGTACGGGTCGATGGGGGAGCGGTCCCGGGCGGGTGAGCTGGTCAGGGCGCTGCGAAAGGCGAGCGACGAGTTCGCCGAGCTGTGGGAACGGCACGAGGTCGCCAAGCGCTTCGAAGACCACAAGACGCTCGTCCATCCCGAGCTCGGCCCGATCGAGCTGGACTGCCAGGTGCTTTTCACCGAGGACCAGTCCCAGGCGCTGCTCGTGCTCACCGCCCCTCCGCGCACCGAGGGCCACGAGAAGCTGCGGCTGCTCGCCGTCCTGGGACAGGAACGCTTCACCGAGCCGTCACCGTACGAACTGCCTTAGGCCGCGCGCCCCTCGATTACGGTAAGTGCCTTGACAGACACACGGACCTGTTTACTGTCATCGACTGCACCACCCGTTTCGGTGGGTGGCCCGGAGCCCCGTCCTGTGGACGGGGCTCTATGTTTTTCTGATCACCATCGGCTGGGGCGTCTGATCTTTCCCTGCGCATCCCGCAGCAGGTCGGGTAGTTGGCACGCCTTGAGCATGCTGGGGTTGATCTGCCTGAGGAACGTGGGGCGCGCAGCGACGAGATCGACGGCCCTTCTCCCGTAAAGTAGCGAATCTGGTTGACGTTGCCCTGTCGGACCAGCCGACGGGAGAGGGCATCGAGATCCAGCCACTTGTACGGGGTGCCCTTCAGGCAGCCGTAATACAGGTTGAACCCGTCGATGTACACGTTCGTAAGCACAGGGTAAAGTCATAATCGCGCAGTGTGACAATAGGCGGGTTCGCTCGAACGGATGTCCACGCTTCAGCTACCGCCTGACCTGTAATGGGACCAAGTGCCCCGATCAGTGCCTCGGCCTCTTCGAGTACCCCCAGGCATGGAAGCGGTCGTACCAGACGAACGCGAGGCGTGGTCACCGGAGTGGCACATCCAGGCGATGAACTGGGCGTACGGCGCGGAGCCGTACGGCCCACGGGGGAAGCTCAGCGGTCGTCGCGTACACCTTCTCAGGCGGGGCTACGACCAGAGGCCGGTCAGTTCCAGGGCATGCTCGGGCGAGGTGGCGTGCCGTACGCCCGGGACGGGAGCGCCGTGCTGGTCGAGGAGCCGCCAGCCTCCAAGTTGGACGACGGGTGCCCGGCCGTGCCGCATGGCGAGGGCGAGTTCGGAGAGGGTGCCCCAGGAACCACCGATGACGATCACGGCGTCCCCCGAGTTCACGATGATGTTGTTGCGTGCCTCGCCGACCCCGGTGGGGATCACGATGCTCAGGTTGGGGTTGGCGTGCTCGCGGTCCGGACGGGACAGGATGCCGACGACGGTCCCGCCGGCGGAACGCGCTCCCGCCGCCACCGCGGCCATCACTCCGGTGTATCCGCCGCAGATCACCACCGCGCCGCGCTCGGCCAGCAGTCGGCCGACCTCACGCGCGTTGCGCTCGTCCTCGGCCGTGCAGTCGCGAGGCCCGCACACCGACACTTGAATCACCACTCTGCGAGCATGCCATCCGGTCCGGGTCAAGGTGGGTCATCAGGCCGGCCCAGAGGTCCAACGCGAACACCTCGGGGGCCGCCGAAACCATCCGGCAATCTGAATAAGCAGCCGACTTAATCGATGGGATGGCGAGAGGCATGGTTTTGGGCCAAGATTGCTTTGTCCGTATGTCGGCCGGTGGAGGTAGGGGCGTGCGCGTCGCGCGGATGGCAGTAACGTTCATCCTGGTCGTCTGGGTCGTTTCGGGTTGCGGCACCGGTCCGACCCTGCAGGCGGCCAGCGCGGAACTCCAGAAAGACATGCAACGCCTGGAGACCGACGATGTCTTCAAGAACCCGCTCAAGAAGCTACGTATTGTGGAGCGCCCGGACAGGGACTTACCCTGCGACAAGGGTAAGTTCCAGCGTGTGTTTCGTGCGACGGCCGATTACGAGCGCAAGGCTCCAGACGTGGATAGCCATCTTGATCAGGCGCAGCGGTTGATGGAAAATACGCTGTCCCAAGTTCTTCACTATGAAATGACCTATGACTTCACTCAAGTGGATTGGCGGGACGGCCGGTTGCTTGAGGGTCGCAAGGATGTTCCCGGCATCACTGTTAAGGTCATTGTGGTGCCGGAGCCACCTACCTGGCGGCTTGTGGCTGAAACTGACTGTTTGCCCCCGTCGTAGGATCTCAGCCCCAGATGCGGAGGAGTTCCTTGGCCTGGTCGTTGGTCGTAGAACGGGAGGCATCCTCTGATTTGTCATCGAAAGCCTTGTTGCTATCCATCCATCGCTCGTACGGTGTTAGCTTCAGTCGGAGAATTCCCTCCCAACTTTTTCCGGTTGCGGTTGCCTCCGTTTTTGCCTCAGTCATCAGCTCGTCGAAGGATCTGAGATGGCCATTTTTCTCGTTGAGCAGCTCAGCCGGTGGCTTGCTCGCCGGGAAGCCGGCGTCATGGAGTAAGTAAGCCATGTCGTATTTCTGGCGTAGGGTGAAGTTCGCGTGGGCCTCGGTCAGCGCTTGAACGCGTGTCTCGAAGCTGGCCGCCCAGTTGTCGAGCAACTTGCTCCCACCGTAGGTTTTCGTCAGCGTCCAGCCTGTCTCGATGAGACCGCCCGCTACGGGAATTTGGTCGATGCCCAGACCGATGGTGTTTTTGGTGAGATCACGGATCAAATTGTCCATGGCGTCCTTCTCGCCGCGTACGTCGGCCGCCGCCTTGAACTCGAGCCCGCCGAGATCACCAAGCATGGTCGCAGCGTCGTGGAAGTGGTTGTCGTCTCTCTTGGCATCCAGGCGGGCAGCGGCCATCAGAATGTCGTAGCGGAATTGGGCTGCTGTCTTGTCGAAGTCTTCGGTCAGCGACTCCTCGCCGGTGAACGTCTGGAGGAAGCGGTAGGTGTCTCCAGGACTGAGATAGAAAGCAGGCGTGACTCCAGGAATCGGCAGCCAGTCATCGGGCACGGCCATACCCGATTTTCTGTAGATCGCCTTGTCGAAGCGGGCGCCGGAGGCGAGTTCGTGGATGTACGACTTGGCGATGGAGGCCATAGAGTCTCGCGCGGCGTTCGGGAGGTCCTTGCCGAAGGAACCGGCCGCGAGTATCGCGTCGAAGGCGAAGGCCGCCGCCTCGGCGGAGTGCTTGCCCGGTTTCTCTGTCGCGGCCTCGCTGCCTGCCTCCATCGCCCGGCCGAAGGCGTCCGCCACGTCGTCGCCGGTGCCGACGGACCTGGCGTAGGTCAGGATTTGCTTCATCTTCTCGACCTGGGTGAGTTTGACACCATCGCCACCCATCTGGGCGAAAGCAGCCCGCGCGGCCTTGCCGTCACCGGCGAGGAGCCCCAGCGCGAGGGCGACTGTGTCGGGTGAGTAGCCGTACGTCCTGCTTTCGTCCGGGCCCGCGCCGGCCCAGTCCTGGCGGGGGTTCTTCGAGAAGTCGTCGAGTGCGAGGGAGCGGGCCGCGGCGACCCGCACGTCCGTCGGCGCCTTCGCCCCGGCCAGCAGCGCGAGCCGGTTCCAGGCGACCACCCGGTTCGGAGGTTCGGCCATCAGCTCGGCCTTCACCTTCTCCATCGCCGGGATGCGGCCAGGGGCGCGAAGGGCGGCGCCCAGGGCGGCGCTGAAGGCGGCGAGATCTTCCTTCGCGGTCGGGCTGCCGGTGTTCATCAGCAGGTTGGGCAGCGCGTCGCGCACCTCGGCGGGCAGCGTGGCGAAGAACGCCGCCGCCGCGGCGGGGTCCTTGGCGAGGGCGGCGATCTCCTTGATGTGCTGGTGGGCGAGTTCGCCCTTCGTCTCGGTGGTGAAGTCGGGGTTCTCGAAGAGGCCGGTGCCGTACATGAGGCCCAGGCCGCGACCGGTCGCGAAACTGTCGAGTGCGTCCGGCAGGCGGGCGAAGGTGTGGTCGCCGGTCCCGTTCAGCGCTTTGATCAGCTCGGCCCGCTCCGAGAGTTTGGGCACCTGGCCCCTGCCCCAGTCGGCGATGGCGGTGACCTGCCTGAGGGGGGTGGTGCTCACCCCGTTCGCGCGGAACAACCCCTCGAAGTCGGACGAGAAGGTGGTGAGCCGGTCGGCGGCCCGGCGCAGGTCGGCCGCCATGGCGTTCATCGCCGCTGGGTCGATGCCGCAGAAGTCGCCGCTGGGGGATGTCATCGCGTCCTTCCCGAACCGAGGCGGTCACAGCGTTCAGGGGCGTCCGGTCAGCTGGTGCCGGATGAGTTCGGCCTGGGAACGGGTCACCATCGCCGGATGCCGGTGCAGTTCGTCCTCGATCGCGTGGGTCATCTGCCGTACGAGCTGGGCCAGGCGGTGATGCCGGTCCGCCACCTCGTTCGTCCATTTTGAGGCGGTTGGTCCTGTCCAGACCTTGGCCGACTGCATCGCGGCATAAATGCCCTGATATGCCTGGCCGACCTCGTGGGCGCGGCTCTGGACTTCCTTGAGGAGTTCCAATAGTTGTGCGTGGCGAGGGTTGGGCACCATCTCTTCCGCCACGCCGCCCCCTATCCGCCGCTTCACGCCCCCGCGTTGCATTCGATGTCAAAGGTAGACATCGTCCTATAGCCTCGGCAACCGTACTCTTCGGGCATTCAGCCAAGGAATATTTCCGGATCGCCCGATAAGTTCGCCAGGGAGAATCCTCCTTGAGGGAAGTTATCCCCGCCTCAGTCGTGCTGCCAGGGGAAGCAACCGACAAATTGGAGTTCCAACCGGTGGTACGCCGCGTCGATCACTCGGCCGGAGCGGGTCAGCAGCCGGGGTATTTGCCGGGCGCCGCGCGGCCTCCGCTGAACTGGTCCGCGAAGTCGTCGGCGAGTTCGGTGATGACCTCCCGGCCTTCCAGCCGGGACAGCCATCGCTCGGGAAGGGCCGCCTCGCCGTGCCGCGCGCCGAGCAGGTTGCCGCAGACGGAGCCGGTCGAGTCGCTGTCGCCGGAGTGGTTGACCGCGAGCAGCAGCGCCCGCTCCACGTCGTCGTCGCTCACCAGGGCGCAGTAGACACCTATCGCGAGCGCCTCCTCGGCCACCCAGGCGCCGCCGAGCGACTCCACCGTCTCCGGTGACGGCTTCGCCGCGTCCGCCAGGGCGACCGCGGCCTGCAGGGCGGTGGTGGTCTCCTCGTGCGCGGGCTTGTCCCGCAGCATTTCGAGGGCGTGGTGTACGGCCTCCAGGGGCGGCCTGCCCTCGACCAGGAGGGAAATGATCGCCGCGAAGGCTCCCGCCGCCAGGTAGCCGGTGGGGTGGCCGTGCGTGATCTGGGCGCATCTGGCCGCGAGATCGAAGGCCGCGTACGGGTCGCGGGCGGCCAGCCCGAACGGCGCCGAGCGCATCACCGTGCCACAGCCCTTCGACCGGGGATTGACCGGCCCGGGTTCACCGGGAGCGGCGGCGGGACCGGGCGCGACGCGCAGCCCGGAGAGGCAGGCGTTTCCGGGCGCGCGGCGGGAGTACAACCAGGTCTGCTCACGAAGCCGGCCGGTGCGGACGAGACCGTCCGCCGGCGGCGGGGATCGGTGCTCCTGCGTGTCGAGCCAGCGCAGGTAGGCGTTGCGGACGACGTCGGCCGCGCTGCCGATGCCTCGCTCGCGTACGCGGACGTCGGCGCGGATCAGCCCTTCGGCGGTGAACAACGTCATCTGGGTGTCGTCGGTGACCAGGCCGACCTTGCCCCGCCAGTCGGGGGTGAAGTCGACCAGGCCCGCGCTGCCGTGGTCACGCTTGATGACCGCCAGCGGGTCGAACTCGACGGGCGCGCCGAGGGCGTCACCGATCGCCCCGCCGAGCAGGCAGCCGCG
Organism: Microbispora cellulosiformans; assembly: GCF_008728085.1. NCBI lineage: Bacteria > Bacillati > Actinomycetota > Actinomycetes > Streptosporangiales > Streptosporangiaceae > Microbispora > Microbispora cellulosiformans. The sequence continues at coordinate 22,324 of NZ_VYTZ01000020.1, read as the reverse complement.
TACCTTAGCCCGGAACGAGATTTCCCCCGTCTCGGCATAAACCCCCACGCTGCCCCCTTCTCACTCGTCCGCACTCCCGATGATCCCTTATCGGACATTCCACCACAGCTCCTCCTGTGTAGTGAGCCATTCGGGGTCGTCCGGCAGAGCGAGTCGGAGGCAGCGTCGCACTCGCGGGGGTCAGGTCTGGTTGAAGAGGGAGAGGGTGAGGGTGGAGTGGTATTCGCCGGCGGCGACGTCGACGGGGGTGCGCAGGGCGAGGTCGGCGTTGACCTTCGAGGTGCCGATCTCGGTGGCGGAGTCGGCGGTGGAGACGAGGAGTTCCTGGCCCTGCAGACCGACGGTGGGGGCTCCGGAGCCGTCGGAGACGACGGAGGAGACCGGTTCGCCGGCGGCGACGGCGCCGGTGGTGGTGTCGGACAGCAGGCGGGGCTTCCAGCCGAGGTATTCGGGGCCGATGGGGGCGATGCCGCTGCCGGTGGCGGTGAACTGGCTGGCCTGGCCGACGACGGCCCAGAATTCGCCGTCGGGGATCTCGGCGGGCGTGCGGGTGTCGGTGACGGTGACGGTGGGCAGGGTGCCGACGAACTGGCGGGCGGCGGCGTCGGAGCCGTTCTCCTGCAGAGAGACGCCGTTGTTGTCGGCGACGGTCATGGAGATCTGGCCGGGGGTGGTGGTGGGGGTGATGGTGACCGAGACGTCGATGCCGGCGCCGGGGTCGTCGGCCAGGGCGGGGGAAACACTGAGGCCGGTGAGGGTCAGGCCGAGCGCCGACGCGGCGAGTATCTGCGTGGTCCTGGTGATTCTCATGAGATGGCTCCATCCATGGGGGGCGGGGCCGGCCGTCGGATCGGCGGCCGGCCCCGGCGTGCGATGGCGGTGTCCCCGGCGGGTGGAGGGTGGTCACCGCCGGTGCGGTCGGCGGTCGGCCGGGGACTCCCAAGGTGTCGTCAGCAGCTGGCCGCGGTGTAGGCGGCGTCGTAGGACGTGGTGACCTCCTTGCCGGCGATCGTCGCGGTCGCCGTCACGGTGACCTTGCCGGCGCCGATCTGGGCGGCCCGGGTGTTGAAGGACTGGTAGGCCTGCTTGCCCGGGGCCACGTCGGCCACGGTCTTGGTGCCGTACGGCGTGGTCAGCGTGATCGTGGCCGTCACGTCGGAGTCGTTGACGGCGGTGACCGCCAGGTAGGCCGAGGAGCCGATGCAGCGGGTGCTGGCGGTGACGGTCAGCTTGACCGCCGGCGGGGGCGGAACGGTGGCGTCGAGCGTGACCGCGAAGATGTGCATCGTCGCGACGTTGTTCGCCGCCCGTGCGCTGATGTTGGGCAGGTCGACGCGGGAGATCTCCTTGTTCTGCAGCGGCACGCCGACGTAGTAGATGGTCGCGGCGGTGTTCTGCCGCTGGTTGTTCGGCCGGTTCTGGTAGGGGGCCACGACGGCGGCGTCGCCCTCCGGCCGCGGCGTGCCGTACCAGTCGGGCGAGCTGAGGGTGAAGGTCTGCCTCGTGCCGTCCTTGTAGACGATGGTGGCGGGGCCGGACACCGCGCCGTAGGTCCCCGTCAGCAGGAAGCCGAGCGTCTTGCCGGTGCCGGTTATCTTGAGGGACTGTCCCGAGGCGATGGCGTTGTCCGGGGTGCCCACCGGGACGTTGGGCCACTTGAAGTTCAGCCCGTTCTTGGCGACGGTGGCCCCCGGGGTGACGCCGACCGTCGCGAGGCCCTGGGCGGAGATGCTGGCGTTGTTGCCGTCGAAGTTGCCGGGAGCGGTGTTGTTGTCGTCGGTGACGGCGACGTTGCTGAAGAGCTCCTCCAGCGTCTTCTCCCCGCCGCCCCACACCCGCACCGTGGCCTGAGCGGACGCGGTCCAGCTCTCGCCCCCCTCGGTGCCGCTCACCACGGCGGTGAGGACCGCGGTGCCGGTCGCCGCGCCGGCGGCGGGGGTGACGGTGAACTCCACCGTGGCCTTCCCGTTCGCCGCCAGGGGCCCCACTTCGGCCTGGGCGGGGGTGACGGTCCACCCCTGCGGCGCCTGGAGGGACACCGTCGCCTTCGGAAGCGACACCTCGATCGCCCGGACGGTGACCTTGACCTTCGCCTCCTGTCCCGGACTGACCTCGACGGGCACGGCCATCGTGACCTTCTGCAGGGCTACCGCCTGGTATGTGTGGCGGGCCGTCGCGTTGATCTCGATGGCGTCGGGCTCGACCCTCGTGAACTGGGCCGCGCCGCCGCCGGTGGTGTCGAGGAGCTTGAAGCGGCCCTCGAAGATGTCGCCGCGCAGCTTGACCACACCCGCGCGGTCCGGCCTGACGCGGTAGTCGTCCGCCTGGCCTTCGCTCCACTCCACGCTGACCGTGTGGCCGCCGCGGCCCCGCAGGCCCTTGATCCGCCCATTCGGCCAGGCCGGCGGCAGCGCGGGCAGCAGGTGCAGCTCACCGGCGTGGCTCTGCAGCAGCATCTCGGTGATGCCCGACGTGGCGCCGAAGTTGCCGTCGATCTGGAACGGCGGGTGCAGGTCGAACATGTTCGGCGCCAGCCGGGCCGGCGTCACGAGGAGGCGGACCAGGTCGTGCGCCCGCTTGCCCTCCTCCAGCCGCGCCCAGTAGTTGATCTTCCAGGCCAGCGACCAGCCGGTGCCGTCGTCGCCGCGCAGTTCGAGGGTCCGCCGCGCCGCGGTGTACAGCTCCGGAGTGCCGCGCTTGGTGATCTGGTGGCTGGGGTGCAGGCCGTACAGGTGCGAGACGTGCCGGTGGTTCCGCTCGGTCTCCACCCAGTCGTACAACCACTCCTGGATGTTGCCGCGCGAGCCGATCTTCATCGGAGGGAGCCGGTCCTTGGCGGCCAGGACCTGCGCCCGGAAGCTCGCGTCCACACCGAGGACCTCGCTGGCCTCGGCGCAGCCGTTGAACAGGTCGCGCAGGATCTGGTTGTCCATCGTCGGGCCGGCGCACACGCTGACGTTCGCGTGGTGCGGCAGCTCGGGGGAGTTCGACGGGTTCGTGACCAGATATCCGAGCTTCGGCTCCTCCACGAGGGTGTCGAGGAAGAACTGCGCCGCGCCCTTCATGGCCGGGTAGTTCTTCCGGAGGAACTCGACGTCGCCGGTGAACAGGTAGTGGTCCCAGATCATGGTGGCCAGCCACGCGCCGCCGGTCTGCCACATGCCCCAGAGCGCGCCGTCGACGACCGAGGTCGCGCGCCACCCGTCGGTGTTGTGGTGGGTGACCCATCCGCCGGCGCCGTACTGCACCTCGGCCGTGCGGGCGCCGGTCTCGGTGAGGTCCTTGATCATGGAGAACACCGGCTCGTAGCACTCCGACAGGTTCGTCGTGTCGGCGGGCCAGTAGTTCATCGGCAGGTTGGCGTTGATGGTGTACTTCGAGTCCCACTGCGGGCTCAGGGAGTCGTTCCAGATGCCCTGCAGGTTGGCCGGTTGCGTCCCGGGACGCGAGCAGCTGATCAGCAGGTACCGGCCGAACTGGAACAGCAGCGCGGAGAACTGCGGGTCGTCGACGGCCCCGTGCTGGGCGATCCGGACGTCGGTCGGCTGGTCGGCGGCGTCGGTGCGGTCCAGTTCGAGCGTCGTCCGCTTGAACAGGGCTTCGTAGTCGGCGACGTGCCGGGTGCGCAGCGAGGCGTAGTCCTTGCTCGTGGCGGCGTCGAGGTGCCGCTGGGCGATGCCCTGGTAGTCGCCGCTGACGTCCTTGTAGTTCACATAGCTGGAGCCGATGGAGACCAGCAGCGTCACGCTGTCGGCGGCGGCGACTTGGAGCGTTCCGCCCGAACTGGTGACGGTGCCGCCCTCGGCGACGGCCTTGGCCAGCGCCAGGAACTTGACCTGGCCGGTGATGCCCTCGAAGTTGCCCGAGACGCCGTCGAGCGCCACCGTGCTGCTGTCCGGGCTGGTGCGCGTCGTGCGCTGGGAGCTGTCGAACGTCGCGCTGAACGTGATCGAGCCGGGCTTGTCGGCGGTCAGGCGGATGACGATGACCTGGTCGGGCGCACTGGCGAACACCTCGCGCTTGAACCGCACGCCGTTCAGCGAGTAGTTGACGGAGGTGGTGGCTGTGGTGAGGTCGAGCTGGCGGTCGTATTCGGTGAACCCGGTGGTGCTCGGGAAGGTCAGCCTGATGTTGCCGACGGTCTGGTAGGCGAGCTGGCCCGCGGGCTTGCCCAGCATGTTCTGGTCGATGAGGGTCTGGGCCTGGCTCCACTGGTCCTCGAAGACCAGGCGCCGGATCTCCGCCAGTGCCGCCGCGCCCTTGGTGTTGCTCTGGTCGTACGGCCCGCCGCCCCAGATGGTGTCCTCGTTGAGCTGGAGCCGTTCGACGTCGACGTTGCCGTACACCATGGCGCCGAGGCGTCCGTTGCCGATGGGGAGGGCGCGAAGCCAGTCGGTGCCGGCGCCCTTGTCATACCACAGAGCCATGTCGTTCGCGGCGCGAACCTCCGCGGGCGCCGTCGAACCGGCTCGGGCGACGGCCGTCCACTGCATCGGCAGCATCAGAGCTCCGGCTCCGACCGTGCCGTACTTCATCAACTGCCTTCGCGTCAGGTCTGACATTGGTTCTCCAAACGCGCTTGCGGCCTTGCCGGCGGTCCGGCGCACGCCGATACGCCTGATCCCGGCGGTGGCGGGGGCAGACGGGTTCGGCGGGACCGGCACGATGACGAGGCGGTTCAGGGGGTGAGCGCAAAGCTACAAAGATTTGATGTATGGGTCAATGGCTGTTACCAAAACGCCCTAAAACGCGCCATCTTGCCCCCATGGGGCTTGAGAACATCTGACCTTTGGCCGAAAACCTGTCCGGAACGCGTTGACTTGGGCCGATCTCGTGGATGGAGTGGAGGGGGACCTCGGCACCCGCGGATCGCCGCGGCGGCGGCACATCCGACGCCGCCGGCGCCCGTCGCGATGACGCGGCCCGGTGTTACTGGGATGCGGCATTCGGGAGATGTTCGTGAAATGTCAGGGCATGTCAGGGAATGCGTCGGCCTTGGGCATCGGGCACGCCCGACTTGCGGAGGAAATAGGCGTTGACCTGGTCACGCCACTCCTCGGCGCAGCGGAGTTGCTCCGCGAAAAGCTCCCGTACGCGGGCGTGCAAAGCGGCGGGCACCAGCCCGGCGAGTTCCGCCCAGCGCAGCCGGGCCCGCTCCACCTCCTCGACGCCGGCGAAATGCGTGTCGTAGATGTGCTGGATCACGGTGGACCCGTCGTGCAGCACGTGGCCGTACGGGACGTGGTGGAAGAACAGCAGCAGCTCGTCGGGGCACCGCGTGAGCGACTCGTACACCTCCGACCACGGCGGCGGATACTGGCCCGTGAAGCCCGTGCCGGTGGCGCGGGTGCGGTCCACGCCGACGCCGTCGCGGTCGGCGAAGTGATAGGTGCCCCACGGCGTGTACTCGTATCCGTCCACATCCGGGCCGTAGTGGTGGCCGGGGCGGACCATGAACCCGACGCCGAGCGGCGCGGTGTAGCGCTCGTACGTGCCGCACGAGTCGTCCATGATCTCGTGCAGCGCCTCCCGCAGCCGCCCGTCGTCCCTGCCCGCCGCGAGAGGGAAGGTGAGGCCGATCCACTCGTCGAGGATCGCCGCCGGGTCCGACGACGGCGCCCAGGCGAGCCGGCCGAAGGTGTACAGGTTGGCCTGCGCGAGCGGGTGACCGGTCCAGTAAGGATCGTCGCCGGCGTTGGAGACCCCCACGAGCCCTCCGCCGGCGACGTCACCGGCCACGATGTCCGCCACGCCAGGCCCGGCGGGTCCCCAGGGCCGGAAGCCGAGCACCTCGCTCCACATCGGCGCGAGGTAGCACACGTGCCGCTGCTGGCCGGTGTACTCCTGCGTCACCTGAAGCTCCAGCGCGACCCGGGTGCGGGGCATCGCCGCGATCACCGGTGACACCGGCTCGCGCACCTGGAAGTCGATCGGGCCGTGCTTCACCTGGAGGATCACGTTGTCGCGGAAGCGCCCGTCGAGCGGGGCGAAGTGGTCGTACGCCGCGCGGGCTCGGTCGGTGGACCTGTCGCGCCAGTCCTGCCGGTGGTTGTAGACGAAGGCGCGCCAGTGGACGACCCCGCCGAACGGCGCCAGCGCCCCGGCGAGCAGGTTCGCGCCGTCGGCGTGGTCGCGCCCGTACGCGTGGGGCCCCGGCTGCCCCTCGGAGTCGGCCTTGACCACGTAGCCGCCGAAGTCGGGGATCGCCTCGTACACCCGTGTGGTGACGGCGGCCCACCACGCCCGCACGTCCTCGTCGAGAGGGTCGGCGGTCGCCGTCCCGCCGAGGGCGAGGGGCGCGGCGAAGTTCACCGACAGGTGCACCCGTACGCCGTAGGGGCGCAGCCGGTCCGCGATCGCGGCGACGTCGCCGAGGTGGTCGGTGAGCAGGCGGGTCTCCGCGGCGTGCACGTTCACGTTGTTCACCGCGACCGCGTTCACCCCGCAGGCGGCCAGCAGCCGCCCGTAGGCGGCGACGCGCGTCAGGTCGTCGCGCAGGGCGCCGTCGCACCAGAAGATCGACCCGCCCGCGTAGCCGCGCTCGACCTGGCCCATCACCGGGTGCACGGCCACGTTGTCCCAGTGGTCGAGCATGCGCAGCCGCGCCGCCGGCCGGTGGCGCTCGGCGGGCCGCTCGGCGCCGAACGCCTCCTCGCCGAGCCGCACCACATGGAACAGGCCGTAGAGCAGGCCGGCCGCCGAATCGGCGAGCACCACCGTGACGCCGTCGCGCCGGGCGACGACGTAGCCCTCCTCCCCGATGCCCTCGTCCTCGACAGCCGGGCCGTCGTCCGCCGCGGACCGTCGCCGGAACCCGGCCAGGACCGCCTCGGCGACCGCGGGCAGGGGCCCGGCCGCGGTGAGCGCGAGCACGAGGTCGTACGGCCCGCCGTCGTCCCCGCCGGCCTCCCCGCCGTCGTCCCTGCCGTTGGCCGCACCGTCGTCCGGGCCGGCCGCCTGCCGCCGCACGCTGCCGCCGTACCGGGCGCAGGCCCGCGCCACCTCCTCGTGCACGGTCCCGGCGAGCGGTCCGCCGCCGCGCAGGAGCGTACGGCGCGAGCCGATCGGCCGGAACGCCTCATCCGGCAGCCACGCCGGATGAACGCCGTACGGATCGGGAGAGCCGGGCGGGCCGGGACGGGTCACGGGCGTCCTCCGGAAAGGCGGGCCGGTCGTCGCGGGAGGGTCACGCGGTGAACCCGTCGCGCACCTCGGCGATCATCGTCCGGCTGTTCAGCAGCAGCAGCGCGGCGAACACCGACGCCAGCGCCGCCGTCGCCGCCTCGGTGGCGACCAGCGTGAGACCGGCCGCCGCGACGAGGAGTCCCGCGTCGCCGAGCGCCACCCGGGGCGTGCGGAAGAGGAAGTAGGCGGCCAGGCGGGCGACGTCCCGCCCGCGGAACGTGAAGAGGGAGGTGATCACCAGCGCGTTCGCGGTCCACAGGACCGTCGCGACTCCGACGACGACGAGCGGCACCGTCCACCAGTCCGGCACCCCCGCGGCGGGGAAGTTCACGAGGACGACCGCGACGACGGTCAGCCACGCCAGCGCCGGGACCCAGACCTTGAGCGCGCCGCGGACGTTCATCGCGTAGCCGCGCAGGAACGCCGCCGCCGGACGCAGGTCCGCCAGATCCGCGCGGCGGCGGTGCACCGCGTACAGCGCGGCCGAGAGGGCCGGGCCCGCCGGGAGCAGGCAGACCGCCGCCAGCGGGACGTTGGCGGCGGCACGCCCGAACAGGCCGAGCAGGACGAGCCCCGCCAGGCCGGGCAGGCAGGCGGCCAGCAGCAGCAGTTCGACCACGAGCAGGGTGTAGACCAGCGCGGCGGCCCGCGAGAGCGGGCCGGTGCCGAACCGCCGTGCCGCCGCCGCCGTCACCGCTGAGGTCGCCGTCGTCGTGTCGGTCATGGGGAGGTCTCCTGGTGGATCGGGCCGCCGCGGGGCCGCCCTGGGATCGAACGCGCCTGATTGACCGGCGGAACGGTCAGCCGTGCTCCTTCTTGTACCGCTCGTAGGCGCTGTTCGCCAGGTTCACGTAGGCGGACATGCTCTTGGCCTCCAGCTCCTGCACGTACGCGTCCCACTCGGAGAAGTCGCGCTTGCCGAGGATGAACTGGAGCGAGTTCTGGGTGGCGTGGTCCTTCAGCGGGGTCTGCCACAGTGCGGCCTGCTCACGCTCCTCGTCGTTGAGGGGCGCCGGCGGCTTCGGCGGCAGCGCCTTCCGGGCGTTCATGCCCTTCTGCCACTCGATCTCCTCCTCCGAGAAGGTCGACTGGAGGAGTTCGGTGCTCCCGCCGTACGCGAACACGCCGTTGGAGAAACCGAAGTCCTTCTGCAGGTGCTTGGGCGCCCCGGGGTTGAGGCCGACGAAGTCGACGTCCTTCGGCAGGTGGAAGCCGGAGGCGTCCCTGGTGTGGGTGACCCCGTCGACGCCCCACTTGGCGAACACCTGGCCCTCGTCGGAGTACCAGAGCCAGTCGATGAACTGCATCATCGCCACGAAGTTCTTGCTGTCCTTGGCCTTCGCGGAGATCATGATGCCGTTCTCCAGCCGGGTGTCGTTGGAGTCGGCCTTGATGGGCCCGAGCGGCCCGATCGGCACCGGGACCTTGACCAGCTTCGCCTTCGGGTTCGCCTTCGCCAGCGGCGGGCGATACTCGTTGACGAGGGTCTGGGCGTTGCCGCTGATCACGAAGGACTTGCCGGACGCCAGCTTCTGGATCGCCTGGTCGTCGGTCTGCGTGAAGCTCTCCGGGTCGAGCAGCTTGTCCTGCACCAGCGTGTGGATGAACTGCAGCATCTGCTTGTACTGCGGCATCGCGCCCGTGTAGGCGAACTTCCCGGCGGCCGGGTCCCAGGTGAGGCCGGTGGTGAAGCCCCAGCCGCCGCGGGCTCCGGAGCCCAGGCCGAAGACCTGGTTCAGCATGGCGTTGCCGGTCCACCGGTCGGAGTAGGGATAGGAGTCGGGGTGCTCCTCCTTCATCGCCTTGAGCATGGCGTGCACGTCGTCCCAGGTCTGTGGAGTCTGGATCCCGAGCTTCTCCATGACGTCGGCGCGGACCTCCAGCGTGTACTCCACCCAGTAGTCCTCGTGGAGGCCGGGGAGCAGGTAGAAGCGGCCGTCCGACTGCCGGAGGGTGTCAAGGTCGGGCTGCAGGTTCCACTTGGCGATCTTGTCCTTGAAGTTCGGCATCAGGTCGATGTAGTCGCTGACCGGCAGGACCGCCCCGGAGGCGACGAAGGGGACCTCCTGGCCCGGGTAGGTCTTGGGGATGATCATGGGGGCGTCGCCCGCGCCGATGATCAGGCTGCGCTTGTTCTCGTAGTCGCTGAGCGGCACCACGTTGGGCTGGAGCGTCACGTTCGTCCGCTTGGTGAGCTCCGACCAGAACAGCCAGTCCTTCTTCATCGGATAGAAGGGGTGGTTGTTGTAGAGGATGGTGAACGTCAGCGGCGCGGCGGCCTTGAACGGCGTGCCGACCGCGTAGTCGGCCATCGCGCCGTCCCGGTTCGCCGAGAGGGCCTCGCCGCTCTTCTTACCGCCGGTCTCGTCACCGGTCTCGTCACCGCTGCCGCAGCCGGCGAGCGCGGCGAACGCACCCATGGCGATCATCGCCTGACGCCGGTTGATCTTCTGCATGAGAGGGGGGTCCTTTCCCTGGGGGAGCGGGGCTGGCTGAGCGCGAGGATCCGGCGCGGCTATCCCTTCACCGCGCCGAGCATGACTCCCTTGACGAAATACCGCTGCACGAAGGGATAGATCGTCAGGATCGGGAGGACGGTGAGCACCATCGTCACCGCCTTGATGTTGGTGGCCACGGTCATGTCGGTGGCGTCGGCGCCGACGGACGTGCCCGTGGTGGCCCCCGCGATGAGGTTGCGCAGGTAGACGGTCACCGGGAACAGGTCGCTCTGCGTCATGTAGAGGAAGGCGGGGAACCACGAGTTCCAGAACGAGACGGCGTAGAAGAGCACCATCGTGGCGATGACCGCCTTCGACAGCGGCAGCACGATCCGCAGCAGGATGCCGTACGTGCTCATGCCGTCGATGGCGGCGGCCTCCTCCAGCTCCGCCGGGATGCCCTCGAAGAACGCCTTCATCACCAGGAGGTTGAAGACGCTGATCGCGTTCGGCAGCACGATGGCCCAGATGGTGTCCTTCATCCCGAGGCTGGAGATCAGGACGTAGTTGGGGATGAGGCCGCCGGAGAAGAACATGGTGAAGACCGCGACCCCGATCAGGAACGTGCGGCCCTTCAGGTGCCTCTTCGACAGCACGTACGCGTAGCAGGTCGTCATGAGCATCGCGATGGCCGTGGCGACGACCGTGTAGACCACCGTGTTGCGGTAGTTCGTCCAGAACGTCGGGTCGGACGCCACGAACTCGTACGTACGGAAGGTGAACCCGACGGGGACGAGGTTGACCTTGCCGGCCCGGATCGCGAACTCGTCGCTCAGCGACCGCGCGACGATGTTGACGAAGGGATAGAGGGTCACCAGCACGACGCCGGTCAGGACGACGGCGTTGACCACGCGGAACACCTGCCGGCCGCGGGTCCGGTCCACGGTCACCACAGGCTCGTCCCCACGGTCCGGCGGGAGATCAGGTTGGCCGACAGCACCAGGCCCAGCCCGATCAGCGCCTCGAAGAGGCCGATCGCCGCGGCGTAGCTGAAGCTGTTGGAGATGATGCCCATGCGGTACAGGTACGTGGAGATCACGTCGGCGGTCGGATAGGTCAGCGGGTTGTAGAGCAGCAGGACCTTCTCGAAGCCGACCGCCATGAACGTGCCGATGTTGAGGATCAGCAGGGTGACCGCGGTCGGCCGGATGCCGGGAAGGGCCACGTGCCAGATCTGCCGCCACCGGCCCGCGCCGTCGATCCGGGCGGCCTCGTACAACTGGTCGTCGACCGTCGTGAGCGCGGCGAGATAGATGATCGTCCCCCAGCCGACCGTCTGCCACATCTCGGAGGAGACGTAGATCGTCCGGAACCAGCCCGCCTCCTGCAGGAACGCGATCGGGTCGTCGCCGAGCGCCCGCAGCACCTGGTTCACCGGCCCGTCCACCGACAGCAGCTCCATGACGAGACCGGCCACGACCACCATCGACAGGAAGTGCGGCAGGTAGGACACCGACTGGACGAACCGCTTGACCCGCCGGCCGCGCAGTTCGTTGAGCAGCAGGGCCAGCACGATCGGCATCGGGAAGCAGAAGAGCAGGGTCAGCGCGCCGAGGACCACCGTGTTGGTGAACACGTGCCAGAACGACGGGTCGTCCAGAAACATCCGCACGTAGCGCAGGCCGACCCACTCCTCGCCCAGCACGCCGCCGCCGGGCCGGAACTTCCGGAAGGCGATCACGTTGCCGAGCATCGGCAGGTAGCGGAACACCACGAAGAACAGCAGCGGGAGGATCGCCAGCGAGTACAGCTGCCAGTCGCGGCGCAGCGCCTGACGCCAGGTGCGGCCCGGAGGGCGATGCGCACGGGCGGGGCCGGGGCCCGCCCGCCGCGGATCACCGGCGTCCGGTGACGCGTCGATCGCCTTGGTGGTGCTCATCCTCGTGCCTCCGGTGCCATCTCCGTTGGCGGCGCCGCCGCGTCACGACCACGCCGCCGCGTCAGCACGCCGCGAACGGATAACGCCGGGGCGATATGACCGAAAGTTTCGATAATGTGGATTAATATTGCGGAAATATAAGCCCCACGGCAAGGGGCGTCAAGAGGCAAGTCAAGTGCCGTCCGGCCGGATCGTGATCGCGCTGGTCTCGGCTTATCGGAGACCCTCGCGCTGGTAGAGTTTCTCGAAATTTTCGGAAACTACCAGCCCACGGGAACGACGAGTGGACCGATGACCAGCCCTTCCTCCGCCCAGGGCCCCCACCGTGCGACGATCGCGTCCATCGCCGAGGAGACCGGCGTCTCGGTGACCACGGTGTCCAAGGTCCTCAACGGCCGCCCCGACGTCGCGCCCGCCACCCGGGAACGGGTGGAGGCCTGCCTCGCGCGGCACAAGTACCGCCCCCGTGTCCGGCGGCGGCCGCTCAAGGGGCAGATCGACCTCGTGTTCCACCAGCTGAACTCCGTGTGGTCGATGGAGATCATCCGAGGGGTGGACTCCGTCGCCGCCCCCGCGGGGATCGAGGTCGCGCTCTCGCAACTGGAGGGCGCGCACCGGCCGCCGGAGGAGTGGCTGGACGGCCTGCTCGACCGCCGTCCCCTGGGCGTGCTGTTCGTCCTGTGCGGCCCGTCGCAGTCGCAGCAGCGGAGGCTGCGGCGTCAGCGGATCCCGTTCGTCGTCGTCGACTCCGACACCGTGACGCCCGCGTCCGTGCCCATGGTGGGTTCCAACAACTGGAACGGCGGCCTGCTCGCCACCCGCCACCTCCTCGAACTGGGCCACCGCCGCATCGCGGTCGTCTCGGGGCCGAAGGACGTGCTGTGCAGCCGGGCGCGGGTCGCCGGCTTCCGGGTCGCCCACGACGAGGCCGGGGTGGCCGTCGATCCCGGCCTCGTGCGGTACGGCAACTTCTACGTCGACGCCGGCTTCGAGCACGGCATGGACCTGCTGACCGGCGCCGCCCGCCCGACCGCGATCTTCGCCGGTTCGGACCTCCAGGCGCTCGGCGTGCTGCGGGCCGCGCGGCGGCTCGGGCTCGACGTCCCCGGCGAGCTGTCGGTGGTCGGGTACGACGACGTGCCCGCCGCCGCCTGGGTCGAGCCCGCCCTCACCACGGTGCACCAGCCGCTGTCCGACATGGCGGTGGTCGCGACCCAGATGCTGCTCGACCTGGCCCGTGGCACGGAGGTGACCACGAGCCGCATCGACCTCGCGAACGAACTGGTGGTCCGCGACAGCACCGCGCCGCCGGTCAGCTCCTCGCCAGCCTGATCACGTTCCAGGAGACCGGCGGCAGCACGATCCGAGCGGGATCGCTCCGGTGGGAGGTGTTGGGGCGGGGGGCCACCCGCTCGGGGTCGTCGGCCGTGTTGCGGGCGTACACGTCCTCGTGGGTGAGCGTCGTCGCCTCGGCGATCCGTACGGCGCCGAGCGCCCGCGTGTCGAGCTCCAGCTCCAGCGGCTCGGTCACCGACCGGTTCACCGCGAACACCGTGGTGAACCGGTCGTCGTGGGTGGCGACCGCGTGGAGCACCGGGACCTGCCCGAACTCGCCGGTCTCGTACGACGGCCCGACCGGCTCGGTGAGCAGGACGTCGCCCGAGGCGTACCGCGCGGCCTGCGCGAACGGGTGGAAGGTGGTCTGCCGCCAGGCCCGGCCGCCCGGCTCGGTCATGATGGGCGCGATGACGTTCACGAGCTGGGCGAGGCAGGCCGCCGCGACCCGGTCGCTGTGCCGCAGCAGCGTGACGAGCAGGCCGCCGAACGCCACGGCGTCGGCGAGGTGGTAGTGGTCCTCCAGCAGCGGCGGCGCGACCGGCCAGTCCGGCGGGGGAGGGGCCGACTGGTGCCGGCTGAGATACCAGATGTTCCACTCGTCGAACGACACGGAGATCTTCTTGCCGGAGCCGAGCCGCGCGCCCACCTGGTCGGCGATGGAGACGACCGTGGAGATGAAGTGCTCCATGTCGGTCGCGCAGGCCAGGAAGCCGCCGAGGTCGCCGTCCTTCTCCTCGTAGTAGGCGTGGCAGGAGATGTGGTCGACCAGGTCGTAGGTCTCCTCCAGGACGGTCGTCTCCCAGGAGCCGAACGTCGGCATCGAGGAGCCCGAACTGCCGCACGCCACCAGTTCGAGGCCGGGGTCGACCATGCGCATCGCCCGGGCCGTCTCGGCGGCGAGCCTGCCGTACTCGTGGGCGGTCTTGTGCCCGATCTGCCAGGGGCCGTCCATCTCGTTTCCCAGGCACCACATGCGGATGTCGTGCGGCTCCTTGGCCCCGCCCGCCACCCGCAGGTCCGACAGCGTCGTCCCGGACGGGATGTTGCAGTATTCGAGCAGGTCGACGGCTTCCGCGACGCCGCGCGTGCCGAGGTTCACCGCCATCATCGGCTCCAGGCCGGCCAGGCGGGACCACCGGACGAACTCGTCGACCCCGATCTCGTTGGTCTCCGTGCTGTGCCAGGCCAGGTCAAGCCGCCGGGGCCGCCGCTCACGCGGGCCTACGCCGTCCTCCCAGCGGTAGCCGGAGACGAAGTTGCCACCGGGATAGCGGACGGTGGTCACGCCCAGCTCACGGGTGAGCGCGAGCACGTCGCCGCGGAACCCCTCCGCGTCGGCGGTGGGGTGGCCGGGCTCGTAGATCCCGGTGTAGACGCAGCGGCCGAGGTGCTCGACGAACGTGCCGAACGTACGGCGCCGCACCGGGGCCACCCGGTGGGCGGGATCGATGGTCAGCTGTGCCTGGAGCACGGGCCTCTCCTTGATCGCAGGAGTGTGTCGCCCGGCGATTGTTAGCGTTCGCATGCTCCGTGGTCAAGGGCCGGGCGCGTCACGGTACTTCCCGGTGGGGCCGGCCGCGTCGATGATCCGGGCGGCCTCGACGGGGACGGCGTCGGCGGTGACCGTCACGTTGTCCCTGGTGACGTTGCCGCGTTGGCCGTCGACGATGCCGGTGATCGCGGGGTTGGTGGAGAAGTTGCCGGTGAGGGTGAGATCGCCGGTGTGGTTGCCGCTCTGGTTGTTGGCATGGGCCCACTGTCCGGCGGTGCCGGCGAACACGTTGCGGTTCGCGCTCAGGTAGCGGGACCCCTCGTCGAAGTACAGCCCGAGCTGGCCGCTGTTCTCGCAGTGGTTCTCGTCGATGACGCCGCCCGGGATCGCCGAGAGCGTGTAGATGCCGCCGGCGTCGTACATGGTCTGCACGACGTTGCGCACGTGGTTGCCCACGACGCGGACGTCGCTCAGGGTCGTCGGCGTGTCGTAAATCGGCTGGAAGTCGTAGAGACCGCGGCCGGCGTACTCCGGGCTGCCTCCCGGGTCGTTGGCGCCCCAGCCGTAGCCGACGCCGATGCCGATGTACGGCATGTCGGAGACGTAGTTGTGCTCGACGGCCAGCCGGGTGACGTAGCTGGCGACGATCGCGCCCTGGTCCAGGTAGTCGAGGGCGGTCGCGTAGACGCGGTTGTCACGCAGCACGATGTCGCTGTTGACCATGCGGGGATCGGACGGATGGTGCGCGTCCGGGCCGATGCCACCGACCATGATGCCGCCGCCGGCGCTCGCGGTGAACGTGCTGCCGACGACCGACACCCGGTGCGCGCCGAGCCCGACGCCGGTGGCGTGGGCGCCGGCGTCGTTGCCGATGCCGAGCCCGACGGAACCGAGGTTCACGAAGGCGCAGCCCACGAAGGCGATGTCCGCCGCGGCCGACACCTGCACCGCCGCGGGCGCCTGCGCCCAGCCGTTGCGGGACGCCTCGAACTCTCTGCAGCCGGCGGCGCACGAGGTGAACGCGTCCGGCGGCCGGTGGGGCTGGACGCCGCTGATGAAGGCGCCTGTCTGCTGGTTCGCGTAGCCGTCGGAGGTGCCCGGGTGCAGCCATGTGGTGCCGCTGAAGGTCAGGCCCTCGAACCGGAGGCCGCGGGCCGGCTCGTCGTAGGTGCCGCCGACCTCGACCAGCGACTCCAGGCGGGGCAGCTCGACCCGCGCACTGGAGATGTCCTGCCCGGGAAGGGGTTTGTAGTAGAGCGTTCCAGTGGTGGGGTCCAGATACCACTCGCCGGGCTCGTCGAGGAACGTCCTCGAATTGAGCAGGAAGAACTTCGGCGTCCGGAACGGCGCCTGGACGACGTCGTACCCCCAGGTGTTGTTGTCCCAGGCCGGTTGTCGCATCACGACAGTCGAGCCGGAGATGCTCTCCACCGGCGCGAACCGGTTGGTGAACGACAGCATCGCCTGGAACTCGATGCGCCTCTGGTCGGGAAGCTCGGCGAGGTAGGCGAGATCGGGGTTCTCGACAGTGAAGCCGGTGGGGGTCAGGGTGATGTCGGACGGCGCCACGCTGATCCGTGCGTGCCGCGCGAGCTTCCCGTCCACGTAGAGCTGCCTGCTGTCGGACCCGGCGTTCACCCGGGCCCGGTAGACGCCGGTGGCGTCGTCGTCGATCTCCCAGCCGGTGACGGACGTGGCGCCGCTCAGCACCGGCGCGGCCCCGCGCGCGGCCCTCCAGGTCACGGTGTGCCCGTTCCGGCCGGAGTCGGCGGCGTCGAAACGCAGCGGCGAGGTCAGCCGGTAGGTGCCGTCCAGGAGTTCGACCGTGACGTCGTGCGTCCCCTCGGCCGCGGCGGCACGGGCCCGCCGCTGCGCCTCTCCCAGCGTGGCCAGCGGCCGCCCCTCGCTGCCGGAGCCCGTGTCGTCGGCGTCCTCGGCTCCGGCGGGCGCCACCACGATCGTGCCGGCGGCCCGGGTTTCCGCCTGGGCGGGGCGGGTCACCTCGCCGCCCGGTCGGTCGCGGGGGTGAGCTCGTGCGGCCGTGCGAGGTGGCCGTGGCCGGGCACGGGGAGCAGGCGCCGCCCGGCGTGCTCCGGCCGTACGTTGGGGCTGTCGGCCGGGACGGCGCCGGGCCGGCGGATGAACGCGCCGATCGCGGCCTCGTCGACCGTGAGGCCGAGGCCCGGAGCGTCTCCGAGCACGAAGGCGCCGTCCTCGACGTGCAGGTCGGCGGACACGCCGAGCGGCGGCCGGAGGTCCTGCAGTTCGCTGACCAGGTGGTTCGGCACCGACGTCGCGGCGTGCAGCAGCCCGACCGGGGTGTTGCCGATCGGGCTGACCGGCAGGTCGTGGGCGTGCGCGAGGGCCGCCACCCGGAGGAAGTGGGTGACGCCCCACACGGCGGCAGTCTGGACGATGTCGACGGCCCCCGCCGCCAGCAGCGGACGGAACTGTTCGAGCCCGCTGAGGTTCTCCCCGGCCGCGACCGACGCCCGGATCCCGCGGCCGACGGCGGCCATGCCCTCGGCGTCCCACCGCCGTACGGGCTCCTCGATCCAGGTGAGGTCGAGGACGCGTTCGATCTCGCCGACGTGCCGCACGGCCTGCTTGCGCGTCCAGGCCTCGTTGACGTCGAGCATCAGGCCCGGCCGCGCTCCGTGCCCCGCCTCGGTCAGGACGTCGCGCACCAGCCTCAGGCGGCACAGGTCCCGTTCGACGTCGAGGCCGCCCTTGATCTTGGCGGCGCGCAGGCCGTACCCGGCGTACTCCTTGTAGGTCGCGACGAGTTCGTCGTCGGTCAGGCCGATGTCCAGGCCGGAGGCGTACGCGGGGACCCGCCGGTCGCGTCCCCCCAGCAGACGCCAGAGCGGTTCGCCGGCCAGTTGTGCCTTGATGTCCCACAGCGCCGTGTCGATCGCGCCGATGGTCCCGAACACGACGCCCGCGTGACCCGCCTTGAAGGTGTGCCGCAGCATACGGTCGTAGAGCGCCGTCACGGCGCGCGGATCCTCGCCCTCGACGGCGGCGAACACCGTGTCGATCTGCACGTGGGGCCCGATGCCGACCCCGGTGATCCCTTCGTCGGTGTCCACCATGACGATCTGGACCGGTACGGCCCCGTCGGCGTAGACGCCGTTGGCGTCACCGACCGGACGACCCCAGTCCTGGACCGTCTTGAGCGTGCGATACCCCGAAATCCGCATGTCAGCCCTTCGTGGAACCAGCGGTCACGCCGTCGGCGATCTGGCGCTGGAGGAACAGATAGATCATCAGGACCGGGACGGCGGCGATCAGGACTCCGGAGGCGAAGGTGGGGATGTCGTCGGAGTACTGCCCGCGCAGCGAGGTGACCCCGACCATGAGGGTGCGGTGGTCGGCCGAGTTCATCGTCAGCAGGGCGATCAGCACGTCGTTCCAGCAGAACAGGGTGTCGAGGATGCCGACCGACAACAGCGCCGGCCTGCCCAGCGGGATCATGACTCGCCGGTAGACGCCGTAGACGGTGTTGCCGTCGATCCTCGCCGCGTCCACGATCTCCATCGGGATCGTCGTGTAGTGGCTGGTCATCAGGAAGACGGTGAACGGGAGCCACTGCGCGACGTAGGCGAGGATCAGTCCCGGATAGGTGTCGATGAGGCCGGTGTCCGCCATGACGCGGGCGAGCGGCACCATGATCACCTGGAACGGCACGAACAGCGCCGCGAGACAGCCCAGGAAGATCATTCTGGAGCCGCGGAACCGCAGCCGGCTCAGTGCGAAGCCCGCCATCGACCCGAGCAGCAGCAACAGGGCCACCGAGACCGTCACCACGAGGAGCGAGTTGGCGAAGTACCGCGCCATCCCGGCGTCGGACCAGGCCGTGCCGATGTTCTCCCAGTGCGGGGAGTTCAGGGGGGCGAACCGGTCGAGGACGTACTCGCGCCGGGTCTTCATGGCCACGTTGGCGGTGAACACCAGGGGGTAGACCGTGGCCAGCGCGAGGGCCGCCATCGGAACGGCGGCCACCCAGCCGCTCAGGCGCCTGCCGCGCATCAGTCCTGCCTTCCCGCGCGGCGGAGCAGGCCGACCTGCGCCAGCCCCACCACGAGCATGATGAGGAAGAGAACCGTCGACGCGGCGGAGGCGAGCGCCGGGCGGTTCATCTGTCCCTGCTGAATCCAGATGTAGTACTCCGGCAGATACGTCGAGCCCTCCGGGCCGCCGCTGGTCATGACGTACAGCAGGCCGAACATCGACGTCAGCATCCCGATCATCGTGGTCACGAGGACGAACGCGATGGTGCGGGACAGGCTCGGGATGACCACGTGCCAGATCGTCCGGGCCAGTGACGCGCCGTCCATCTGAGCGGCGTCCAGCAGTGAGGAGTCGAGGGTCGAGAACCCGGCGAGGAAGACCACCAGCGCCATCCCGAACGTCGCCCACACATGCACGCCGACGACGGTGAACATGGTGACCCCCGGGTCGCCGAGCCAGTCGACCGGGCCGATGCCGATCGTGCCGAGCACGGTGTTCAGCGGGCCGTCGAAGGCGAGCATCAGGTTGAAGATCGAGCCCACGATCACCGGCGAGAGCACGGCGGGGAAGAAGTAGACGCTGCGGAACACCCGGTGCCCGGGGACCCGCAGGTAGATGAACGTCGCCAGCAGGCCCGGGATCGCCACCGCCACGGGCAGCAGCAGCACGAGCAGCCCCACGTTGCCCAGTGCGGTGCGGAACAGCGGGTCGTCGGCCAGTTCCAGGTAGTTGTCGAGCCCGACGACCATCCCGTTCCGGTCGCCGTCGCCGGTGAAGGAGAAGTTGACGCCGAGGATCAGCGGGTAGAGCCGCAGTCCCAGGATGATCAGTACGGCCGGGGCCACCAGGACGTACGGCGCGAGACGCTCCGAGCGCGCCGCCCGCCGGGAGCCCGTTCCGGTGGCCCGGTGGCCCGCCTGCCGGGTGGTGTCCGGACCGCCGGCCCGCCCGGGCACGCCCGGGCGGACCAGCGGGGAGGAGCCTTTCATTGGCACGGTCAGCTCGCCTTGTCGGCCGCGGCCATCTGGTCCATCGCCTTGTCGACGGTCAGCGACCCGCTCAGCAGCTTCTGCGACACCCGTCCCATCAGGTCCAGCGTCTTCGAGGACAGCGCGACGTGCAGGGCGGGCTTACCCCCCTTGATCGCCGACACGATCGCGCCGGCGGCCGGGCCGGACTGCGACGCGTCGATGGTGGTGTCGGAGGCGATCGCGCCGGCCTTGGCGTAGAACGCGGTCAGGGCCTCGGTCGAGGTCAGGGACCGCACCAGGTCGGCCGCCAGCTTCGGGTCCTTCGTCCACTTCGCGACCCCGTAACCGATGCCGCCGTCGTAGGCGAGGCTCGGCGTGGCTCCGTCGGTCACGACCGGGGCCGGCATCACGCCGATCTTGTCGGGCGGCAGGAACTCGCCGAAGTCCTTCCAGTGCCCGATGTCCGACATCAGTCCGATGACGTTGGCGGCCTTGCCGGACTGGAAGATCGCCCACGAGTCGTTGAACATCGCGGTCGAGTTGGCCCCGGCGTTGTTGTAGCCCTTGTCGTTGACGTCCTTCCACAGCGTGAAGATCTGCTTCACGTGGGGAGAGGTCCAGTCGCGCTTGCCGGCGATCCAGTCGTCGTACTCCTGGGGCGTCAGCACACCCGAGCCCAGGCCCGAGAGGAAGAACTGGATGCCGAAGCCTTCCTTGTTGCCCAGCGCGAAGCAGCTCTTCCCGGCCTTCTTGACGGCGGCGCAGTCGGTCATGAGCTCGTCCCACGTCGCGGGCGGCTTGGCCGGGTCGAGCCCCGCCTTCTCGTAGACCTCCTTGTTGTAGTAGATCGGGTGTCCCTGCAGCGTCACCGGCGCGGCGTAAACCTTGCCGTCCTTGCTGAACGCGTCCCAGCCCGCGAGGCGCTGGCGGTCCTCGGCGACGTACTCGTCGATCGGGAGGAGCGCGTCCACGCGGTCACGCAGCTGCCCGCCTCCGTTGAACAGCATGACGTCCGGCCCCGTGCTGGACTGGATGGCCGTGCCGAGCAGGGTGTAGTACTGATCGAACGGCTGGGCCACGAACTCGACCGTCACGTCCGGGTGCTTCTTGGCGAAGTCGGCCTTCGCCTTCTCGATATAGGAGGCCGCGGTCGCGTCGCCCGACTTCCAGTCCCACACCACCAGCTTCGAGGAGGTTCCGGAACCGGCAGGTGAGGGAGCCGTACGGGTGGCGCTGCCACATCCCGACACGGTCAGCCCCGCGACCAGGACGGCCGACCACAGTGTTCGCTGCTTCATGGCTGTCACTCTCCAGAGCGTGGCCGGTTGACCCGGCCGTCTGCGGCGAGAACGTAACTCGTATGACGTCTGACGTCAATACTGCTGACATATACTCGCCGATGGCGTGCTGTCCCCGCAGGCCATCGGAGGATGAGATGACGGCATCGCAGGAAACGGCCCGCGAAGTACCGTCGCCGCCTGCCTGGGTACGGCGGCCGGCGAGCCTCGCCAAGGCGGTGACGGCGGAGCTGGTGGTGCGCATCGTGCGCGGCGTGCATCCGTCGGGGACGCCGCTGCCCCCCGAGCCCGCGCTGTGCGAGGCCTTCTCGGTGAGCCGGACCGTGGTCCGCGAAGCGGTGAAGATCCTGCAGGAGAAGGGCCTGGTGCAGGTGCGCCAGGGCGCCGGCACCATGGTCACCCCGTCGACGTCGTGGGACATGCTCGACGAGCTCGTCCTCGCGGCGACCATCGCCGAGGACGAGAGCCTGGCGATCCTCGACGACGTCGTCGTCACCCGGCGGGTGCTGGAGGCCGACATGGCCAACGTCGCCGCCCGCCTCGCGGACCAGGACACCGTCGACCGGCTCCGCGCGCTGGTCGACCGGATGGACGAGCTCGTGGACGACCACCTGACGTACGAGGAGCACGACCGCGTCTTCCACGACGTGGTCATGCGAGCCTCCGGGAACCGCATCGCCCGGGGAGTGGTCCGCTCGCTGGAGAGCCAGGTCGTCAACACCGCGCGCTACATGGGCCGGTCCGAGCGGGCTCTGTGCGTGGCCTCCAACCTCGGCCACCGCCGCATCTACGAGCGCATCGCCGCCCACGACCCCGACGGCGCGGCCAAGGCGATGTTCAACCACATCACCGACGCCTGGCTGGTCCGCCGCAGCGGCCCCGCCGATCCCGTACGCCTGGAACGGTGAAGGCAGGGTCCGGAGGCAGGGTCCGCGGCGGTTCCCGGCGACGGGAAATCGACCGGCGCCGGATGGCGATATCACTGCCTCCGAAGGAAGCGGAAGACGCCGCACCCCTCACGCACAGGCATGGGATGTCTCACCGGTGAGCGATCCCGGCCCGCTGTTCGCCGATGCCGCATGCTCAACGGTGAAAAAGCGATCCCGCGGCTGTCCGGCCTCTCCCGCCGGCATTTCGGCGTTCGTTGATCGAAAAACATCCTACGTCCGGGATTGACGCGCGCTGAAATTTTCACGGTGCCCATCCGGTGCCGCCTTGCCGCCTCCGGTCGCCCGGGCCACCTCCGCGGGCGCTTATCCGGCGGCGGTTCGCAGGTGGATGCGCCGGTGAGGCAGGCGTCGGCTCGGTCCTGACAGTGGATGCCCGATAACAATCGATTCGGTTCGATCACCCGCAGGAATCCGCCGGAGTGACAGCGGATGGCGCGCGTGTTAGAAACCGGGCAATTCGGAGCGAACGTCACGAGAAACGCACGGCTCGGTCGAAGGAACCGGAGGCGGCACCCCTCTCGGAACCTCGTCCACCGGCAACGGCGCGGCGGCGCGCGCTTTTGCCTTGACTGTGTTCCTGATGTCAGGAAGGAATCCTTGTTATGTCCCGACGTCCGTGGCCGGTGATGCTGGCCACGCTGGCGCTGCTGGCTCCTGTGCCGATGGCGCTGAATGTGCCGGCGGCGAACGCGTTGACGA